>NZ_JAUSWV010000001.1:0-300000 GCF_030815485.1 Streptomyces rishiriensis | reverse complement strand
TCCGGTCTCGCAGAGCGAGAGGACGGTATCCTCCGGCCCCGGCCTCCCTGGTCGAGCTGGTGAACGACGTGGCCTACGGATGCGATAAATATACATGTACCGCAGTAGTTCACCGTGTGGTCCGACAAGACTTGATTTGAAGTCCGAAAAACCATCAGGTCCGCTGTGGGGCAGCCTGGCACGAGCCGACCCTGGCCCGTTCCCTTCCCGCTGTATCCAGGTCGAATTTACCGCACGGCCATCACTCGAACCGTCGGAGCGACTCAATCGCTTTGGGCCGCGTACAGCTCATTGTGGAGCGCGATCAAGGGAGATCATCTCCCGTTCGCCCGGGGCTGATAATTTAAAGAATTCCATACCGATTTCTATGGACAAGAAGGCGCGCATGAATATCGCAACCGGTCGTCGAGTTGTATCTGCTCTCGTTGTCACCGTTGCTGGGATGGCACTGACAGCGTGTGGACCGGGGAATGACGACGCTGGCAGCACCCCCAAGCCTTCGAGGGTCGGTGCTGCCGATTCGAGTGCGGATTCCCTCGCATCAAATGGTCCGCGTAACGAAATACAGGATAGTGGGGCGAGTGAAGATTCTGCACGAGACGACTCGGATGTTGACAGTACATCGCAGGGAGATGGAGATGCTGTAGCCCAGTGTGAGTCAGGCAATCTGAAGGTTGCTATGGAAAACCGTGAGGGTGGCGGCGGTATGACAAATTTCCAACTTTCCTTCCAGAACACCGGCGACAATCCGTGCTCACTCACCGGATTCCCGGGGGTTTCGTTTCGAGGACGTGACGGTGTGCAGATCGGGGACGCCGCATCTCGCGATACGAACTCCCCGGCGGCAAGGGTCACACTGGTCCCGAACGGGCACGCTGTCGCGGAGGTGCAGGCCCGCAACGGACAGTCCGGCCTGTCCGGAGCTGAATGCCAAATCAAGAGTGTGGCTTTCCTCCGCGTGTACTCACCGGGTTCGAAAGATCAGTTCAATATTCCGCTCAGCACGAACGAATGCAGCGACCACTCCGCACACGGCCTGCGCGTAGGAGCTGTCCACTCCGAACGATGACATCCGCCAAGCTTCGTCAGAGTGGTCCCCGATCGACTGACATGCGTAGCCGGCTAATTGAGTCGGTCCTGCCTTTCCAAGCAGGGCCGGCCGCAGCATCCCCAGATGGGGCTGCGCCGATACCTGCAGAAGATGCGCCAGGACCTCAGCTGCCGTGCTCGACCGGCGCCTGCTGTCGTGGACAGCGTCCGGCGAGGCTGCGGGCGGTCTGCCGAGTCGGGCCACGGCGGAGAACAGCCGCGGCCCTGACCCAGGCGGATCGCCGGTAAGAAGGCCATCCGGACCCGCTCCGCACAGCACAGCAGGAAAACCCACTCGACATCGGAGCGTTCAATGGCGCGGCAGGAATGCCTTCCCACTTCGAGAGGGAGAAAATGTCAACGCAGTCCGTCCGGCCGCGGCACGGCCGATGTGCAGTGGCAGTCGCCCCTCGTCTCGTCATGCACCGACCGGCCGCCCGCTGCCGTCATTTCCGCCAGCAACTCAAGCAGCCTCCCCTCGCTGTCCACGGTGATGTCGGTGTAGCGGCCACAGGCGCACGGCAAGATCAGCGTGAGGACGTCGGCCGCGGCCCCGTGCTCGGTGATGCGCAGGGTGTGGTGCAGCCACAGACCGCCGTCCAGCCACGCCACGGCCGACGGCTTGAAGTACCTGCCGCCGTGATCCGTGGCCGACAATCCCTGCCAGTCCGCGGGCTCCACTGCCTGGGCGATGGTGCGCGGGTAGGCAGCCCAGGCGTGGTACGCAGCGGCAGTCTCCGCGTCCTCGCGCTGCTCGATCGCGCTGGGGCCATTCACGTCGGCGGCCGTCCTCAGCAGCAACGCGAGCGGGGATTCGGGCGCATGCGAACAGGCCATGGTGATGTCAGGCATGAGTCGACCTCCAGGTTCGTCAGTGATACTCGAAGCAGGCGAGTTCCGGTTCACATGGAGTTGGCGGACGAGACATCCGGCGAAAGCAGCCGACGCGGATACCTCTCCGGCTCTGCTGCTGGTGGTCGCGGAGCCACTCGCGATCGGTCAGTCGGCACGAGGAGGAGAGCTGGTCAGAGGTACTTGCCACCCGGAGCCGATTGGCGGCTACCCGTCACCGGGGCAAAAGCATGACCCGCGAGGACCTCATCGTCATGCTTCGCGACCAGACGCCAGCATGCCGACCTGCCCGTGACGCCGTGACTGCCGAGAGGGCCTTCGTCCCTCAACGACAGAGGTCCTGGCCTGCCAGGCGGGCTCCGGCCCAACCTCATGTCAACGCCGGCCGACGCCGCCGAGTGACAACACGTCAGCCTTGGTGCGATTCCCGTGACTTCGGCTCACGCAGACACATCCACGGTGTATGAGGTGTGTGCGTCAGTGGCTGACGCTGATGTCTCCCACGGAGGGTCATTCTCCTTCATCGAGGACGGCACCGTGGCCGTCGCCCTCGACAGGACGGGCGGAATTGGCGACAGACGAGGAGCAAGGGGGCGATACATACCCCCCAAGCGCCCCCCTCACCGCCGGCCTGACCTCTCCCCCCAGACGGGAGGAGCCAGCCGGCGCGGACTACGCGGTCCCGCCCAACTGAGAGCGCCGGGGCGTCACTTACGCGCTCCGGATGCACCTGCCTGTCCACTTCGCTTCGAGGCCAACTCCTCTGCGACGAACCATGCCTTTTGGCGAAAGCGAGCGTCAACGGTCAGGCGGGGAGGTCGAAGCGTTGCCGGTCCTCGATGAGCACAAGATCGAGGTGTTCCTCGGGTTGGCGGGCGATTCTCCCGCGGACCACAGGACAGAAGGGCAGGACGGCCAGATTGCGGCGCCGGGCGTCGGCCAGTTCCTCGGCGATGAGGTGACCGGCCACGCCGCGTCCGGTGAAGCCGTCAAGGGTCTCGGTGTGGTTGAACGCAATTTTCTTGCCGGTGATCTTGTAGTCGGTGAATCCGGCCAGCCGGCCGTCCTCGAAGATCTCGTAGCGGCTGGCCTCGGCGTTGTCGCGGACAGTGCGGTTCATTGGCTGCTGTCTCCATCACGGTGAGAAGAGGGTGGATTGTGGCGCGGAGGGGTGTGATGCCGGCTGACGATCGAGGCCAGGTTGAAAGCGTTCATGACGATCGAGGCCCAGCTGATGACGGACAGCTGCTCGGGGCTGAGGAAGCAGGCAGCCTCGCCGTAGTCGAGGTCTTGTCGGCGGCTGTCAGGAAGCTGACCAGCGATTCGGCCAGAGTGAGGGCGGCGCGTTCTTGATCGGTGAAGAGCTCGGTGTCACGCCAGGCCGGCAGGACCACGATGCGCTGCTGTGTCTTGTCGGCCTCCAGGGCGTCACGCACGTGGATGCTCAGGCAGCAGGCGCAGGCATTGAGCTGGGAGATGCACATATTGCAAGGAGCGCGAGAGCGTACTCGAAGTCGCGGCGCAGAGGTACCGCACTGGACGGTGCAGGTCGAGTTCCGCACTCACGTGAGGATGTCGTCAAATTCAGTTGTCCGGGCTTGACGACCTGCTCTGAGCCCAGCCCGTCATGGTGCAACACCTGGCCACCAGTCAGGCATGTGACGGTCTGTGGCCCGATGTGAGGATGGGGACCCACGTCCGGGCCACGGTTCTCGGTGACGTGCGCTGAACCCATGTGGTCGGCAGAACACCGTGCGCCGACCGTTCGGCGGCCGCGATGTGGCAGGGCACGACGTACGCGGATGGTGCACGCTGTGTCGTCCCGGCTTTCGCTCACTTCGAGGCAATGCTGTTCGGGATGGCCGAACCCGGGCCTGTCGGCTGAGGCATCCGCGATGCTGACCGGACCCCTCATCGGGCTTCCCTCGCTTTGGCGGATCATGGCTCTGGTCTCGGATTCTGCGATGCTGGTGGAGCCTCCAGGGCGGCATGGAGCCGGGATGTTCCCGCGGTGCCCCCGATGGGATCCCAGCCATGGCCTCGCGTCATTACAGGTGGCGCGACGAGAGGAACCGGGGCCGGCTGCAGCGGAGACGCGTGCCCGGACTCCTGCAATCCACTTCAGCGTGCCGGGGTGGACCGGTCTGCCTCGATGATCAGCTTCTCAACGGCGCGCGGGCTGGTGATCATCGGGAGATGGCCGGCTTTCACTTCAGTGATCTTGGCTCCCGCGTTCTCGGCCATCGCGCGTTGGAGGGTGGGGGGAACGATGTGATCCTGGGTTCCCAGCAGGTAATAGCTCGGCAGCGATTTCCAGGCCGGAGTGTCGGACCTGTCCGTGAGTGCGCTCAGAGTGACAGGCCGCTGTGCCGCAGCCATCGCGGCCGCGTCGCGCGCCGGGATCCCATTCGCGATGGCGTCCGGGAAAACGTTCTGCTTCATGTAGAGGTCGTAGTCGCCGTCCGGAGCACCCGGGTAGCGCATGAACTCGAAGAGGTCGGCCGGGTCCAGTTGGTGATTCGGGTCCAGCAGTCCGAGGACACTGTCACCTGCGTCCGGAACGAACGCATTGATGAAGACAAGGGCTTCGACATCCTTGTCCGACGTGGCGGCGTTCGTGATGACGGCCCCTCCGTACGAGTGACCGACCAGGACAACCGGGCCGGTAGTTCGGTCGCGGAGGAACGCCGACAGGTACTCCGAGTCTTCGCTCAGCCCGCGAAGCGGAGTGGGCGGTGCGAGGACCTGGTAGCCCTGAGCCTGCAGGTCACGGGCGACCTTCGCCCACCCGGAGGAGTCCGCCCAGGCCCCGTGGACGAGCACCACCGTGGGCTTGGGCGCTGTCCTGCTTGAGCGCTGTGTATTCGCCCTGGGCTGCCGATCGCCAGCGTTGTCCGCTGCCTGGGTTCCGGATATGCCAGTCACGCCCAGCGCACCTACAAGGGTGAGAAGGCTGATCGTGCGCATTCGTCGTACTCGGAAGATCTTCACCGTGGCTCCTGGGAGGTTGAGGGGATCAAGCGGTACGTCCAGAGATTCTGAGCGAAGGGGCTGACTCTTTTATGCATGACTTGTTGAGTGGGAATGACCTGCAGACGCAGCCCGCTGTTTCCGTACCGAACCGATGGTGCGAGTCTCGGGAATCGAGGGGGCGAGGCGCTGGAGCTCCGCCTCGGTCGACTTGAGCAGGTCGTTCCAGGACGCCTCGAACTTGTCCACGCCCTCGTCCTCGAGGAGCTGGACCACCTCGTCGTAGGAGATGCCGAGCTTCTCGACGGCGTCGATCTCGGCGCGGGCCTGCTCGTAGGTGCCGGCGACGGTGTTGCCGGTGATTGAGCCGTGGTCCTCGGCGGCGAACAGGGTCGCCTCCGGCATGGTGTTCACCGTGTTCGGGGCGACCAGGTCGTCCACGTACAGGGTGTCCTTGTAGGCGGGGTCCTTCACACCGGTGGAGGCCCACAGCGGACGCTGCTTGTTGGCGCCGGCCTTCTCCAGCGCGGCCCAGCGCTCGCCGGCGAAGACCTCCTCGTACGCCTGGTAGGCGAGCCGGGCGTTGGCGAGGCCCGCCTTGCCGCGGGCGGCCTTGGCCTCGTCGGTGCCGAGCGCGTCGAGCCGCTTGTCGATCTCGGTGTCCACCCGGGACACGAAGAAGGACGCCACGGAGTGGATCTTCGACAGGTCCAGGCCGCGCTCCTTGGCATGCTCCAGGCCGGACAGGTAGGCGTCCATGACCTGGCGGTAGCGCTCCAGCGAGAAGATCAGCGTGACGTTGACGCTGATGCCGAGGCCGATGACCTCGGTGATCGCCGGCAGGCCGCCCAGCCAGATCGCGACGCCTTCTTCGCAGAGGCGCTTGAGTGAGTCTGTCATGGAATGACATCTCCTACGTGTCGTATGTGAGCGTCAGCGCTGGGCGGCGGCGAGAACGCACGATGCCGCAATTCACGCCGCATGGCTGATGGGCACGGCAGATCCGTCCTCCTGAGTGCCGCACAGACGATGCGTCAGGACGGCGCGACGCCTTCTCGTGAAGCCGAGGAGAAGTGCGGCGGCAAGAGCACCCGCCATAGGTGCTGCCAGGTAGACCCACAGGAACGAATATTCGGCGGAAAGAAGTGCCGGTCCGAATTGGCGCACTGGATTCATCGACGCCCCTGTGACGTTTCCCAGCAACGCGATCGCGGCTCCGATCAGGATCCCCGCCAGCCACGGAACTAGAGGAGCAAGTCGAGGAGACTGGAGAAAGTAGCCGACAGCATAGATGACGATGCCCGTAGTTACGGCCTCAGCAGCAAACAACCAGGTCGCCGTCCACCCTGCTGCGGGGTGGATTACCGCATAAGTTACGGGTGGCTCCTCGGTAGCCGTACCCCATACGAGGCGGGCCACTATCACTCCCGCTACGGATCCGGCGAACTGTGCGACGACATAAGGAATTACCAGGCGGCCGGGAAATATTCCGAAACGCCACATGGCGACCGAAATTGCGGGATTCATATGCCCGCCGCTTATTCTGCCAGGTCGGCTCAAAATGAGGGCAGAAATGAGCAGTCCAACAGTCACGCCGACAGTCAAGAAGCTCAGGCGTCCATCGCCGATCTTGATCGATAGAGACGACGGGCCCACGAGCCATCGAACAATGGTGGTGACTCCGAACAGCAAAGTGAACGACAGCAGCCCCTCCAGGGCGCTGTAACGCCATGCACCGCCAGGCAGGAGGGCTTTCTGTCGAAGATCTGCTGATGCTTGAGATGTCCGGGTCCGTTCCGCGCGCTCTCGCGTGGACCCCTCCGTCGCAGAAGGCGACACTGTGGATTCGGGCATCGTGAACTCCGAAGGATGAGGTTGTGCTTTGAAGTCTTCGAGCAGAGCTGTGATTTCTGAAGCGGCTCGCGGGTCTCGGTTGAGTCGACTGCTCACACCCGGCGGTTCGCTATTCTTTGAGTAATTCGCACCGGGTCGGAATCCGAATCGTATGAACTGCTCCCATGTTCGCGGCCACTCTGCTCAGGTGCACCCTCCGGATGAGCCAGTCCGTCCGCAGACAGCTGACGGTCGCTCCGTGGCACCGTCGTCAACCGGGGACCCGCTGAATTGCCGTAGTGTTCGACCACCGTCGCGACGTTTTCAAGCGAAAGCTCGCTGGAGAAAGTTTCGGATCAAATCCGCGATCTCGGACCCATGAGACTCAAGAGCGAAGTGGCCGGCGTCGAGAAGATGGAGCTCTGCATCGGGCAGGTCTCTCTTGTATGCGTATGCTCCAGCAGCACCGAAAATCTCGTCGTTCTTTCCCCATGTGATCAACGTCGAAGGCTGATGCTTGCGGAAGTACTCCTGAAACTCCGAATAAAGAGAGATGTTGAACTGGTAGTCCCAGAATAGTTGCAGCTGAACTTCCTTGTTGCCGGGGCGGTCCATCAACACCTGGTCGAGAGTCCACGTTTCCGGAGCGATTTGGTGCATACGGTCGGCAGGGACACCGTGCGTGTACTGCCACCGAGTCTTCGCAGCCGTCAGGTACTCACGGGCGCCTGCCTCGTTGTCCTGACGATTTTGCGTGTACGCAACGAGGGTGTCCGCGAAGGATGTGAAGCCTTCCAGGTACGCGTTCCCTGACTGGACGAGAAGCGCTGTGACTCGGTCAGGATTGCGACTGGCGATGCGCAGCCCGATGGGGGCTCCGTAGTCCTGGATATAGAGGGCGAACTTTTGGAGGCCGAGCTGTTCAATCAGTTCCAGAGTGTGCGCGGTAAGGTTCTCGAACGAGTACTCGAAATCATCGACTGATGGTGCATCGGAGAATCCGAATCCGATGTGGTCAGGAGCGATGATGTGATAGCGGTCCGCTAGATCTGGAATAAGATTCCTGAACATGTGGGACGAAGCGGGAAAGCCGTGCAGCAGCACGATCGCCGGAGCGTCCGGGTCCCCTGCTTCGCGGTAAAAGATCTTCCGATTCTTCACGGTAGCAGTGCGGTGTTGAGCTACCGGCTTGTTATCGGGCATCGTTTCTCCTCGGAGGAATGAGCAGGTGGCGGTTGGCACTTGAGGCGAATTGGTCGGAACTCGTGCACCATCGAGCGGCGTACTGATGTTTTTGTGCACGCTGCTGGACAGCGGGCCGGCATCGGGGCTGGATCCTGCCGACGGCTTCTGGAAGCCACTGCCTGGATGAAACTACGCAGCTACGGTGGATGACTAGTGACTGATCTGTGAACCCCGTCATGGCTCCCCCGCTCGTGATCGGCTTACCGGCCCACGTGTTTCGCTATTCCGTTCGGTAATGTGGGGCTGCGGAGGGGACGTCGTAGCAGCCGTCGACCGTGTTCGCGAAAGGTTCGGCTCGCGCGTCATCGGCTCCGCCACCGTCTTCCGGCCCGTCTCATGACCCGGTCCGCTGCCCTTTCTGACCGAATCGCCGACCGGTCAGGATCTGCTGCCCCATCCGGAGGCGGGCCCGCAGCGGCTGGCAGGCCTCGGGCTGTGTCCTCGGACTCGCTTACTTCGAAGGCCGCACCTGGCGGGGCCGCCATCGGCACGTCATGCCCGCTCTCGCGTAGCGGGGCAGGAGTGGCCGCACCGCCGCCAGGGCGATCCGGCGTACCGGAGGACTCGGCGGCACGTCGCACTACGGAGATCAGTTCGCGGGTTCGTTCCCCGGGCCGTAGACAGCGCGGTCCAGCAGGACGATGGCGGCCTGGGCGATCTCCTCCTCGGTCACCGGGTCGATGCCGCGCTGGGCCGGGATGCGGCGGGCGTGGTCCCAGGCTCGCCCATCGGCATCGGGGCAGTGCGAAGGTGCCGCCAGATCAAGGTGATCCAGCTGCCCTCGCGGTGGTTGCGTACCCGGATGCGGGAGATGTCGCAGGGGTCATAGTGGAGCTCCCAGCTCCGCCCGTCCGGGGCGGCACCGGACGGCTGGCGGCGCAACGGGCTTAACTCCGCGCTGTCGTAGGTGCGGTGACCCAGACGGATGCCGTAGGAGTTGATCCGCCGCCGGCAGCGGGGCAGCAGCTCGATCGCGGACACCTACAGAAGAACGGGACTGCCTGCACATCGCAGAGACAGGACAGAGGTCGGCCGAGCAGCCGGCGGCGGCAGCTCCGGGTGCGGCAAGGAGAGGCACAAGGCAGCCACCCGCCGGCCCGCCGGTCACCTTGCTCCGATCGGGCTAATCGGGCAGGTAAATAACTGGTTAAATAATGCTAGTGTTCAGGGGGAGGAGGCGTGTATGGCAACCAGTGAGGAAGAGTTGTTCGCGTCCGTCGACGCGCTGCTCGAGGAGGAGCCGCAGCTTCCGCCCCCTGCGGAGCGTGCGCGTGCTGCGTGAGGCCGCGGGCATTACGCAGGCCCGCCTGGCAGCCGCGATGAAGACGTCGACGCAGAGCATCAAGAACTGGGAGAACGGCCGGAGCGAGCCGAAGGAGCCGCGTCTGTCGGCGGACCGGCGGCTGCTGGACGGCTGGGCTGGTAAGCACCCGGCGCCCGGCGCGAAGCACCGGGCGCCCGGCGCCGCTTCCGTACCTACTCCCGCCCCCGCTGCCGAATCCCCCTCTGCGGCGGTTCCCAGGGCGTCCACCGGCCGGACCGCACCTGTGGATCCCGCGCGGGAGATCACCGAAGCGGTGGAGGTGCCTGCCGTGTCGGTCGCACCTGAGAGTCCGGCCGCCCGCCCTGCGATATCGTCGCGTCGCCCGGCCCCGAAGAAGACCGCCGGGCCTGTCCTGAACTCGCGGTTCCCCCATGGGCCGCTCGCCGTGCTGGACGGTGACGGCTCCGCTTACGGAGTCGACGGGGTCGTGCTGGACTGCCCCGCCCGGACCATCCCCGAATTGGTGGAGTGGACCCTGAAGGAGTCAGGCCTCGGTGCGCCGAAGCTGCACCGCAACGGCAAGGACTCCGATCCGCTGATCGTCCTCACCGCCGCGGCCGCCGTGAAACTCGGACTCCCTGAGCGCCTGGAGGGTCACGAGCAGCGCCGCTCCCTGCGTCTGCCCACCGACCACGCCGTCGTCAAGCAGGTGGCCAAGGCCAAGTGGCAGCTCACTCAGCGCGGTTTCGGCCCGTGGGCGCGGATCTACCGCAAGGCGCAGGCTGGGCATCGGCAGTGCGTGCAGCTGGCGCTGCTGTCCTGGGACGCTCTCGATGAGCGGTCCTGGCCCGGCGTCGCGGACATGGAGCCGGCCGACATCGCCCGTGTACTCGGCGTCTATGCCCAGCGGGTGATCACCCCGCGGGGCTCCACGGCTGTTTCCGGCCTTGAGCTGATGACGGCACTTCGCCCGCCGACCCGGGCCGTGCAGGACCGCGCGACCGGGAACTGGGTGTCCGGCCACAATCCCGGGAGTCTGGGGTCGGAGCCGGTGGACCCGGCGCCGCCGGAGGCCACTGCCGAACACCCGGTCGTCGTCAAATCCGGCTGGACCGGCGGCTTCCTCAACGAGAGGCCTACCAGTGGGTGCGCGACGTCGACCTGCTCAGCGATGAGGAGTGCACGCTGCCGTACGCGGTCGGCCTGGACCTGAACACCGCGTTCCTCGCGGCCGCGGCCCGCCTGGTCGTCGGCCTGTCCGCCCCGGACTATTTCCACGCCCCCGCCTTCAATCCGAAGATCCCCGGCTCCTGGCGGGTCGACCTCTCGCACGTCGAGCTCGACCCGCGCCTGCCCAGCCCTTTCGTCCCTGACGGCACCCGTCCCACAGGGCCGGCCTGGTATCAGACGCACACCGTCGCCTACGCCCAGGAACTCGGCTACAACGTCTCACCGATCGAGGCCTACCTGCGTCGCGAGAGCGGTGCGTACCTGGACCCGTGGCACGACCGCCTACGTCGACACCCTCGCCGACCTCGGCGTCACCAAGGACCTGGACGACCGCCAGTTTCTCGCCGCAATGCACGACCACAAGCAGAACGACCCGGTGATGGCCGCCGTGCTGGCCGCGATCAAGGCGACGGTCAAAGACGGCGTCGGCAAGCTGCGCGAGCGCCCGCAGGGCAAGTCCTACAAGGCGGGGGAGCGGTGGCCGGCGCTGGAACGCCCGACCTGGCGCCCCGACATCCGCGCCGCCGTCATCTCCAAGGCGCGGGTGAACATGCACCGCAAGCTCTCCAACATGGCCAGGACGACGGGCCTGTTCCCGCTCGCGGTGCTGTCCGACTGCGTCGTCTACCCCAGCCCGGGGGAGAGCCCGCTCGACTTCCTCCCCTACGCCGCGTCCGGCAAGCCGCAGCCCGGCGGGTTCCGCCTCGGCCCGACGCCGGGGCTGGCGAAGCTGGAGGGTGTGCAGACGATGCTGTGGGCGGTCGACCTGATGGAACAGGGCCTGAATCCGGCCCGTCACATCAAGGGCGGCGACGCCGTCCTGGACGAAGGGGAGTAGGGCCGTGACGGGAGAGATCGGGGACGCCATCGAGCGCGCCGACCGCGAGTCGTTCACCCAGGAGCCGCCCAGGACGCTGAAGGGCCGGATCGGCTTCCTGATCCGGCAGTTGGGCAGTACGAAAGCCGTGGCGGCGGAGATCGGTGTCACCGCCGACTCGGTCAACCGCTACCGGCGCGGCGCCCGCAAGCACCCGCCGCCCGAGGTCACGGCGAAGGTCGATGAGGCGGTGCGGCAGCGCTGGCAGCCCCGCGTTCGCAAGCGCCGCCGCCGGCAGGCCGCCACCGCCACAGGCGTCACGGTGGAGACGCGGGCCCGCTTCGGCTACACCGCACCCGTCGGCACCACCGACGACGGCCGCTTCCGCCGTCTCACCGTCCACCTTCCCCCGGCCTACGCGCAGCGCCTCTTCGACGCCCGCGACCAGGGCGCCGGCGACCAGGAGATGCGCGCGATCATCGCCGAAGGGTTCAAGGACGTCTATTTCCAGGACGGCGGTGTGCGTGCCCGGGGCCTCAGTGACGTCGAGATCAACGACATCGACTACCTCGACCTGGACTACTGATCACGCCGGACAGAAAGCGATCTGACCATCCCCGCTGAGCCGAGGCACGACAGTTGTCACATAGGCAGGCTTGTTGTCACCGGTCGGGCCGTGGGCCGTCGTGGGTGCGACCTCGGGTGTCCCGTCGCAATGCAGGTGGCAGATTCGCAGTGCTTCGCAGCTCGACCTTGCGGATTCTTCCTTCGGCTTTGTTCGCGGGTGTCCCGTCGCGCTGAACCTGTCGGATTCCCACCCGTTCTCGTTTTGTGCTGTCCGCTTCTCATCCGGGCACATGCTGAGAGGCGATGCCTCGTCTCTCGTGGGGCCTCAGCTCACTTCGCACCGTCCCGCTGAGGTCGGTCGATGCGCCGAACACCGCAGCCGCCAGGACCGGCGACAGCCGGATCTGGAGGCACTCGAGCCCCCGGCCCCCCGGCCCCCGTTATGTTCTTCGCGGTCCTGCAATGGGGCTGCTGGCCTCCGGGCCCGGTATGACTGTGTCCCCTCTGTCGAAGGAATGACCTGGGGGGTGGTGTCGCCCGGGCCGTGGGGTGCCGTCGGAGACGCTGATGAGAGACCCGGCCACCGCCCGGTCCGGCGCAATGCCGGGCACAGACGTGGGCGGCAGGTCTGCATAACGTGGATGCGCGAGCACGGTGCCACCGCCCTGGCCGGCACGGTCAACGACCTGGAAAGGCTGCGATGTTCGACATCGAAGGCGTGGGCGTCTTCCTCGGGATGGACGTCGGCAAGACCGCTCACCACGGTCACGGGCTCACCCCGGCTGGGAAGAGGGTCTTCGACAAGCCGATGCCCAACAGCGAGCCGAAGCTGCGGGCCGTCTTCGACAAGCTCAAAGCCAAGTTCGGCACCGTCCTGGTGATCGTGGATCAGCCCGCCTCGATCGGGGCTCTGCCGCTGACCGTCGCCCGCGACACCGGATGCGAGGTCGCTTACCTGCCCGGACTCGCGATGCGGCGGATCGCCGACCTCTATCCGGGCAAGGCGAAAACCGACGCGAAGGACGCGGCAGTGATCGCCGACGCGGCCCGGACGATGCCTCACACGCTGCGCTCGCTGGAGCTGACCGACGAGATCACCGCCGAGCTCACGGTGCTGACCGGCTTCGACCAGGACCTCGCGGCCGAGGCCACCCGCACCAGCAACCGGATACGCGGCCTGCTCACGCAGTTCCACCCCAGCCTCGAGCGCGTGCTCGGACCCCGGCTCGACCACCCGGCTGTCACCTGGCTCCTCGAGCGCTACGGTTCCCCGGCAGCTCTGCGGAAAGCCGGCCGCCGCAGACTCGCCGAACTCATCAGGCCCAAGGCCCCGCGCATGGCCGCGCGGCTGATCGACGACATCTTCGACGCCCTCGACGAACAGACCGTCGTGGTCCCAGGAACCGGCACCCTCGACATCGTGATCCCGTCCCTGGCCGCCTCGCTCGCCGCGGTCCACGACCAGCGCCGGGCACTGGAAGCCCAGATCAGCAGCCTGCTGGAGGCCCACCCTCTTCACCCGGTCCTGACCTCGATGCCGGGCATCGGAGTCAGGACCGCCGCAGTCCTACTGGTCACCGTCGGAGACGGGACCGCCTTTCCCAGTGCCGCCCACCTCGCCTCTTACGCCGGCCTCGCCCCCACGACGAAGTCGTCGGGGACCTCGATCCACGGCGAACACGCACCCAGAGGCGGAAACCGGCAGCTCAAACGCGCGATGTTCCTCTCCGCCTTCGCCTGCATGAACGCCGACACGGCCTCCCGCACCTAATCCATTGTTAAGAGCGTCCTGTTGGGGCGGTTGTTCCCAAGGATGTTCGAGTGCCGGATCGTGACATCTAGTGGCTGCCGGGCGGGCAACGCCTCGCTTTAGACAGGTGCGCGGTCTTGGCACTCGTGGTGGTGGCGGTCGTGCAGCGCCGGGTGGATGCCTGTCCCGGACCGGGCTTGGATGCCTAGTAGTAGATCGCGCAGTGCTCGGCACCTTCACGGCCGTCGCCGCCGTCAACAACTACCGGCTTGATCACTCGTTGGTGTTGGTGGTGCGAGCCCGCCGCATGGTGACCTCTTGATAGGCCCGAGCTGTCTGAGCTCCTGCATAGACCGGGGCCCGTGCGGTGCGCTGGTGCCACGAACGGCTAGTGAGGTGGCGGCCCGACCGCTTGATGGTCGAGGCCTTGGATTAGGTCGCTCGCGTGGCCCGCATGCGCTCGTGACCAGCGCAAACATCAGCACGCTGGGAGGGGAAAACCTTGATCTACTGCGGAATCGACTGGGCGGAACGGACCCACGACATTGCCATCGTCAACGACACCGGCGAGTTGTTAGCCAAGCGGCGCATCACGGATGATGCCGCCGGATACAAGGTCTTACTGGACCTGCTCGCCGAGTACGGCGACACGGAGGGGAACCCGATTCCGGTCGCGATCGAGACCTCCCGCGGCCTCTTGGTCGCCGTGTTGAGGACCGGGCAACGGAAGGTGTTCGCGATCAATCCGATGGCCGCCGCCCGTTATCGCGATCGCCACTCGGTCTCGCGCAAGAAGTCCGACCCTGGCGACGCCTTCGTGCTGGCGAACATCCTGCGCACTGACATGCACGCTCATCGGCCACTGCCCGAGGACTCAGACCTTGGCCGGGCGATCGCAGTCCTGGCTCGAGCCCAGCAGGACGCGACCTGGAACCGCCAGCAGATCGCCAACCAGCTCCGCTCCCTGCTGCGCGAGTATTACCCCGCCGCCTTGGACGCATTCGCCACCTGGACAAACGGACTATGCCGCCCCGAGGCCCGCGAGCTCCTCAAGACCGCGCCGACTCCGTCGCGGGCGGCGCACTTGTCACGGGCCCAGCTCCAGGCCGTCCTCAAACGGGCCGGCCGCAAGCGCGGCATCGAGGCCGAGGCCGACCGGCTGCGTGACGTCCTCCGCGCCGACTGGGCCCACCAGGCTCCGCTCATCGAAGAGGCACTTGGGAAGCAGATGCTCGCCCTGCTGATCCAGCTGGAAGCCGCCTGCGCCGGCGCCGACCAGCTGGCCGAGGCGGTGGAAGAAGCATTCCCTCGACATCCAGACGCTGAGATCCTGCTGAGCTTCCCCGGGCTCGGCATCCAACTCGGCGCCCGGATCCTGGCTGAGATCGGGGACGACCACACCCGCTTCGCAGACGCCCGCGGCCTCAAGGCATACGCCGGCTCCTCGCCCATCACCAGGGCCTCCGGCAAGAAGTCGTCCATCACCCGGCGCTGGGTCAAGAACGATCGGCTCAACCACGCCGGATACCTGTGGGCCTTCGCCTCACTCCGAGCATCCGCCGGAGCCAACGACCACTACCGGCGACGACGCGAGCAGGGCGACTGGCACGCAGCCGCGCAGCGCAACCTCTTCAACCGCATGATCGGCCAGCTCTACCACTGCCTGCAGCATCGCAAGCTGTTCGACGAACAGACGGCCTTCCCCACCCAACTTGCCGTTGCCGCGTGATGGCTTGACACCGTGAGGTGTCTACTACGACCGGCAAAGAGCACGCGGAAAGACCCATACCCAGGCCCTCCTCCGACTCGCCCGCCAACGCATCAGCGTCCTGTTCGCCATGCTCCGTGACGGCACCTACTACGAGTCCAGAACGCCCGCCATCACCCTCGCCGCATGACACCCCAAACACCCGCACACCAGGCACCACGTCCTTGACGGACATAGAGACACCCCCCCGGCCCCCCCGGCCCCCCCGGCCGCCCGGCCGCCCGGCCTCCGAGCCGAAGGTCGCCCGGTACCGTCCCACGATCGTGCTGCCGCATTCGCGTCGGCCGTGGGCGTCGTAGACAAGGCTGTCTCCGTCGCTCAGGTCCACGAACAGAGTGACCGAGGGGTGCGCGACCATGGCGATATCCACGCGCGCCGGAGCACGTTGGCGGAACCCAGCCATGCTGATCCCCGGCAGCCGGCCCGGCTGCCGGGGCACGGCGACCTCTACCGACGCCCAGTCAGGTGGTGATTCGGTGGACTTCACAGCACCAGGCCAGGCGATGGGTGTCAGCGGCCGTTCGCCGCGAAGCGCAGCAGCAACTCGCCGGTCGCCTCCGGCGCTTCGAGCATGGGGAAGTGCCCGACGTCGGGCAGCTGCTCGACTCGCGCGTTCAGCACCGTGGCGTACTGGTGCGCCGAAGACGGATCCCAGCGGCGGTCGGCAGCGCCGAAGATCACCAGAACCGGGACGCCGAGTGCGGTCAGGCGCGCGGGTACGCGTCTCTCGGCGATGTACGCGCCGTTGTGGCGCAGCACCGCCCTAACGTGCGGTAGCCAATGCCCCGTACGTCGGCGACCAGGTCGTCCGGGACGTCCACCGGGCGGTTGCACACCGCGGTCACCCCCCGGCGGAGCATCGCGTCGGATCGGATTCTCCATAGGAGCGGGCCGAGCGGCGGGCCGATCAGGACCCGCAGGAGGATGGGCCGCGGAAGGAGTGCGTCGTGACTCGGGCCACTGCTGATCAGTGCGAGCGCACCCACCAGGTCCGGGCGCTGTTCGGCGAGGGCGGTGCCGATGTATCCGCCGCTGGAGTGCCCGGCCACGGTGACGCGACGAAGGCCGAGCTCATCGAGGACCGCGGCCAGGCCGGCTGCCTGCTCAGGCACGTCGTACGACGGCGCGGGCGGGGACTGACCGTGGCCCGGGAGGTCGATCCGGATGACGTGGTACCGGCTGGCCAGTGCCGGCACTACCGGGTCCCAGGAGCTGCCCGAGGCCCCCGATCCGTGGATGAGCACGAGCGGCGGTGCCTCCCGCGGGCCGTCGTGGACCATGTGTATCCCGTGCACATGCTTACCGCCGTAGGTACCCATGCACAGGAGGGTGCTCGGGCTGCCGGTCCTCGGTCTTGTACAAATGTCGTCACGGGGCCGACGATCGCCAGGACTTCCGTCTCCACGGCGAGCGGAAGTTCCGCTAAAGCCACAGGGGAGGACGTTGTGTCGCTCCCGGGTCCGGACTGCGCGTAGTTGGGGGGCGGGGGGCGATGTGCGGCGGGCAGGGTGCGAAGTCGGGCTCGCCTGCGGTGACGCGGGTCCAGATGCAGGCGCTGACGGCCGGGCGCCTGCGGTCGTCGCACACAGGGCCCCCACCGCTGGCCGGTGGCGGGGGCGGCCGGGCTCCGGATCCACCAGCGGCGCGTCGAGCTGTCGGCCCACTTCATCGAGCCAGCCGACCGGGGCGGGCGCTTCTTCGAGAAGTGGCCCGCCCTGTCTCTGGTCGCCCGGCAGCCCCAACGCAGAGCGTACGAGTACTTGCAGGCGCCTTCGGGCACCTGAAGGGCACGGTGATCCTCGACGGAGGCATTGGCGTCCACGCCGCCGTGCAGCAGCTGCAACGTGGGTGAGCGGCTCCGGCGTGGCCTGGGCTTGCATGCACCGCCCGGCCCAGTCGTCGATCCGTGCGCGGTACACCGATGATGTTCTGCGCGCGTGCCGGGAGTACGTTGGGGCTGAATCCGAACAGTCAGCCAGAACCTGGACGGGCCCGGCGAGTTCATCATGGCCGAAGCGAACGTCGGCGGCATCGGCCGCATACCGCACACCCTGACCGAGATGGCCTTGCCCGCCTCGGAATCGAGTCAGCCCGGATCGTCCGGGTCGACCACCACCTCAGCCACGCCTGCACCACCTGTTGCACCAGCTCGCACCAGAAGGCGTACGTGCTGGCCGGCGACGGCGACGGCGACTACAACGACACCTACTACCGGGCCACCCCGCCGGAATGGAGCGCGGGGACGGCGCATCTAGCGTTGAATTCCCGGACGGTTCGGTGGGTTCCCGCACATCGCGATGGCCGCAGTAGCGCTGACCGCCGCTGCACCGATCGCTGTCACCGGATCCCTGCGCACGGTCGCTGCAGCGAGGGCCGCGTACTGTATGGTTGCTGCCCCCCCCACGCCGGGGCTGCTATTTCTGGGTGGGGCCAGGTTGTGTCGCATAGTAGCTGCGGCCTTCGCTGTCGCCAACGCCGCCGCCGTGGCCGCGGCTCTCAGCATGGCGATTCATACTGAGGACTGCAATAGCCGTATTGGATGCTGCCAGGGCTATCAATGCCACTCCAGGGCGATCGGTCATGAGAACTCTTTCCACTGTTTTGACGTGCAATTGAAGTGCCGGATCCGTGAGATTTTGCCCTGGCCTCGGGCGCCTGGCTTGCTGCTACAACGCACTGAGGCGAAGGACGGTTCAACGGTTCCGACCGCAAGAGTGTCGGCGCCCAGTTCTTTCTGTGCTGCTAACGGCCCCGGCCGTTGCGCGGGAGCCTCGGACGCGTCGGCAGCTGCCGGGTATCAACGACCCCTCCGAGCACTGCAGCCACGGCCAAAGACAGCGGTACCGATCACTGCAGGTCTTCTGATGCGACTGCCGACTCTCACGTCAGAGTTGATGATCCGGCGTCACTCTACGGTGATTTCGGATTCGGTTGAGCAGGGTGCGGGGCCGTAAGACGAGATGGAGTCGTTGAACTTGGGCAGACTCTCGCTTAGGTCTGCAATCTCCTTGCCGGGAAGGACTTCGAAGGCGCGACCCTTGTAGTTCAAGTCGGTGTAGAAGCACATGCCGGTTTCGAGGGTCTGTAGCGACGTGGTTTTATCGTTGAAGTCTATTCCAAAAGAAAAGAGTTCAGGCATGCTGATGGGGAGATGTTCGTAGCACTGCCCTCCGAGTTGCGGCTCGTCGCAGACTACGACGGTAGAGCACGGCGCTGGCGCAAAAGATCGGATGTGATTGTCCACGTCGCCGAAGCTGCCGTCACCGAGATTCGATACCTCGGTGTTCGCCGGCACCGTAAACTGGATGCCGGTGTGCAGGGGCTCAGTATAAAAGCACATCGCGTGATCGAGCGTCTTTATCGACGTAATATTGTCGACGAAGCGTCCGTCGGAAACCCTGAAGAGATCCGGACTGTCGAGGGGCAGGCGCTGATCACACTCGCCATTGAGTGATTGCTCTGTGCAAACCACTACGGCGATGTCATCCTGCTCTTGATCCCCATCCTTTGTTCCTATTTGCGGTGATGCGTTGGAAATCGTGCCGCGCTCTTCGGTCTGCCCGGCATTCGGTTTGGCGTCACACGCGGACAGGGCGAGCACTGCCATCAGTAGAGCGCCTGCGATCGTGCGAATTTTTCTCTGCAGCATTCCGTCACTTTCTGATGCTGAAATTCATGTGATCGCATGTGCGATCTCGTCTTTTGCGTGTCCGCCTTGGGTGTACTCATCCCGAACCTGTGACCATTCGTGTACGTGGGCAGACTCGGGCGGTTCGGGTGCCGATCTCTTCTGATCTTTGTCGGATAGGGAAATCTTTACGGCGTTTTCTCGGGCTCGAAGAGTGGGTGCCTCAATATGGGGTACGCGCAGCGGCTCAAACTGGTTCACTCCCGTCGGTAGGGGCAGAGGGACCGATACCGACAGCGTGTCCCTCGCTCCATCTGACGGCGGCTGACCAGCGGATCCTTCACGCGCTGTGCCTCGCCCCGGCGCTGGCCCGCAGCCAGAGCCGGGGCAGCGGAGGGCGGTGATCACCATTGGGCGACCACGTCGTGATGGCGATCTGGACAGCACCGGGGCAGGGACACAGGTCCGTTGTCCAGTGTCCGTTTGTGGACTGTGCGGACGTCGTGACGCGGAGTGGGGCGAGTGTTCTTGCGGCCTGGCGGCCGTCCCGGTCCTGGGCTGGTGGGTTTCGGTGCGCCGGCCGGGCACGCGGCCTTGGGGCGCAGGTGCCGGAAGTCGCGGCGGACGCGGGCGGGATTGAGCTTGTGCGGTTCGCTGGATCGTTCCCAGGGGCGTCGAAGATTGGCTGCCGGCGGCCGGGCGAGCCGGAGCTGGGCATAGACGGCGAGGATCAGCCAGGTTTATCGGTCGGCCGTCTCGGGAGTCCGGATCTTCGGGCAGGTCCAGCCCAGGGTCTGATTGAGGAACCGGAATGTGAGCTCGATGTCGAATCGCCGCAGGAATGCCTGCCAGCGTCGGTCCACGTCCGCGGCGGTGGCACTGGTGCCCGACCACCACAGCCAGACCGGCTTCGGTGTCGCTCCGCTGGGAAGCCGCTCGGCCCGCAGATGGATCACGGTGCCCTCGATGACAGGGAGGGCACCCAACTTGGCGGTCCAGGCAGAGCAGTGAGTCAGCCGCGGGTGGAGCCGGTCCCATGCCTGGACGGTGGCCTTCCCGTCGAGGCGGGTCTCGGTCACCGTCTCGGCCTGGGATGTGCCCCAGGTGGCCGGGTCGCCGAAGACGAACTCGCCGCCGTGCCGCGGCGGGCGGCTCATGGTGTGCGGCTCGCGCCGCGGGGCGGCCCGGCGCAGAACGCGGTCCGAGCGCATCCGCCCGAGGACCTGCACCGGCAGGTCCTCGAGAAGGAAGGCCAGGCGAGGGACGTCGTAGCCGGCATCGACCATGATGAGGATGTTCAGGTCGCCCTGACCCCACTGTCCGGCCTCGATCAGCTGCTCGACGAGCTCGCGCATCTGCCGCGCGGTCACCGTGGCACCCCCGTCGCCCGGAGCCAGCCGCAGCGCATCCAGCGGTGCGGTCCCACGAACTGCGGCCCGTCTCCAGCGCGCAGATCACCGAGTAGGGCCGGCCCGGAACGGGAATGTGCTGGCCTTTGCCACGACCGTAGGTGTGGCACAGGATCCGCTCAGGCGAGGTGTGCGCGTCAGGCCGCAGCCAGCAGGTGATGTCCGCGGCCAGTACCAGCCGGCCGTCGGCCGCCCGCGGCAAGGGAACCCCGGCTAGGGCCCGCCGCAGCCGGGACACGTCCACCCGACCCGAAGCCAGAGCGGAGTGCAGGCTGCCGTGCCCGAGTTCGTGCCCTTCCTCCAGTTCGACACCGAGATCCGCCGCGTCGTCTGCACCACCAACGCCATCGAAAGCGTCAATGCGCGCATCCGCAGGGCCGTCCGCGCACGCGGGCTCTTCCCGCACGAAGCCACGGCCCTCGAATGCTTCTACATGGCCGTCATGAGCCTCGACCTCACCGGCCAGGGACGCAAACGCTGGACAGTGAGGTGGAAGCCCGGACTCCAGGCCTCCGACCACGCCTTTGACGGTCGACTCTCCATCGGCCGCCGCCAATTCACACCACCCGAGTTACACCGTTGGCTGGACAGGCCCGCCCCACATCTGGACCAAGACAGCAGACGAGATCCTCGAACGCCTCGCCGGTTATTTACACAGGATTCCTGACGCAGAAGACTAGCGGCTGTGCAGGTTGGGAGTCTTATTTCCTACGGTGCAGGAAATCCATCCCTTTATTGGCTCTCAGCGGCCTGGGACTGTGCTGCGGGGCGAACAGACCTGACCAATAGCGATAGTTGACTGACGCATCCATTGCTCGCGAGCTCTTTCCAGCTCGCCTTTGGGGTCATTCAGTTGCAGTGCGTTCCCCGGCTCTGCTCCGCTTGCCGGAGAACTGCGGGTCGATATCGCCTGGCTGGTAACTGGCATATGGTGCGCTGCGGCATGCAGACTGGCCGCAGCAGAAGGCCAGCAAGCAGGCACTCCGGTCAACGGCCCTGGCGGGTTCGGTCGCTGACCGCCGGACTGCTGGTCCGACCGGGCGTGTTGGATGGGCATGGGGTGGTTCGGACAAGACGACGGTGAGGGGGTATGAGGAGCAGATGGCCTGTCGGGGCTGTCATAGGCGGATGACTGATACCCAATGAGGTTCGAGTATCCCTCGCCAATCATGATCCAAGTCCGGTGTCTCTCGAGGATCGGCCCGCCCGTTAGGGCGAGTTTGATAGCGGATCGTGCGAGCCTTTCGGTTGTATCTTCTTCGATTTGGCAGCCTTCTGACAAGAAGGAGATGGTTGCTGCATCAGATTCGTCAGCACCATTGTTGATTGCATAGTCGTAAAACTGGGCTAAAAGCACTACATTTTGTTCTTCGGGCATCATAAGCGTCTAGCTCCTGACGTTTATCGAGTCTCTTCCCTGTCCGGTTCTACGGCACCCCGCCTCCTAGGGTTCATCCGCCATGACAACACTTCGTGGCCGTGATGCGGGTGGCTTACTGGCCTCTCATCGGTCGCAGGATGCCTTGGATGGCGGTACCGATGCCGGCCGTCGGTCGATGTCTTGCGGTCGCCGTCCAAACCCCGCAGGAAGCAGGAGTCCGTCTGCGACTTCATCGCCGACGCACCGACCTGACCGTCGGTACGCACCCGTACGTGGCTGTATCTGCGCAATTGAGACTAAGAGGGCTTTTTCTCCCGTCGTTTCATCCCGGATTACCGGATTTAGAGCGATTCAGGTGCCGCGCCAGCTCGGGGTGGATTCGGCGGTCAGCCAGCGCGTCATGAGGTTGATCATTGCGAGGTAGAGCATGGCTTCGGAGCGATGCGGTTTGGCCTCGTAGTCGCGTGCCAGCCGGCGGCGGTTCATCAGCCAGCCCAGGGTGCGTTCGACCGTCCAGCGGCGCGGCAGGACGGTGAAGCCCCTGGTGGCGGGGTCGCGGCGGACGATGTTCATGTCGATGCCGAGGGTTGCTGCGTGCTCGACGAGGTGCTGGCCGTAGCCGCCGTCGACCCAGGTCTTGCGGACATTGGGATGCTCGGCGGCGACCTTCTCGATGAGGGCTTGGCCGGCGATGGAGTCCTGCACGCTCGCGGCCGTGACCAGGACTCCGAGGAGAAGTCCGATGGTGTCGGACAATGCTCCGCTTGCGGCCCACGATCTTCTTGCCCGCGTCGATGCCCTGCTCGCAGGCGGGAACGTTGGTGGAGGTCTTGATGCTCTGCGAGTCGATGACGCAGGCGGTTGGTTCGTCCCCGCAGCCTTCCTGTCTGCGGACTTGGCGGCGAAGGAGGCTGTTGAGCTGGTCGAAGACTGCTTCTTCCTGCCAGCGGGCAAAGTAGGCATAGACAGTGTTCCAGTGCGGATAGTCGTGCGGCAGATAGCGCCAGGGGATCCCGGTCCGGTTCACATAGAGGACCCGATTGAGCAGACTGCGCAGGTCATGGTCCGGAGGGCGGCCGATGTCCAGTCCGCGGCCGCGACGCTCGGCCCGCCAAGGGGTCAGGACCGGCTCGACCAACTCCCACCGGGCATCGGACAGATCGCTCGGGTAACGGCGGCGTTCAGGCATGATCCGGGACTACCCGCCAGGCCCAGGCGCGCGTGCCAGCGCTCGAAGCACACGGCGCGTAATCCGGCACCTTGGGATGAAACAGGAGCAGGCAGACCAAGACGCCCGCCCGGTCGCCCCTCCTCCAACCCGGCCCACATCAACCTCATCGGCCCCACTCGATCCGACGCCAATGTCACCCCAAAGCACCGCAGCTAGGATCAAAAAAAGCCCTCTAAAAGAGCGTTTTGTCCCGCAGAGGTTGTTTGGCGTTGATTTGCAGACCGAGCTGGTGTGTGGTCCTTGGGGCAGACGTGCCTGATGTGGGGCTGGGGTTTGGTGTCGTCGTTCGGCGACCCGTTTCGTTCCGTTCGCTCCTGTCTGATCACAACGCGCCCCCGGTTGACCTCGTTTGCGCCCTGGGGAGGCGGCCTGCTCGACGGTACTACCGAAACATGACGCGACACCGCCCGTACCCGAGCGACCTCTCCGATGCGCGCTGGGAACTGATCGGTCCCACGCTCACGAGCTGGCGGGCCGAGCGCAGAAACAAGGGTCTCGACATCGGTCGCCCACCCGAGCATGACCTGCGCCGCATCATGGACGCCATCCTCTACGTCGACCGCACCGGCATTGCCTGGCGCTACCTGCCCCACGACTTCCCGCCCTGGGAGACGGTCTACGGCTACTTCGCCGCCTGGCAGAAGGAAGGCGTCTTCGACCAGCTCAACGGCCTCCTGCGGCGCCTGGTCCGCGAGGCCGAAGGCCGCGACAGCGAGCCAACCGCCTGCGTGCTGGACGCACAAAGCGTGAAGACCTCCGCGAACGTGCCCGCGACCAGCCAGGGCATCGATGCCGGCAAGAAAATCGCAGGCCGTAAGCGACACATCGGAGTGGACACCCTCGGCCTACTCCTCGCCGTCTGGGTCACCGCGGCAAGCGTCTCTGACAACGCCGGCGGCATGCACTTGATGTCCCACATCGCCGCCACCCACCCTCGAGTGACCAAGGCATGGGCCGACACTGGTTACCGCACCAAAGCCATTGAACACGGCGCCCGCCTGGGCATCGACGTGGAAGTCGTCCAACGCGCCCCGGGCGTCAAAGGGTTCAAGGTGATCCCGCGGCGCTGGGTCGTCGAGCGGACCTTCGGCTGGCTGATGCACCACCGCCGCCTCGCCCGCGACTACGAAACCCACCCTCACCGTTCCGAAGCGATAATCCACGTGGCGATGATCGACCTCATAAGCCGCAGACTCACTCGCGAATCCACCCTGAACTGGCGCGACACCTGAACCTCGAACCAAACAACCTCTGCGGGACAAAACACTCTTTAAGGGGTCAACATGTTCATCGTCACCCGCGAGGGTGGGAAACGATTTGGTCGCTGTACTGAACCTGGGAGCTGTGGTGACCGTTGCAGTCAGTGAGCCTTTCGCACTACCGAGTCTGACGGGATGTGCCCTCCTGGTTAGCCCGCCTGCAAGCGCCGTGAGCATCAGAAGTCCTGGCCGGCTAGGCGTTCACGGTCAAGTCTCATGTGCGTGGCAAGAATCTGGCTACCGCTAACGTCACGTTGCGGAAACGCTCAGCGAGCGGCACCCGCCACGATGGAAAAGAGGATGCTATGCCTTCAATCGATGATCACAAGCAGAATATTTTGAAATTCCTGCAGGAAAATCCTTACAGTCAGTCCAGTGCCGTAATCAGGACTGCTGTTTCCCTTAATCCGGCACACATTAGAGAATTCTCGGCCGCCCTCGATGGACTCACCAGGAGCGGCGACATTCATATGGAGCCCCGCCAGGGAAGAGAGACTCTCTACAGGCACAATCCTCAGGGACCAATCAGTCGCGCGGCAGCAGCTAGGGCAAGCGCGGTGAACCCGCCCGAATATTCTGACGTCGACCCGAACCCGCAGGCGACAGCCCATTTTAAAGCCAGGCATGCGGAAACGTCCTCAGCAAGGGCCCGCAGGGGTCAATAGGAAGACAATGACGGACTAACGACCTCGTGCACGGTTGGCAGTGTCACGTCGAAGGACGCGGATTCGCCCCCGGTTCATGCCTGGGAGCCGCTGGGCCGGGTGGCGGTCTGCTGGTGTGAGAGCAATCCGGCGACTGCCTGGACGATGCCGCTCATGTGCTCACGGCGGCCGTGGTGGCGGGCGAGGGAGCGCCAGTTTTTCAGGTGTGCGATGCCGTGCTCGACGTGGATGCGCCGTGAGGAGTGCGCCTTGCGCTGCTGCTCGTGCTGTTCCTCCTACCAGGCGGGAGCGGTCTGCTAGAACTTGCGATGTGGCGGTGTCACCACTCGTCTGCCTGTCTCGGCGCCCATGCCCTGGTAGCCGGCGTCCGCGAGGTTCTCCATGAACGGACCGTCGGCCAGGAGCTGGGCCAGTCCGAGCTGTTGGGCCTGGGTGATGTCGGCGCAGCCCGGCCGGACGGGGCTGCAGAACAGCACGCGCCCCTCGATGTCCGTGAGGACCATGGACTTCACGGCGTTCTGCCTGGTCTTGCCGGAGACGTACTTGTCCTGGTCCTTGCGGCCTGCGACCGGGCGTCGAACGCGGATCTCCGTGCCGTCGATGATGCCGGTCTGACCGACGGCGCCCAGTTGCTCGATGACCTCGGCGAGAGTGCACAACCGGACGCCCGGGGCGATGGTGCAGCCCCGTTGCGCGAGCAGGGGCCGCACCTCGCCGATAGCGCGGGTGATGGTGGAGCGGTCCACTCCGAACCAGCGGGCCAGCACGTCATGGGTGGTGCCATGGCGCAGGCTTACGAGGGTGGCCAGCAGGCGGTCGACGAAGACGAACGTGTGCTTCGCCCCAGCTCCTACAGCCCGTTGCCGCGGCCGAGCCGTCAGGCGTTCCTGATGCTGTTCGTGCCACAACGGTCCTACTTCTGCGATGAGTTCACCGATTACATCCGGCGACAGCCCGGTGATCCGGTACTCCGCCACGATCAACTCACGCGCCCCAACCCCGATCATGCACAGTTCAACGAGTTCACCTGGTGCCAAGCAACGGCCAACCGTGCACGAGGTCGTTAGTAGGACTCCGTTAGGTCTTCCTGTCCGGCCTGCTCGAGAGCATGGTTGGGTGGATGCACATGAAGTGAACCGTGTTGGGGCGAAGTTGGTGTTGTTCGTGGCGGATGTATTCGCCTCGGTGCCGCGGAAGGACCAGCGGGCCAAGGGCGACTGCTACCTGCGCGGACTGATGCTCGACGGCCGCCGCAAGTCCATCCAGGCCATGGCTTCGCGATTACTGGACGGCAACGAGCAGAACCTGCAGCAGTTCGTGAACCAGTCCACGTGGGATCCGGTGCCGGTGCAACGGCGGACCGTCGAACGGATGCTGCCGTTGATCGGTCTGGTGGCGTTGGCGATCGACGATATGTCGGTGCCCAAGGACGGCTGGATGTCGGCTGGTGGCTCCGCAGTACTGCGGGGCCTTGGGAAAGAGGGCGAACTGCAAGGTCGCGGTTAGCGTCCACGCCGCCGCCGATGCCGCCTCCTGCCTGCTGCAGCGGCGCCTGTTCCTGCCCCAGGAGTGGACGTCGGTCACCGCCCGCCGGGCCCTGGCCCGGATCCTGGCGGACGCCATGCACCGCGAGAAGTGGCGTCTTGCCCTGGACACGCTCGTAGGCTGGGGCATGAGGCCGCCGGTCGTGGTGGCCGACGCC
The DNA here is from genome assembly GCF_030815485.1 of Streptomyces rishiriensis. NCBI lineage: Bacteria > Bacillati > Actinomycetota > Actinomycetes > Kitasatosporales > Streptomycetaceae > Streptomyces > Streptomyces rishiriensis. The sequence goes on along the minus strand of NZ_JAUSWV010000001.1, from coordinate 273,340 downwards.
GTCTACGGCACCAACACACACCTGCGGACCGCATGTCCGAGCGTGGGCTCGCCTACGCCCTGGCCGTCCGCTCGGACGTGGCGGATCTCGTATATGACTACGGCGGACCGTCTTCCGGTACTGGAGGCGTGGCTGCACGAGAAGCATCCGTATGACGTCCCCCAGTGGATCACGCTGCCCGTAACCGGCGGGTCGGAGGCGTACCTGTCCTGGGTGGTCGAGGAGACTCACTCGCAGTAGGGCACACCATCCGGCACTTCATTACCGAGCCTGCACGCCGCGATGGCTCACGACGCGAACGCCAGCAAGTGGTCGGCCAGATCGCGCTCCGTGTCGGGGAGCCGGGCAGCGATGCTCTGCGCACGCTGACGTCCCATGGTGTTCGGCTTTGACTCCGCTGCTGCAGCGAATTGCCGCGCGACGTAGACCCCACGGTCCGCGTCGACGCCGCGCAGACGCCAGATCCCCGAGACCGCCACTCCAGAGTCAGGCAGTCCCTTAAAAGCGCTCGCTGGAGGACTTCGACTTCGACCACCAGCGGTCCGTGAAACGCGAGGTCATCGCTCATCTGGGGACGGTGGACTTCGTCGCCGGAAAGGAGAATGTGATCTTCCTGGGGCCGCCCGGCACCGGCAAGACCCACCTCGCCACCGGTCTCGGCATCCGGGTCTGCCAGGCCGGCCACCGGGTCGCCTTCGGCACCGCCGCCCAGTGGGTCACCCGCCTCGCCGAGGCCCATCAAGCAGGGCGTCTGAGCGACGAGTTGACCCGGCTGGGACGGATCCCGCTGATCGTGGTCGACGAAGTGGGCTACATCCCCTTCGAGCCCGAGGCCGCGAACCTGTTCTTCCAGTTCATCTCGGGCCGCTACGAACGAGCCTCGGTGATCCTGACCAGTAACAAGCCCTTCGGGCGCTGGGGCGAGGTCTTCGGCGACGAAACCGTCGCCGCCGCGATGATCGACCGACTCGTCCACCATGCCGAGGTGATCTCGCTGAAGCGCGACAGCTATCGCATGCGCGGCCGCGACCTCGGACGGGTTCCCGCCGCCAACACCGGGGAATGACCAACATCAACTGACACAGCAGGGGGTTACTTTTCGCCCGCCGGAATCGGCTCACATTTCAAGCGTCGCCGACAGGCTTCATCGACCAAGAGGGATTGAACGACTGAAGAGTCGCACCCCGACTCCTCCCGGAGGCGTCCCTCCCAGGGACCTTCCGGGAGGGACGCACTCTGTCCGAGCGGCTGGCGAAGAGATGCTGCGGATCATCCCACTCATGCTGTCTGGGCACGGCCGACAGTGAACTCCTCAAGCACTTCGACGTACGTCACGCCGACTGCTCAACGCGTGAGTGGGCCCAGGCCACCCATCACGTTCTCAAAGCCGCCTGAAGCACTTCCAGACCAACACGGTCGATCAGCAGGTGGCCGACGGGGCCCCGACCCAGTGCTGACGGTTGCCCGGCGCAGAGCTTCACGACTTTGTTCGCCCAGTCGGCGGACCTTGTCATTTCCGCGGCGCCATGCTTTACACACCAGGTCTCCAGGCGTGCGCACCCCAGGACTCCCCGACGTGAGCCGTGCCGCCGAGGACTGTTTCGCCAACAGCAGCCACATCCTTGGGGCCGCAGATCATCATGTGCAGCATGAGTCAGTTGTTGATCTTGCGTGGGGTCGGGATGGCGCCGCGAGGTCCGGATGGACGCTGAATTCGGCGAGAGCGTGCACTGCTCCGCGTATTGGTAAAGGCGCCCTGCCTGGCTTTTAGATGCGATCTACATCAACGCGCTGGTCCGGAAAGCCCCGATCCTTGCGGCAGATGCCCCTGCTCCTGCCCCTGTCCAGACACCCGTGGAAAGAGGTCTGGAAAGAGATCTTTAGGGCCGGGTAGCGTTGGACCTGGATTCGCTCCACGGACGTCTGGCCCCCGTCGCGCAGTAGCCGCAATTGAATTCATTTGCTGCATTCTGACGAAATCTGAATTTCGCGGAACAGTATTTTTGAGTTCCCATTGAAATTCGCCGCGAGGATTACTCTTTGGGGTCAAATGCTCTGCAAAACCATACTTTCTTAGGGCGCCTGCTTCGCCATCGGAAAGGCCTCCACTTTTATTTGCAACCAACGAAAGCCAATAACCCAGCACATTATTAAACTGAGGGTCGTTTGCAGCCCTGGTGGCGGGTGGAAGATATCCCAACTGTTCAGGATGTGAAGTATACCAAGCGTGAATTTCTGCTGCTCTGTCTATGCCCAGATAAGGCATAATTGCATCTCCTGTATCAGCTTTGCGTACTCTGCCGTAGATGTTCTTACGACCAGTTCAACGTGCATGAGGATGAAAAGGTTCAGTGAACCGCCAGGGGTGCCTGTGTAACCGGTATGCGTAGGTTGTGCATTCGCTGCTGCGACCATTGTGCAGCCGCCTTCTTCCGGTCGGTCCGTGGGCGTGCAGCCGGGAGTGCTGCGCGGTTGCGCTATGGTGGCTGGCTTCGGCCGCTGGGCATTGGGCTGTCGCATTGCGCAGTCTGCGCAGTGTTTCGGACGTGGCGATTGCACATCCCGTTGACCTGCATGGTTGGGTCTGTGGTCGGGTGCGCAGGGGCCGTGGTCGGGGCGGGGGATTGGCGTTGAATCCCCTTGTCGCGCAGGGGACTTGAGCGGCTACGGTGGCGATCACGAGGTAGCTGGCACCCAGGGGGATCCGGCGCGTCGTCGACGCGATCCGCTACATCACCAACAACGGCGCGAAGTGGCGGGCGCTGCCCGCCGACTTCGGCATCCCCTGGCGGACCGTGTTCGGCTACTTCGCCCGCTGGGCGAAGGCCGGCGTCCTGCGGCACGTCCTGGACCATCTCCGCCAGCGGCTTCGCATCCGGCGACAGCGGTGTCCTTGGCAGGTCCGAGCGATCCGATCCCAGTCCGTCAAGGGCGCCGAAACAGTCTCGAAAGCGACCCGGGGCTACGACGCCAACAAACACATCAATGGCAGGAAAAGACATCTCCTGGTCGACCAACGGCCTCCTCGTCGACCTCCTCGTCACCCCCGCCGACGTCCAGGACCGCGATGCCGCCCGCATCCTCCTCACCCGCCTGCACACCGATCACCCCGAGATCCTGCTGGTCTGGGCCGACAACGGCTACGGCGGCGAGGAGTTCGCCACCTGGACACAGAGCACCCTCGGCATCACCGTCAAGGTCGTCTCCCGGCCCAAGGACGCCAAAGGCTTCGTCCTGCTGCCCAAACTTCTGTGGAATCAGGTTTGTCAAGTTCCTTCCGCGCGAGGAGGGGACGCCCCTGCGGCGGGTCTTGAGTCGGCATTCACTCAAAGTTCGCTCATCGAGCTTGGGTCGCCGTCGGGGGTTGCTTGCTGCCTCAAGGCTTGCCTTGGCGAACCTCGACGACCGGCAGCAGCGTCGCGGTGGCAGGGTCTCCGATCTGCTGCGGCGTCGGTCCGGCGGGAGTGGGGACGTCGGCGAGCCGTTCCAGCATTTGGTCGAGGGCGACTTGGCCGTCGTCGACGGCGGCGCGTTCCTCGTCGGTGAGTGGGATGCTGGCGAGCATCTTCTGCAGGTTCTCCTTGGCCTCAAGCAGCTGGCCCTTGCTGGAGTTCTTCGGGGTGTAGATGTCGCAGCGTGCGCAAGCCATGCGGTGCTGGCATTGCTCGAAGAAGGAGTAGGTGCACCAGCCGTGGCCGAGGTCGTAGTACTGCCATGCCTCGCCATTGGCGGCGGCGCCGGAGGCGACCGCGTCGCGGTCGACGAGCACTTCGAATGGTGCGGACGTTGCGGGCGAAGTACCCGGCGTCGTTGTAGGCCCTGGCCAGCGTGTTCGGGGTGATCTTGGCGTAGTGCTGAGTGGACTCCGCGCTTCTGTGGCCGAGCCAGGCTTGCAGCTCGAACAGTGTCATGGGCTCTTTGGCGTTGTAGAGCTGGCTGGCGATCGTGGAGCGGGCCCGGTGGCTGGTGATGTTGCCCCGGACATCGGTAGTGGGGACGCCGGCTTTCTGGCAGAGCGACGGGATGATCGTCTTGTTGACGTAGGTATTGGCGACTCGGCGGGCCCTCATAGTGAAGAGGAGATCGACGTGTTCGCCGGTCTTGCGGTCCAGCATCTTCGGCTGTTGCGGCCGCAGTTCCTGCCATGCCTCGATCGCCTTGCCCAGCAGAGGATCGACGGGCTTGGTGAACGAGGTGCCGGTCTTGTGGGTGGGGATGTCCCGGCGTCTCGCGCCAGTACCTCGTCGGAGTCGCCGGGGATCGGGAACCCCTCGTGCTGCCAGCGGACGCAGCCCACGCGAAGTCGCGAGATCTCGTCACTGCGCAGGCCACTGAACAGCCAGGTCAGGGACAGCACTCTGAGGAGCTCGAACGGATAGCGCAGGCTGTTGAGCCTGGTCGGCAGATCGTCGGGGCCGATGTTGAGCCCGGCCCACAGCAGTTTGGCCCAGATGTCATCGGCTATCACCCGCGGGTCGGGGCCGAGCATCGCCGCGATGGTTCGGGGCGTCGACAGCGCGCGTACGGGGTCGAACCGTCGGGGTATCCACTCCCATTCCTGAAGGTCGCGGAAGAAGGCGCGGGTCGCGGTGAGGTAGCCCGACTTGCTGTGCGGCGTGATCGGCTGACCTGCCCGTTTCTCGTGACTGGCGACTCGTTGGACGTAGTCCCCGACGCGGAGCTTGTCCACCGCGGCGACCCAGGCCGCGCAGGTCTGGCGGGTCCACTGAGTCGGCTCGGTGATCTCGGGATGTTCGTCGGCGAGCCACCGTCCGATCTTCGACAGCAGGGAGCAACGCTCGCAGGCGCCACAGCAGCCTCGGCTACCTCTCACCCGTCGAGTTCGAACAGCAGCACCGGGCAGAGCATAGACTCACGCTCGCGGCATGAACCCCCGTGTCCACACTCCGGGGGACGCCTCAGTACTGCCGGAGGCGGTTCCCTCACCTTCGCCCAGGTCGAGCGGAATCCGCCGTCGCGGCGCTGCACGACCTGCACGGTGATGCCGGTGGCTTCCCGGGCCCAGGCGTGGAAGTCGGCGCCGCGGTAGCCCTGGTCCGCCCACGCGTGCCGAAGGCGCGGGAAGGCATCGGCAGCCCGAGCGAACAGGACTGCCACTCCGTCACGATCGCCGACGCTCGCCGGGCTCACGGCCGAGCTGTACCCGCTCGCGTTCGCGCAGCGCCGTCAACATCCGCTCCCACACGCCTTCTTGCTGCCAGCGTCGCCAGTAGTGGTAGACGGTCTGCCAGGGCGGCAGGTCGTGCGGCAGCAGTCGCCAGGCGCAGCCGGCCCGCAGCCAGTATGCCAACGCGTTGAGGATCTCCCGCCGCGCATGTATCGCGGGCCGCCCACCGGGCTTGACCTCTGGTACCAGCGGACGGAGGATCTCCCACTCCGGATCGGACAGATCTGTCGAGTAACGGGTACGCAGCCCGCACACCCCAGCCCCCGGTAGCGCGTCGCCGCCCCGCTACCAGGCCACTTGCCCGCTGACAGGCTTTTCAGACGCCCTCTAACTCGACGTGCGCGGGAAAAATTACCCGATTAGCGTAAGCTCACACCCACTGAATAGCGTCTACGAATGCCCTGGCCGACTCGCCAGCACCGGGGCGCTGTAGTGTGATATTACCTGCTGCTGAGCATCGGGATGCCTGGGCAACGAATGCAGACTTGCTACCTCCGGAGAGATCGGAACAGGATGGAAACTCGCTATCACCGAAAAAGACACCCTGTCGCCTCCTGATGCCATTTGGTCGATAATTTTCTTTTCCAGTGCCGCGCTCTGCTCCGCGTGACGATTCAGCATCGCTTCGTACTTTTCTCGCATCCCTTTGGCCTGGTCGTAATGATCTCCTGCGAGCCTCATATTGTAAATCGCGAGGTGATCAGCGATCATCCTAGATGAATATCTTGCAGGAGTGGCTGACGGCAAGGAGTGGGCCTTAGCTTTTTCCTGGCGACGCGTAAGTGATTCATGCTTTCTTTCCATTGCGGAGAGCAGCTCTAGCTGCTCTTCTATCTGTTTTCCCGTTAGCGCATCTCTCATTCGTGCATGCTCTTCTGAGATTTGCTCTGCCTGCTCAAGGAGCTGATCGGGTTCCATTTTTCCCCTTCCCCGATTGCAAGTAGTAGTGGCTGGAGGCTTCCGCCACGGTTCGCTTGTTACTACGAGCGAAGAACGCAGCCGGTTCAGTTCGGATTCGGGGACGGGGCGCGGCTGTGCTCGGTGTAAGCACACGACCATGCGCATGCGGAAAACCAGACCAGCTGCCAGGGCCGGCCAGTTGCGCATGCGCCCAGAACTTGGCGCGGGCCCGATGGGCGGCGAAAGCGTGTCGAAGACACGCCAGGCCATGGTCACGTCGGGATCAGGCGGGATCTTTCCGATGAAACAAGCTCCGCTGCCGAGCAGCGGCGGCGTACAGTGACACCGTGCCTCCCAAATGGGAGCCGCGAGGCGAGCCGGTGCGGGTCGGCACCCACGACTTCCCCGACCGCAAGCTGGGCAGGGCAGTGCCCTACGGCATCTACGACGTCGCCGCGAACACCGGCTGGGTCAACGTGGGCACCGACCATGACACCGCCGCGTTCGCCGTCGAGTCCATCCGCCGCTGGTGGAATGCAACCGGGCGGGCCGTCTATCCCACGGCCGGCGGCTGCTGATCACCGCTGACGCAGGCGGCTCCAACGGCTACCGCACCCGCACCTGGAAGACCGAACTCGCCCAATTCGCCGCCTCCGGCCTGACGATCACCGTCTGCCACCTGCCTCCCGGCACCTCGAAGTGTGGTCTTGGTGTTGACGCCCTCGGTGGGGCCGTTGCTGTACGGAAGCGTGAGCCCGGCGATCACGGCGTCGACGTCCCGGTCCAGTCCCCGGGTGAAGGCATGTAGTTGGGGCAGGTCGGCTGCTCGGACTTGGGCGATCCAGCGCGTGAGCGAGTCGGCGTTGTCGGCGTGCGGCGTAAGGAGCGGGGCGAAATCCCTTATACCGGGGGCCAGTTGGGTCATCTCGGGGCAGGCGGTGGTGAGCTTGGCTAGGAGCTCGTGTTGCTCGGCCTTGAGGTTGTCGGGTCTGGTCAGCAGCATCCGGGCGAGCCTGCGCGGGGAGATATCGTTGCGGTCGGCGTCCGCGCGGCCCTGGTTGATGTACTTGTGCAAGAGGTTCAGGCAGCCCGTGAAGCCGAAGGCTTTGATCTCTTCGAAGAGGTGCTTGACGGGGACGCCGGGGTCATCGGCTCGGCGTTTGCGCAGGTGCTCGCGGTAGGCGTCGACGAGGCTGGCGCGGTACTTGGGGACGCGGAGCATGAGCTCAGGCCGATCGGCTCGCGCGTAGCGTTTGACGGTGTTTAGGGCCAGCTGGAGACGGCGGGCGCACTCGAGCAAGCCGACGCCCTGGTCGAGCAGCCCGTGGACCTGGTGCCAGCGTTCCAGGGTGGTCTGGGCGCGGAGCCCGTCGTAGATGGGCGCGTCCGGCCGGTGGCCCGACAGGCACTGTGCGCCTTGACCTCGCTCAGAGCCGCTTTGCACAGGTTGTGCCACACATGCCACCGATCCGCGACCTGCACCGCGTCAGGCAGGGCGCGCCGGATCGCCTCGGCATACGTCGTCGAGCCGTCACGGCACACGATCTCGATGCCCGGATGCTCGCGCAGCCACGCCTCCAGGGTGTCGGCCGTGCGGCCGCGCAGCACATCGATCCGTTCATGAGTCTCGGCATCGATGATCACGGTGGCGTAGCGGTGCCGCCGGCGCAGTGCGAAGTCGTCGACGCCGATCATGCGGGGCACCCGCCCGGTGGGCAACGGGATCCGCAGCAGGGCGCGCAGGGCCGTGTGACGCGACAGGCTCACCGCCAATATCGCCAGCAGACGTGCCCCGGCCCGTCCCGCTAACTCCTTGACCACGGCTTTGACTTGCCTGGTCAGGCGGGTCGTACGCCGCTGGTACCGGTCCAGGACGCCAGGCACCTGTTCGCGGAAGGTGCGGCGGCAGTCGCGCGTGGGACACACCAGATGCCGCACCCGCACGCGGACCACCACCCGGCGCTCATCGACCGGCACGTCCGCGACTGTCCGCCAGTGATAGCCGTGCACGCGTTCCGACCGGGCCTCGCACACCGGGCAGACCGCAGTGTCCCGCGGAGTCCGTGCCCGCATCACGATCCGCTCACCCTCGTCGACCAGATCCTCAATGACCAGCGGGGAAAGTCCCGAAAACACTGTCTGCACAAGCTCGTTGACATCCTTCACGCGAACGTCAACGACCCTCACAACTCTCCGTCACCACCGGAAGCGAGACAGGGCCGAACGATTTACAGTCCCTGCCAGGTGGACACACGTCATTCGATCGTGCTGGGGAGCCGCCTATTTTCTGGGCGGGGGAACTTCGCGGGCGCGGGATCCCTGGTCTGGCTTGGATCGGCTGTGGTCCGGAAATGGCCGAAACGCCGACACTGTGAGCAACAAGCCGTAGACCGCTTCACCTTGACCGGTTCGGATCAGCTGCCGGTGAAGACTGACCTGCGGCATCAGCGACATGAGGGCGACCAAGTCTGCTCAGTTGGATTGGCTCGGCCGATGCAGAGGCGTTCCCAGACTTCGGCGGAGACCGACGTAGCGTCCCGCAGGGCCTGTTCCAGAAGGGGAGGGAAATGACCCCTTCCGGGGTCGGCCGCGGCGACAACGGTCAGATGGCAAAGGCGACGTAGGTGCCGAGGGTGAGGCCGGAGAAGGTAATGAGCTGGCGGGGCTTGAGGCAGGTGAAGGCGGCGTGCATGGTGATGCCGGCGACGGCCGCGTAGGGCATCGTCTGTGGGATGGGCAGTGTGGGTGGCAGCGCGATCTCCGCCGTGATGACGATGGCCGCCACGACGCGCCAGAGACGGACGTCGCGGGTGGTGAGGTTGCCCGCCTTGCGATAGACGAAGCCTGGGACGGCGTACTGGCGCCGGTAGGGGAGCTGTTCCTGATCTGGGCGTAGGTGTGGATCCACTGGGCGAGGTAGAGGCCGCTGCGGAACTGGGGGCTGCGGAGTTTCTGCCAGGCGCTGTTCCAGTAGAGGTGGGTGGTGATCAGCACAAGGAGGCACTGGGCCCACGTGTTCGTCGTGCTGGATCCGTGCTCGACGACGGGGCCGTGGCCGAGGTCTTGGGCGAGGAGAAGGCTGCTCCCGGTCAGCAGGGTGTAGCGGACGGCGTGGGGCTCTTAAGGTACAGCAGCTCCAAGCGGTGCCCCCAGAAATGAAGAACTCGCGACCGTCAGACGGCCTTCCACCACACTGATTTTCTCGTCGCGTTGCGCATGCGGTTGCTGCGCTGATAAAAATTCAGCAACATCAGTACGTTGTTCACCTGGAACCCGAACAAGGACGAACCGACGATGGCACAGCAAACCATTATCCAGCTGCTTGATGACCTCGACGGGTCCGAGGCGTCCGAGACGATCGTGTTCGGCCTCGACGGTAGGACGTACGAGATCGACCTGAACGAGAAGAACGCAGCCAAACTACGCAAGGCGCTGGCCCCGTACGCAGACAAAGGCAGGAAGCTGAACCAGACGCGTGGCGGCAGGCGCGGAGGTGCAACGCAGGCAGCTGCCTCCGGCGGCGACACCGCCCTGATCCGCGCGTGGGCCAAGGAGAACGGCTACGACGTGAACGACCGTGGTCGCGTTCCGGCGGAAATCAAGGAGGCGTACGCGAAGGGCAAGGTCACGTAGCGCCAACTCCAAACCCGAGAAATGAGAAGCACCCCGCCAGCCTGAACGGGCAGCGGGTGCTCTCGTTTCAGGATGCGGGGTGGTGGGTTGTGTCAGAGGAGCTGGGACAGAATGAGTTGCGCAGCATCCTCGCCGGAGCGCCCGGTGTGTTGCACGATCCACGTCAGCAGGCCGGACAGGTAAAAGTCCGCGACTTCGACAGCCGGAAGGGCAGCCTGGTCGTTGGCCTCCTGTGGCTCCAGCAGCTTGCCGAGGAACTCGGCGATTTGCCAGAAGCTGATGTCCAGTACGGGTTCGTTGTCGTCGACACTCTTTGAGCTCGTAACACGATCATGCGACCCAGTCCCAGTAGTCGTGTCGTAGTGGAGCGTGGGAGCGTGACCCTGGACCCGGTGAAGATATGCAGGTCCCAGACGTCCTTTTGGCGTTCCGACTCCGGGGTTGCCCCCAGCCGGGTCAGCCAGACCAGCATTGTCCGGACCACGCTGCGCATCGCCTTGGTGTGGGCGAGCGTCTCGAACTTCGCCGGGTCGGCGAACACCTCCAGACTCGGTGCGCCGTCGGCACGCAGCCGGTCGCACAGCGGACGCAGGAAGTGGTCCCAGGTCTTGGAGCCCGCCTCGGTGCGGGCCTGCAGGCCGTAGAGGATCTCCGCGACCACCCTCTCCGGCAATCCCCGCAGCTTGACTTCCCGGTCCGCGTTGACTGCCGACTCACCGCGCCGCCACGTCTCCTCGTCCGCGGTCTCCCCGCGCCGCCTGGCGGCTTTCCACCGCAGGTGGTGTGCCTGGCAGTAGCGGGCCCGTGCGTACTAGCGCTGTCGGTAGCAGACCTCGACCTCGCACTCGCCGAGGCTCTCGCGGGGCTTGACGGCGGGGTGGCGCAGGAACTCCTCCAGCGGCAGCCTGAGTGTGTCCACCCGCTGGCGGTGGTGCGCATCGCACAGCGCCACGCTCGATGTCTTCCATGGGCGTTGGCATTCGGGCACCTGGCATGGCTGCTGGCGCACGCCGAGCATGCGCCCTTTGGCGACCTTGATGAAGTCCTCGATGCTCTGCCCCGACTTCTTCCAGATGGCCTCGCATCCCATGCACAGAGGCCGGCCGAACCGGGCACCGCGCACGCAGCCGTTCACGACGCAGTCCGGCATGCCCAGCACCGGGTGGCTCTTCGGGTAGAAGATCACCCGCAGGTCCCAGTCCCAATGCACCGGTGCGGTTGTGGGATCGGACCACCGGAAGCTGCACAGCCACTCTCACCGACCACACCGTCCCGGTGCATTCGGTGGCGATCGCACCAAGCGGAACCTGGTTCGCTACTGGTCGGGGCGGTTGTGGGACTGGGCCACCGGCACCTGCACCTGTACAGCCATCCTCAGACACACCAGGTCAGTGCGATCAGTGGCGATCGCACCAAACGGTGCCTGGCTCGCCACCACCGACGACGATTGGACGGTGCGGTTGTGGGACCGGGCCACCGCCACCTGCACAGCCACCCTCACCAGGCACACCGGCCGGGTGGGGTCGGTGGCGATGGCGATGGCGATCGCACCAAATGGAACCTGGCTCGCCACCACCAAACATGACGGGGCAGTGCGAATCTGGGACGGAGCGTTCGCTGCTCAAACTCCCTCGAGCTCCGGTCGCATCGGCCCGGTGGGGTCGGTGGCTATCGCGCCGGACGGCACCTGGCTCGCCACCATCAGCTGCGACAGGTACTACGGAACTCTGCGGTTGTGGGACCGGGCCACCGGCACCTGCACAGCCACCCTCACCGGCCACACCAGCCGGGTGCATTCGGTGGCGATCGCACCAAACGGAACCTGGCTCGCCACCACCGATCACGACGGCGCAGTGCGAATCTGGAATACCGGGGGACGATGCGTTGCGGCCATCGCACGAGCTGAAGGGGCGCTGTACTCGTGTGCCTGGGATGTCGCTCAGGAGCTTGCGGTGGGAGGCGAGCGGGGGCTGTATCTCTTCAAACTGCTCACCTGACACGGGGTAAGGCCTCGACCAGGTCGTCTCGTGGGACCACTCCTGTCATGTGTGCCGCATTTCGGCAGGTCAGCGAACCGCGCCGATCAGCAGGAGCAGATCGCCCTGTGGAGGGCTCACGCGACGATCCCCCCATGACGGACACCCGGACACACGCCACAGGACAATCGCATACTTTACAAAACATCCCCAGAAAGCACGCAAGCCCCCGCATGCATCCTGAATATTGGGTGATGACCGCGGTGATACTGCGCCGACTGACCAAAGCCACCTCTGCGGCTTGGCGCAGCAGGCCCGGCGGTGTCTTCGCCAGGCCGACCATTTTCAGTTGATCCGTTTCTGCAGCCCCCTTTGCTGCCTCGCCGCCGGCCTGGGCCGCGAGTGCGGCCAGGATGGCATGGGCGAGCATGGCCAGGGTGATGTGCCGATACCAGCCGACGTAGCGGCGGACCTCGTACTCCAGGCCGCACTCGTTCTTCGCGGCCTTGAAACACTCCTCGATCGCCCAGCGGGAACCGGCGATGCGGACGAGCTCGGCAAGCTCCACTGCGACGGGCGCGTAGGCCAGGTGGCAGGCGACCTGGCCAGGGTCGGACAGACTGCGGCGGACCATCACCCACCGGTGATGGGTTGGCGGCTCCGGCTCGAAGATGAGGTTGGCGGGCAGCTTGGCTGCGGCCCAGTCATAGACCCGTGAGCCCTTCGCCCCATCACCGCAGGACAACCGCTGCCAAGCATCACCGGGTGCTTCGTCGATGAGCTCATCAATGCGCCAGATCCCGGCCAGGGACTTGATCTGCTGGGACTTGGGCACCGCCACCACATAGCCGATGGCGAGTTGTTCGAGGAGACGGCGGAAGTTCCAGTCCTGCCCGTAGGCCTCGTCCGCGGTGACCCAAGAGGCGGGCAGACCCGCACCGAGGCACCGGCGGGCGATGTCCCGGGCCAGTTCACCCTTGGTCGCAAAGCCCCGCCTGTCCGGGATCTTCGCCGCCCGGCCAATTGCGGGCACACTCCCTGCTCTGGTACCTGCTGGCACCGGGCCGTGACGATGCTCCGCCTGGCGTCCGCAGACCGATGCCACACCGGAAGCCGGGTCGGTCGTGTACGGGTCAGTTCTGCCTCTTCCGCCGCCACCTCGCGCCAGCCTCTCGGGCCCGGTCGTTCCAGTGGTCCCGCACCCATCCCCAAAACAGCGCCACCGGCGCTGCGACCAGGGCGACCAGTAGTGACTTGTCCCAGGCCATGCCGCCACGCCAGTACCGGAACATCAACACGAGCAACGCATAGACGCCGACGCCGAGTAAGGCAGCCTTCACCGGTTTCGAGAGATACATGCGGTGCGGATACCCCGGTGTCCACCGATAGATCCGGCGCATTCTTCGCAGCCGTCCGGAGCGGACGAGGGCCGGTCAGGCCGAACTCCGGTCGTGGTAGTGGCGGACGATCTCGTCGAACGCGGCTCGGCCGCCGTCGTCGAGGTGGTAGGTGTCGCGTCGGGGCCATGTCCACGGCCTGGTCGGGGTAGCCGCGCAGGGTGGTCTGGAGGGCCAGATTGCTCAGCACGTGGACGCCGACGTTGAGGCTGCCTCCGGCTTTGGCCATCCGCAGGGCCTGGACGAAGTGGCGCTGGGCGAGGTCGTGGTGGCCCATGTCGAGCGCGCTCCATCCGGCGACCCGGGCGAGTTCGGCGGTGCCGGCGTAGAGCTCCTTACCGACGACGTCGGTGTAGTCGCCGTTCAGGAGTGGGATGGCGTGCTCGCGCAGGATGCGGGTGACCGTGGAGGCTGCGCGGGCGCCTCCGCCGAATTTCGAGTCCGAGCGCTGGGCGTGAGCAGCGGCTGCCCACAGGTCGTCCAGGTCGTGGCGGCCGACGCGGCGGGCACCGGGGTGTGCGGCGTCCGGGTCGGTAGGGACGGCAAGCCACCGGGTGACCGGTGTGCTGTAGGCGCTGATAGCGAAGGCGCTTGAGGTGGCGAAGAACTTGCGGCGGTGCACGGTGCTCCAGAATCGAGTGGCGGTATGGAGGGCTTCTTGGGTGTCCCGGGGAAAGTCCAGCCCGACCTGACCTGGCGTCTCCCAGACCTCAGGCATGCCTATCTCGGCGGGGCCGACCGGGCGTCCTAGCCGGTCGGACAGCACCTGGGCGATGAATTCGGGCACCGGAGGCTTGGGGATCATGCCGCGCACTATCCAGTTCGTGACGCTGGTGTGGGTGTAGGAGCGCGTGTGCCCAGCTTGCTGGGCACGGGCATTGACGAGCTGGGCCAGCTCGTTGCGGCTGAGCTGGGAAGCCTTGCTCAACTCGGCGAGGGCGGGGTTCGCGAGCTGGTTCGGGTGCTGGTTGAGCGCCATGGCAGACAGACGCCTCCTAGGTCCTGTCTGATAATTGATCTTGTGGTGGGTCGTGGTGAGCTGACGGATGCGGCGTGGGAGCGGATGGCGCCGCTGTTGCCGGGTGTTGACGGGCGGGGTCGTCCGTGGCGGGATCACCGGCAGGTGATCAACGGGGTGTTGTGGCGGTTGCGGACGGGTGCTCCGTGGCGTGACCTGCCGGAACGCTTTGGGCCGTGGCAGACGGCGTATGAGCGGTTCGCCCGGTGGGAGGCGGACGGGACCTGGGCCCGCCTGCTCGAGGAGGTCCAGGTCCGCGACGACTCGGTCGGGGCGGTGGAGTGGACCGTGTCGGTCGACTCCACGATCAACCGTGCCCACCAGCACGCCGCTGGCGCCCGCAAAAAGGGGCGGCGTCGAGGGACGAACTGGAAGATCCGGAACGCGCGGCGGATTGTCAGGCGCTCGGCCGGTCCCGCGGCGGGCTGACCACGAAGGTCCACCTCGCCTGTGACGGCCGGGGCCTGCCCCTGGCCGTCTTCGTCACGCCGGGCAACGTCAACGACTCCACTGCCTTCGACGCGGTCCTGGACGCGGTGAGAGTGCCCCGGACCGGCGTCGGTCGGCCGCGCCGCAGGCCCGACGCGGTCATCGCCGACAAAGCGTATTCGTCACGGGCGATCCGCCAGACGCTGCGGCGCCGCGGCATCCGGGCGGTGATCCCGGAGAGAGCGGACCAGAAAGCCAACCGGATACGGCGCGGCCGGGCCGGCGGCAGACCACCGGCCTTCGACCGCGATCTCTACAAGGCCCGCAACGTCGTCGAACGCTGCTTCAACCGGCTCAAGCAGTTCCGCGCCATCGCGACCCGCTTCGACAAACTCGCCGCCCGCTACCGGACCGGACTCCACCTCGCGGCACTCATCCTCTGGCTCCGCGAACCCCAACAAGATCATTTGTCAGACAGGTCCTAGGGGCCAAGGCCGTGCCGGGTGCTTCGCCCGGCAGGGCCGGTTGTGACCACTGAACGTAGCGCTCTGTGTACTGAGGCGGACGCGATTTTACGTTCGTGAGCACCCTCGTGAGCCTGCCTGGCTGCCGCCTCCCCGAGCTTTCATTCCTTCATCGCAGCAACGTTCGACCGATGAATGCAGAGGTGAGGCGGATGCGCAGGATCGCTCCGGCGCGCACACGGCGTTGGCTACCAAGCGGACTGCACGCGACGTCCGGCAGGACGGCCGTGACCGGTCCGGCGCCGCCGAAGGCGTGCGGCAGGTGCGTGCCGCCGACCGGATACACACTGCGGAGGTGCCCATGAAGCTGCTCGTCACTGGCGGAGCCGGGTTCATCGGCTCGCACTTCGTCAAGGGCATGCTCGACGCCGAGGACGTCGAGCTGGTCACCGTTCTGGACGCCCTCACCTATGCGGGCGACCGGGCGAACCTCGGGGAGGCCTTCCTCAGCCCGAAACTCGCATTCGCGCTCGGCGACATCTACGACCGCGCCCTGGTCGACACCCTCATGGTCGGCCATGGCGCCGTGGTCCACTTCGCCGCCGAGTCTCACGTCGACCGGTCCTTCCAAACGGCGGCCCGGTTCGTGACCACGAACGTCATCGGTACCCAGACGCTCGCTGACGCGGCCATGCGGCATGGCATCGAGCGCTTCGTGCACGTCTCGACGGACGAGGTGTACGGACCGCTCACGAAAGGTGCGGCCACCGAGGAGTACCCGCTGCGCCCGACCGTGCCCTACGCCTCGTCCAAAGCGGCCAGCGATCTCATGGCGCTCAGCTACTGGCACACCTACGGCGCGCCGGTCTGCGTCACCAGGTCCTCGAACAACTACGGACCCCGCCAACACCCTGAGAAGATCATCCCGCTGTTCATCACGAGACTGCTGCGCGGGGAGAAGGTCACTCTCCATGACCGCGGCCAGCACATGCGGAACTGGCTGCACGTCGCCGACAACTGCGCCGGCATCGAACTCGTGCTGCTTGAAGGCCCGGGGCATCGGCGTCGGCGTCCACTACCGGCCCAACCACCTGCAGCCCGCGTTCGGCCGGTGGCGGCGCGACCTGCCCGCCACCGAGCACGTCGCCGGGGAAATCCTGACCATGCCCTTCCACCAGCACCTGGCCGAGACCGACATCGACCACGTCGTCACCACTCTTGGCGAAGTCCTCACGAGCGTCGGAACCGCATGATGCGCCGCGTCCTGATCGTCTGCCTCGGCAACTACTGCCGGTCGCCGTTCGCGGCGCTCGCCCTGGCCCACCGCGGCGGCACGGAGGTGGAGGTCCGCTCGGCCGGGCTGATCGGAAAGTGGGAGGGTGAACCCGCCCACATGGCGATGGTCAAAGCCGCCGGCCGGCTCGGCCTCGACCTCACTACCCACCGAGCACGCCAGATCACCCTGGAGATGATGGCCTGGGCCGACACCATCGTGGCGATGGACACCCACGTGCGAGATGTCCTTATCGACGTGTGCGGCGAGAGTAACCAGTCCAAGCTCGCCCTCTAGCTGCGCGATCGGGACGTCCCGGACCGATGGGCCAGGACCAAGAGGCGTTCAATCAGTGCGCCGTACTCATCTCGGCGGGGACGGCCCTGCACATCGGCTGACGCCGCTCAGCCGGACGCTGCGGCGGCCAGGATCTCGTCGACGAGCCGGTCGGCCGCGTCCGGACGGCCGTGCGCACGGGCCCGCTCCGCCATCGCCTGCCGCAGGTGGGCATCGGCCAGGAGCGGGCCCAACGCGTCCCGCCCCCGGGCCCCCGTCACCTCGCCTTCGAGCGCGAGCGCGGCCCCGGCCTCCTGCAGGTGGCGCGCGTTGTGCGCCTGCTCGTTGCCCGCCGCCGACGCCAGCGGCACGAACACCGCGGGCTTGCCCAGTGCCGTCAGCTCCGCCAGTGTCCCCGCACCGCTGCGCGAGATCACCACGTCGGCCAGCGCGAGCACGTCCGGCAGCTCCGCACCGACGTACCCGGCCAGGTAGTACCGTCCGGCCAGCTCGCCGGGCAGCCCGGCCGCCCGCACCCGCAGACCCTCCACATGAGCCGGGCCGCACTGATGGACCACGTTCGCCTGTTGCAGCAGCCACGGCAGCACCTCGCCCACCAGCTCGTTGATCTGCTGCGAGCCCTGCGCACCACCCGTGACGTAAACCGTCGGCAACTGCCCGGCGAAGCCCACCAGCCCCAGCGCCTCAACCGCTTTGGCCGCGTGCCCGGACAGGACCTCCGGCCGCACCGGGTTGCCCGTCACCAGGGCGATCTGCCGTGCCGACTCCGACAACAACGCCAGCGTCGACTCCGAGGACACACAGATCCGGGCAGCCGCCGATGCCAGCTTCCGGTTCGCCAGCCCTAGGCGCACCGTCTGCTCGTGCAGCACCAGCGGGCGGCGGCACATCCGCGCCGCCAGCCCGGCCGGCACCGCAACATAGCCGCCTGTCGCCAGCACCACGTCCGGCTGGAACTGCTCGATCGCCCTGCGCGCCTGGAGGACACCGAGCGGCACCTGCGCCATGTCCCGTACGTTCGCCGGGGACACGAGTTTCAGCGGGTTCTTGGAGCGGCGGATCTTGCCCGTCACGACGCTGACGAATTGAATGCCCTCGGCCGGCGCCACACGCGCCTCCAGGCCCTCGGCTGTCCCGATCCACAGAGCGTCAAGCGACCGCCCCTCAGCCGCGAGTCTCGCTCGCAAGGTACCCACCGCGGTGAGGGCGGGATACGTGTGTCCTCCCGTCCCGCCGCCCGTGACGACGAGACGGAATGCGGCGCTGCTCATCGGGACTGCTCCAAGACTCGGCGGGCATCAGACGAGCCGTCACAGTAGCGCCTCCTGTCGAAGCGGGACCGGTACAACAGCGTGCTGGGCGACGCGACTCAGTGTCTCGTGGGTACGCCGCACGGGTCATCCGTCTCCGCGCGCCGGGCGGCCGTCCGGCGCGCGGACTGCCGCATCGTCAGATCTCCGCGTCCTGGCCGGACGGCTGGTGGTCCCCACACAGGCCTCGCGGCAGCGCACCCACCCTGCCTGGGGGAGCAGACCCGCGCCGCCGGCCTCACTGTGGATCACACGGGCGGGCGCCCCGCTGAACCTGCCACGTGGGACCGCCTTTACCTGCGGTGGCTCTCCCACGCCGGCGAACTGCGGCGCGAGCTAAGCGAGACCCCGGCCCTTCCGGGCCGCTGCGCCGTCCTGCTCACCCTGCGCCGCACGGTGAGCGTTCCGGCCGGGCTAGGTGGGGCCGATACGATGTGCGGGCTCGGCCGCCGCCCCGGTGACGGGCCCGCGTCCAGCGAGAGGACCCCGAGTTGAGCCGGCACCGTTCCGCCCGCGCGGCGGTGTTGTCGGCCGGGTCCTGGGGCACCGCCGTCGCTAAGGTCCTGGCCGACGCCGGCACCGACGTCATTGTCCACGCCCGCCGGACTGAGATCACTGACGGGATCAACGCCCGTCACCGCAACCCCGGCTACTTCCCGGACGTGGAGCTGCCCGCCTCCCTGACGGCCACGACCGACCCTGCCTCCGCGCTGGACGGCGCCGACTACCTGGTGCTGTCCATCCCTGCGCAGTCTCTGCGGGCCAACCTCGCCGCGTGGGCACCCCATATCGGGCCCGCCACGGTGATCGTGTCGCTGATGAAGGGCATCGAGCTGGGCAGCGGGCTGCGGGCGAGCCAGGTCATCACCGAGGTGACAGGCGTGAGCGCGGACCGGGTCGCGGTGCTGTCCGGCCCGAACCTCGCCGCTGAGATCATGGCCGGGCAGCCGGCCGCGGCCACTGTCGCCTGCCCCGACGAGGCCGCCGCCCAGTGCTTCCAGCGGGCCTGCCACACCTCCTACTTCAGGCCCTACACCAGCACCGACGTCATCGGCTGCGAGCTGGGCGGTGCGGTGAAGAACGTCATCGCCCTGGCGGTCGGCATCGCCTCGGGCAGGGGTCTGGGCGACAACGCCGACGCGTTGCTCATCACCCGCGGGCTGGCGGAGACCACCCGGCTGGCTGTGGCCATGGGCGCACACCCGGCCACCCTCGCAGGCCTTGCCGGCCTGGGTGACCTCGTGGCCACCTGCACCTCCCCGCTCTCCCGCAACCGCACCTTCGGCACCCACCTCGGCCACGGCCTGAGCGTCGGGCAAGCCACAGCCGCCACCCGGCAGACCACCGAGGGCGTCAAGTCCGCCGAGGCGATCCTCGCCCTCGCCCAGGCCCACGGTGTCGAGATGCCGATCACGGAAGTGATGTCCGCCCTGCTGCACGAGAAGGTCACCCTGGACCAGGCCGCGGCCGCGCTGATGCAGCGGCCTGCCAAGCCCGAGCGCTGACCCCGGCGCCCCAGTGCGGGCGCGCCGAGCCCGTTCTGTTATGAATCACCATCGAATCTGATTGGATTCGAGCCGCCGTGAACCCGCTGGTGGCGCGGGTTCGGTGGATGCTCGCAGCCGGTCGGCAAACGATGGCGAGCTCAAGTGGTCAGCGGGCGGGGCGGGTGGGGAACCTATACGGGGCTCGGGGGAGTGGATGGTCGCCCGGCCGGGCGGGGGCGGATTGCTGTTTCTCAGGTGTCGTGAGTGCGCGGTCTGGCAGCGGTGGTCGTGAGTCGGTCGCCGAGCATGCTTCTCCGGTACAGCACATGCCGTCCGTCACGTGTCCGGGTGACCACTCCTGTGGAGTGCAGGACACGCAGGTGCTGGGAGACGGCGCTGGGGGTGACGTTGAGACGGCGGGCGAGCTCTACGGTGGGCAGCGGCTCTTCCAGGAGGCTGAGCAGTTTCGTCCGGGATGAACCGAGCAGAGACACCAGAGCGGTTGTGTCGACGGTCGGCGTCTCGGAGCCCCACAGCGTGGCTACTCCCCGGCTGGGATAAACGAGACTCGGCGGCTCGTCTGGGCTGACGGGAGGCGCGGGCTTGTGTGCGAACACGGACGGCAGGAGCAACAGTCCTCGGCCAGATGCCGCAACCCGGTGTCTGCTGATCATCTTGCGGATATATAGCTCTCCGTCCTGCCAGCGCAGGTTCGGGTGCATGTCGGCGAACAGCAGTCGGGCGCCCCCCAGGGCGAGCTGGCGGGCGCGGTAGGTCATGTCCGCTTCCAGTACCAGTCGCATCTGCGGCCAGACCGGCTCGATGGCCACCTGCCAGTACTGCCGCAGGAGTCGCAGATGGCGTCACGGAGTCCGGCGACAGGTGCGTCTTCGGTGACGGTGGCGTCGCGGAGGGGTTCGGGTACAGGGTCGGGTGCGTGCGCAAGCAGCAGGTCATGGCGAACCCGGGCGCAATGCCGTTCCAATGGTCACGTCAGTCCCAGGGCTTCGGTGTAGTTGCATGACGTTCGGTTCGAGGCCCACACGTGCGAGGGGGCGACGAGGGTCGCGGGCGTTGCGGCGAAGGCTGGCCGCGATGTTTCTCACTCCTGCCATGCGGAGGGCTCCGATGGCGAGGTTGCGCCAGGTGGCCATCGCACGGGGCGCGTTGCCGGTCCGCAGCTGAGAGGCGTCCTCGGCGAAAGTAGTGTCGCGGACGTGGTGCAGGGCCTCGATCTCCCAGTGGTCGCGGACGAGTCGGGCGAGCTGGGCCGCGTTGGCCTGCTCGGCGGTCAGGCTGGTGACGGCATAGACCGTCCTGACGGTGGTCCTGCCGGTCTTGTGGTCGGTGCGCCGGCGCTTGATCTGGACAGCCTGGCGAGCTCCGGGGAAGAGGAGGCTGTTGACGGTGGCGGCTTTGATCCGGCGGATCTCCGAGCGACCGTGGCCGGTTCCCCGGGCGCGGCCCTGAAGCGGGATGGGCAGAGTGAAGGGGTGCCCAGCCGGCGTGTGACAGCGCTCGATGCGAGCGCGCTTCGGGCAGTTCGGTGGACGTGGGAGGCGCAACGCGAACAACACCGCCCGTGCGCTTTAACCACTCGGGCACGCCCCGGTCAAGTGTGGTGCCACGAGGTCGCACCTGAGTACCGCTGGTGGCCATGAACTCGCGAAGGGTTCATGGCCACCAGCGGTACGGATCCGCTGACGTCGTCGCCGCCGATGTGCACCTGAATTCGGAAGTTGGCCACCCGGGACCGCAGACGACGGGCGCCTCTTCTTCAGCGAGAAAGGCTCGGTCGTCCACTACCGCGTGTGGCAGGGCCCGGATCCTCGCGCTCCCGCCGGCCATCGCCTCCTCACCGCCTGCGAGTCGCCCGTACGACCCCCGGCACTCGGCGCTGTCGACTTGGCTCAATGCCGGAGTCGATTGCACCCAGGTTGCCGAGCGCGCCGGCAACAGCGTCGAGGTCCTGCTGACCCGCTACGCGAAGTGCCTCGACGGACGGCAGAACGTCGCCAACCGGCGTATCGAGGATCTGTTGCGCGAATACGAGTGATCGCACGAGAAACCTGGGCCTCATACTTCCGGCGTGGACGTATCCGACGATGACCAGAAGATCGATCCTGAGTGGGTGGAGGTTGGCAACAACGTATGCGGTGTCCTGCGCGGTTGCCGGGATGCCTCTGCGGTGGCCCAGCACTTCGTGCGAACGGGGTGGAGTTCGAGGTCGTCTTCTTGGCACAGCTACGAAGTCGAAACCAGCTGGTGCCAGCTGGAGGTCGAGCCGATCGAGGGTCCAGACATCCTCCTGAACGGAGTCGTCGACCCTCAACACTTCGACGAACTCGGCGGCGTACTTCACCGCCTCGGTTTGAGCTACTCCCTGGAGCTCTACCAGGGAGACGACACACTGGTCCGTGAAATGCACGTCTGATCACTAACAGCGGCTAACACAATGAGGTGGGCAGGCGGTGTCGGCCGTGTCCGGGGCGGGAGTTGAGCGTTCGCCCCCTTGTGGGGACGTCACCGTGGATCGTGTCGGAAGAGCTGTGGGACCGCCTGGAGCCGTTGCTGCCGCAGCGCGAGCGACGCTTCCGGTATCCCGGCCGCAAGCCGCTGCCGGACCGGGAGGTGCTCTGCGGGATCCTGTACGTGCTGCACACCGGAATACAGTGGGAGCATCTCCCTCAAGAGCTGGGCTTCGGCTCCGGCATGACGTGCTGGCGCAGGTTGCGGGACGGGAACGAGGCCGGGGTCTGGCAACGCTTGCATGAGGACCTACTGGCCGAGCTGAACGCGGGCTCCCGGCTGGACTGGTCCCGCTGCGTGGTCGACTCCTCGCACGTCAGGGCGCTAAAAGGGGGAGCGAGACAGACGGGCCCGTCGCCGGTCGACCGTGGGCGGGCCGGCTCGAAGCACCACATCATCACCGACGGACACGGCACTCCGCTCGCCGTCCTGTTGACCGGCGGCAATCGCAACGACGTGACCCAGCTCCTGCCCCTGCTCGACGCGGTCCCGCCCGTCCGTGGCCGCGTCGGACGACCGCGTCGCAAGCCCGACTCGCTGTTCGCAGACCGCAGCTATGACCATGACGTCTACCGTGATCAGGTCCGGGCTCGCGGCATCGTCCCGGCGATCGCTCGGCGAGGAACACGGCATGGCACTGGCCTGGGCACCTACCGCTGGGTGGTCGAGAGGACGATTGCCTGGTTGCACGGCTTCCGGCGCCTGCGAATCCGCTGGGAACGCAGGGCCGACATGCACGAAGCCTTCCTCAAACTCGCCTGCTGCCTCATCACCCACCGGCAGCTCAGGACATTGCGCTGACCTTTGGGCAGGGTTGTTGGGCGCACCGTGGATGTCTGCGGCCGTGCCATGATCCGGCCTCATGAGTGACCATTCGCCTTCGCCCACCTGGCTGGCCTCATGGGCGAGCAGGGTCTCGGAGACCCTGAAGGCAATGACAGACGAGTTCGAGCGCTGGCACGGCTTTCCCCCGGGAGCCAATGAGGTCCGGCTGGCCGACCACGCCGACCAGGCCGCGGCTCGCACGCTTGCTCAGGCTGGCATCATCCCTGCCGACCTGGTCACCTTCTACGACACCATCGGCGACGTCACCTGGGCGGACGTCGGCAACGGCTACTTCGTCGACTCGGCGGGCGACGTCCTTCTACGGTTCAAGCAGTACGGCGCTGTCGATGTCAGCGCGGACAGGAAGGCCGACGGTCTGGTCATCGGCTCGAACGGCGGCGGCCTGTCCTACGTCGCTAGCCCTGGCGGAGTGATCTACCGGACGCGAACGGCGTCGCTGGACGAACCGGAGCTCGACCGGGTGGCTGATGACCTGCGGCAGTTGCTCGAGCTGCTGGAGCGATCCCTGGCACGGTTCGTGGCCAACGGCGAGCCGGGATGCCTGTAGCTGGGTTCTCAGCACTTCATTGTGTTAGCCGCTGTAAGCCCACCTGTGAGGCCCCGGCATATTGTCCGGGGCCTCTCTCGTTTCGAGCCCTGCCTGCTGCGATGCTTCGGGCTGAGAGCGGACGAGGGGGACTCGTGGAGCTGAAGGTCACGCGCTGGAAGCGGTACGGACATGATCGCTGGTACGCGAATCTGCCGGATGGCACCGCGGTCGGCTGGGCGGACGTGAGGACGGGGGACATCACCGTCTTGGTCGGTGAGTATCGCGACGACGTGATCGCCGTGTTGACACCCCACTTACGCAACAACCCTGAGCCGGTGTTGTCGCAGGGGGCACCGGAGGCTGAAGCCCTTCTGATGCTGCCGCCTCTGACACCGGCCGATGACCTTTCCGCCAACCGTCCCGGTGAGTCCCTCCGCGACCTGCTCGACAAATCCGGCCCAGGTCTGATCGAGCGGAGTCGTCTCACGGCTTCTGCGGCGTCCTACGGAGTGGGACTCGTGGCGTAGGGGCCTGGCGGGGGAGAGGAGAGTGGGAGCCGAGCTGAACCGCTTGGCGCGTCGCGGATGGCGCGTCCTGCATTCCATCCCGCTGGCCAACGATGTGGACGTCGATCATTTGCTGATCGGGCCTGGCGGGGTGTTCAGCATCAATACGAAGCACCACCACAACAAGGCCGTATGGGTCGGCGACGATGCTGTGAAAGTCGATCACGGAAAGCCGGCGCCCTACGCACGCAAGAGTCGAGCGGAGGCCAAGCGCGTGGTTCGGGTGCTTGAGCACTACTGCGGCTTTCCCGTGCAAGTTGAGCCAGTACTCGTCTTCGTTGGTGTCACCGATCTCAAGGTGGTCGCCACGCAACTCAGCGTCCGGGTGTACCAGGGGCGCCAAGTAGCGGCTCTGGCCCCGCTCTCAGGGGTGCTGACGGCCGAGCAGGTCGAGCAGGTGTACAGCGTCGCTCGCCATCGACAGGCCTGGAGCAAGGCCTGAGTCTGCGCCCTATTACGACCTGGTGCGCGATTGGGGTCGGCTGTCCGTAGTGGAGGATGGCCCTATGCATGCTCTCTTCGACAGTCCTGGGCTCCGTCGCGTCTCGCTGGGCGAGTACCCCTTGTGGGACGAGGCTCTTGCGCTCCTCAACCGGGATTTGGCAGTGACTCTTCCTGAGCAGGAGCCCCTGCAACTGGTGGCCCAGCCTTCCTACGAGGCGGGCGAGCCGGAGTGTGTCTACGTTGCGCTGGCCAATGGCGAGTGGCACGGCGGTCACTTGTACCCAAAGGTGGCCGAAGACCTTGCTCATGCCTTGGCGATCGTTGCCGACGCCGCGCAGGATACCGTCGCTGAGCGTCTGTGGCAGGCGTGGCCTCTGTGCGTCGAACACAACCTGGGCATGCATGCGCGCGAGGTGGAGGGGCCGCTCTCCTGGTGGTGCGCCGGAGGGCGGCCGCGTCTCGGGCCGGCCCACATCCGTGCGACTGTGGGCGCACTCGACATGTCCTGAGCCGCCCGCATCGCCGCAAGCGATGGTGAGCAACGTCGTTAGCGCGGCGCTGGCCGTTCCACGGGTACCGCGGGCAGCCTCCGCAGCGTGGCCATCGTTCAGGAGCGGCCGTCTGAAGCCGATG
The DNA here is from genome assembly GCF_030815485.1 of Streptomyces rishiriensis. Classification (NCBI taxonomy): domain Bacteria; kingdom Bacillati; phylum Actinomycetota; class Actinomycetes; order Kitasatosporales; family Streptomycetaceae; genus Streptomyces; species Streptomyces rishiriensis. Next base: position 248,421 of record NZ_JAUSWV010000001.1, on the reverse strand, counting down.
CGGGTCCTTGGTCACTTGGGGACGTCACCTGCGGCGATGCTCCAAGATCCCGTCCACGCCTCGTCCACAGACCGCGACATGGGGCAGCTTCTGGCTGCATCTGCCTGCACATACGCCAAGACCTCGTCCTCAGCGAAAGCGCTGGTGGCGGGGTCTTTGGGCACCTCATGCAAGGTGCCCCCGGCAGGATTCGAACCTGCGCACACGGCTCCGGAGGGCAGGCGGTAGGAGTGCGCACCGCACGCGGTGGCGTTCTGCGCCTTATGGCTGGAGTTGGCGCAGGGGACGGCTCCGTCGTGGACCAGAACGATGCTGTCTCTTCCTGTCGAGTCCTGCAGGGAGGGACAGCGCCGCGCCTGCCTTCGCCCCGCAAACTTGTTGCCCGTGGCGTCCTTCACGACGTAGCCCTTGAGGTCGACGGTCGCGGTGCGGGAGTAGTTCTTGATCGTCAGGTATTCGTCCTTGGTGTTGCCGCCGGAGCACCGGTTGGAGTCGCTGCCCGGGGCGTCGTACTGAACGCCCTTGAGCTTCAGTGCGGACGTGTACTCGGTGGCCTGGGCCGGTCCGGTGGTGAGCACGGCGATCGTGCCCGCGGCGGCAACTGCGGCCATGGTGTGGCGCATACGCATGAGGAAATCCCCCCTCAGTGGTGCGAATGGAGCGCCTGGAGCATACCGGAAGTGATCAACGAGTGCGCCTGTCGTGTACATATCGTGAAGGCCCCGGTCAGGCCGGTGCCCGTCGGCACGCCGGTCAGGGACTGGCCCGAGCGGAGAGCAGGCGACAGACCACCGCCCCGGCCATCCGAAGGTGGACCGCTCTGGGCCGGGCTGAGTTGCTGGGAAGTAAGAGAAACACGCGGGTCGGAAGGAGCTCGCAGGGTGAGCCGGGCGTGTTCTGCGGGCTTCTCCCAGGGTGTCTCCTCAGACGCAGCCCGAGATGCATGGCCTGAACCACTGGCGGCCTCGGACTGTTCCTGTGTGTTCCTGCCGGCCCAGGAGCGCGGGGGATGAGAATGGGCGGCGCGCAGGTTTCTGGGGTGCACGGCGTAGCAGCGGGGCAGTGCGTCCAGGACTTCGGCGCGCTCCCACAGTGGCCCGAACTTCTTCGCCTGTGCGGAGAGCTGCCGGAGCTCGGCAGTCCGGCCAGAGCGGAGCGGATGTCGCGGGCGCGGATGTGCGGGAAGCTCTTGGCGACGTCCCCGATGACCTGCGGTGGGATGCCGAGGGTGAGCTCGGTGTCGCGCAGGGCGTGCCGCGCCCGTTGGGTCTCGGGCATGCCGGTGACCGCGGTCCCCTCCTTCCCGAACCGCTCGATGGCGCGTCGTACACCTCCAGGCGCCGCTCGGACTCCACATCGAGGTCGATCCGGCAGCGACGTACGCCGCTCACTGAGGAAGCGTTCTCTACCGACCGCTCGATCGACCGGGACGTTCGCTACCTGCGCGGACGCGTCACGTGCGTGTCAGCAACAGGGAAGTTGCACGACGGCCGCACGTGACAGCGCCACCAGTTGCGATCGCGTAGCGGCGGTGGCGGGTGCAGGATCGACGTCGTTGAGAACAGTAGGGCGTTGGCGGTCCTGGCCCCGTGATGGACGCGAAAACGCGTTGTCTACTGCCACCGAGGTGCGAGGATGCAGCTGTTTCCCATGCGGAGGGCCTTTGTTCGTTTTCGTCTGTGCGAGGTGCGACGCCGAGCTGACCGTCCCGTTGTCGCAGGTCTCCCTTCCTGCCCACGCCCGTCAGAGTTACGGGAACGGGGTCCAGCTTCCGGTGCTCATGGAGTCAGGGACGTTCGCCGTGGACCCGGACCCCTGGGGACGACCGTGGCGGATGTGGAACGAGATCGATCCGGGCGAGGCGGAGGCACGCGGCATCTACGCGCCGGTCTATGCCCTGTCCGACAGCGCGCCCGGAGCAATTGTCATCGCGCCCGGTGATATCCGCGGAACCCGGCTGATCCCCGAGAATCGCGGCGGTGCCTGCTGTGGCCTCGACGGGGCCGACGGCCCCAACTTGGCCTGCGTGGCGTGCGGCCAGCCTGTGGCGACCAGGATCGACGACTGCTCGCTCTGGCAGGCAGTGCGGCTCAGCTCCGACGCCGTGTACCGCGTCCTCTTTGAGGGTGTCGACGCTGCGCCGCTTTCCTGGGACGAGCTGACGGAGAGGGGGGAGAGCACGCCCCCGTTCGAGCCGATTGCCGCGTGGGGAGGACGGCTCGGGTCGAGGCACTACTGGTCGTGGAGTCCGCAATGGGAGGCGGCAGCTGGCCAGGCGCTCGCCCACCTACTTGCGGCCTCCGAAGGGCAACCGGTGAAGGTCCCGGGCGGTCTGACCGGGGACGTGTTCCAACGCGCGCTCGACGCCCTGCTGCCCGCGGGCCCGCCGATGCGGCGCGCCGTCCTGGCTGGACCGGGACGGCCCGCTCCCGACGCGGGCGTCGACATCCTCCTGGTGCCGGTCCATCCGCAGACGGGTCAGACCTGGACCCCGGCCAGCCCGGCTGCATCGGCATACCCGGTGCCGCTGCCCCTGGGGGTGTGGCTGTGGTTGGCCTCTCCCCAGCCCCACTTGCGGGTTCCTGCGTCGGGCGGCATACCCCAAGACGTCCTCCGCGACGACCCGCTCCCGCCGCGCCCCAATTGCCTGTTCCGGGCCGACCGGGGAACGTTCCAGCACACCCTGGTCCGGCTACCAGCCGTTCGCAGCCCGTGGCTGCGCGAGATCCTTGCGAACCTCACGCAGTACATGTCCACCGGCCTTTTCTAGCGCCATCGAGACCGAAACTCGAGGAAGGCGCCAAGTAACTTGGTTACGATCCTGAGGGCTGGCTCACACCTGCCTCGCGGTGCCACACAGGTCTCGGAGGTCTATCGCGGCGTACCGGCATGCCGACCAAGCCGTGGCTGGCGTCCCCAACTCGGCGTTCGAGCTCGTGCAACTCCTCGCCCGGCACGGCCGGGGGAACGAAGCGATCGACGTGATGCGGCTCCAGGCAGAGGTCCTTCGAGGATCAGCAGTGCGTTCCGATGTTCCCTGCTGGTGGCGCTCCTGGACTCGGCGGCCGCGTTCCCCGGGAGCCCTGGGATCTCGGGGCTCCCGCGTGAGCGGCTGTGAGTGGCGTCAGTGTGCGAACTTTTCGATCGCCTTCTGGGTGACGGGGGTGAAGAAGTTGACGAGGTTGCCGTCGGGGTCGCGGAACAGCAGCGAGCGGTTGCCCCAGGGCATCGTGGTGGGCTCGTTGACGAAGTCGGTGACGAAGCCGATCAGGTTCTGATGAATACGGTCCACGTCGTCGACGAGGAACTCGGTGATCACGCTGTGGTTGTCCGCCGGGCGGGCAGAGCCCGGGGCGAACAGCGGGACGGTGCGGGTGCCGGCGATCGCGAGGGTTGCGCCCGCGGTCTTGAGTTCGGCGAAGTCCTCGGTGGCCCATATGGCCTGCATCCCTGTAGCTCGCTCGTAGAACTCGACGAGGCGTGCGACGTCGCTGGTGATGATGCGGATCGAGACGAAGTCCATGGGAATCTCCTTGGCTGTGCTGGAGGCGTGCAGTCGCAGGCTAGGAGAAATAGTGGACAGAATCGGTCCTGTATTCGCGTTAGGCTGCGAACATGCCCCGACCCACTGGCCGCGTGCTGAGACTCCTGGAGCTGCTGCAGTCGGGCGGCACCCGGACTGTGGCCGAGCTCGCCGACCGTCTCGGCGTCGAAGGGCGCACTGTGCGGCGGTATGTGGCCCAGCTGATCGAGCTGGATGTGCCCGTGGAGTCGGTGCGCGGCCGTTACGGCGGGTACCGGCTGGCTCCCGGGTACCGCTTGCCTCCACTCATGCTCAGCGACGACGAGGCGCTGGCCGTGCTGCTCGGCCTGGTCGCCGGCCGCCGGGCAGAGCTGACGACGACGGAGCGCACGGCAAACGAGACGGCATCAGCGAAGATCCGGCGGGTGCTGCCCAAGCACATCGCCCGCCGGCTCGACACACTCCTGGAAGCTCTCGCCTTCACGGATCAGCCCGGCGAGTTGGACCACCCGGACGCCGGGCTCCTGCTCACCATCGCCGATGCAGTGCGCCACCGCCGACCGGTCTCGATCCGCTACACCGACCGCGACGGACGGCGCAGCGAACGCACACTGCACGCGTACGGGATCGTCGCCCATGCGGGCCGGTGGTACGTGACGGGCAAGGACGCCCAGGCCGGCGAGGACCGAACCTTCCGGCTCGATCGCATCGCAACCGCGAGAGCCCTGCCCGGCTCATTCGAAGCGCCCGCGGGTCCCGGTCCGGCACAGCGCGTGTTGTCAGGATTCGCCACGGCCGAGTACCGACATGAGGTGACCTTGCGGATCCACGGGACAGTTGAGCAGATCCGCGCGCACCTCCCCGCCAGCATCGCGAGCCTGGAGGAGCACGAGCCTGCGGCCGGCCAGGACCCGGCGGCCGAGCCCTGGCTGCGCGTCGAGCTACGGGCGGAGCGGCTCGACTGGTTGCCTCCAGTACTCGCCTCACTCGACCGGCCGTTCGTCATTGAGGGCCCAGATGAACTGCGCGACCTCGTCATCGCGCTCGCCGATCGCCTCACGTCCTCTGCCCGCCAAGCTTGACAGCGAGGAACCAATGTCATGTGACGGCACAGCTAGCTAGCCCTGAGTTTCAGTCGCTTCGGTCGCTGTGCGCACCCGGACGGTTCGACGTCGCACTGTCGCGTCAGCTGGTAGGACTGGGCATCGGGGCAGACGGCTGGACCAGTTAGCGGCTCAATTCGTCGAGCAGTAGATCCGAAGAGAACTTGCCTGCTCTGGGGACGCGTTGTTCCCCGGTGACCGAGCCTCGGTCGCTTCAGTCGCTTGAGTCGCTTAGGTCGTCGTACTCGGCAGAGAGCGACTGAACAGTCAGCGACTGAGCGGCTCTTCAGTCACTGACTGGGGGAGCCAGCAGACTGCCAGGTCAGCGCGTCCTTCTTGGAGTCGAAGCGACTCAAGCGACCGGACAACGCATATACCGACTCCAGAGAGTGTGTGCGTGTGCGTTATATACAGAGAGCTTCAGTCGCTTCAGTCGCTGTTCGGTCTTCTTGCCCCGCCTGAGCTGGAAGTTTGCTGATGCCGACATGCAGCGACCGAACTGCCCTGGGTCGCTGTGCTGTTCCCCCGGTCGCTGGACGAGTGCTAGCCGGTCTCATCATCGACACAGGAGCACCGTTGTTCTGCATGTGCTCCACAACCCCACCGCCCCCATTCGCTAGGCTGTGTCTGTCATTGAGTCGCTTCGGTCGCTAGTGGGGGGTGCAGATGCCTGCTGAGCTGCAGTTTTCCCGCAGCGACTCTCCCGACCCAGCCATCCCCGCTTCTTCAGTCGCTCCAGCCCTTGCCACTGCCCAAGCCTGCGCCCGGCGCGGCTGGCCCGTGCACCCCCTCGCCCCAGGCCGCAAGACACCGGCCGCGAACTGCAGCGACTGCCGTGCCAACGCCCACGCAGCGACCGGCTGCCCCTGTCTGCGCTCAGGCCGCTGGTGCCACAGCTTCCACGCGGCCACCCTCAACCAAGACCGCATCCAGCAGTGGTGGGGGCAGCACCCGGAGTTCGGCACCGGCGTCTCCTGCGGCCCGGCAGGCCTGGTCGTCATCGACATCGACGCTCACGGCACCGAGCCCCCGGCGCGAGACCGGATCCTGCCCGGCATCCCCATCGGCGACCAAGTCGACCTCTCCGGCCTCGCCAACGGCTTCCACACCCTCGCCGTCCTCGCAGCCCTCCGCGGCCAGCAGAGCCCCGCCGACGACACCACCACCCTGCGCGTGCGCACCCCCTCCGGAGGCCTCCACGTCTGGTACAGGGCCACCAGCAACCGCCAATGGAAGTCCTCCGCCGGCTCCAGCCCCGGCCGCGCCCTGGCCTGGCAGGTAGACATCCGAGCCCACGGCAGCTACATCATTGCCCCTGGCACCACAACCATCCACGGCAGTTACACCCCCATCGGTGAAGCCCGCGAGCCAGCGGCCCTTCCCTTGTGGCTCGCACAAGAACTCGACCGCACCGGACACTCGCCCGCGCCCGCCGTTCCCGCTCCCCGGGCCGTCCCGCCCCGCGCCCAGCAGGCTGTCCTTGCCGCCGGCGGCCGACGCAGCCAAACCGAGCACACCCTCGCCGCGATCCTGGCGCCCGTTGCAGCCTGCGGCCAGATCGCACAGGGCGCAGGCTTCTCCGACACCCTCAACCGGGCCGCCTACACCCTCGGCGGCCTCATCGCCGCCGGTCGCCTCCTCCAACAGGAAGCCGAACAGGCACTCAAAGACACCGCCGCCGCAGCCCGCCCAGGCCAGGAACTGCGCATCGAACAGATCATCCGCAGCGGCCTCACCGCAGGCCTGAAGAAACCCCTCCACGCCACAGGGAGGCGCCCGTGACCTCCCCCGGCATCGAGCCACTCTTCGAGTTCGACCCCGAAGCCGTCGCCGCCCAGATCCGCGCGCAGAACCCCGCCACGCCGCTGCCCGCCCAAGCAACCGCCGAGCGGCCAGGCGGCGAAGCGACCGCCAACGGCCTTCTCCCGGACACGCTGACCGACCGCGGCAACGCGAAACTGTTCGTCAAGCTCTACGCCAACGACTACCGGCACGTCCCCAACATCGGCTGGTACCGCTGGGACACCACCCGCTGGCAGATCGACGAAGACGAAACCGTCCTATGGGCCGCCGGCGACCTCGCCGAGACGATCGCCGGCCACGACCCCCGCGGCCTGTTCACCACCACCGCCCTGCACAAGCACCGCACCCGCGCCATGTCGACCTCAGGCATGAACGCCATGCTCGCCCAGGCCCGCTCAGCGCCCGGCATGGTACTCAAAGCCGACCGCCTCGACGCCGACCCCTACGCTCTGTGCACGCCGCAGGGCGTCGTCGACCTGCGCACTGGGCTGCTCAGAGCCCCCGACCCGAACAAGGACTTCCACTCCCGCTCCACCACCGTCGGCCCGCAGCAGACACCCATCCCGCGCTGGCTGCGCTTCCTGACCGACACCTTCGGCGACGACGCCGAAGGCCTGCAAATGATCGACTATTTGCAGCTGCTGCTCGGATACTCGATCACCGGCGACGTCGGAGCCCAGGTCCTCCCCTTCCTCTGGGGCACGGGAAAGAACGGCAAGTCCGTCCTCCTGGACGTCATGATGAAGCTGCTCGGCGACTACGCGGACGCGGCCCCTCCCGGCTTCCTGATGGCCAAGCCGTTCGAAGGCCACCCCACAGACCTCGCCGAACTCCACGGCCGGCGCGTCTATGTCTGCTCGGAGATCAAACCCGGCGACAAGTTCGACGAAGCCCGGGTCAAACACCTCACAGGCGGCGACCGGATCAAAGCCCGCCGCATGCGACAGGACCCCTTCAGCTTCGAACCCACCCACAAACTCTGGCTGCTGGGCAACCACCGCCCCGAAGTCGGCACCGGCGGCTTCGCCTTCTGGCGGCGCATGCGTCTGATCCCCTTCGAACGCGTCGTCCCCGACGACCGCAAGATTGACAACCTGGCCGACCTCCTCGTCATGGAGGAAGGCCCCGGTATCCTCGGCTGGCTCATCGACGGCGCCCGCCGCTACCTCGCCGGCGACCGCGACCTCACCGGACCCGAACGCGTCCGGATCGCCACGACCGCCTACGCCGAAACCGAGGACCACACCGGCCGCTTCTACGAGGAATGCTGCCGGCTCGGCCCCGACCTACGAGTCGAGCAGACGACGCTCTACGCCGCCTACACCACCTGGTGCAACAATGAGGGCGCACTGGTCATGTCCTCGCGTGCCTTCGCCTCCCGCACCAGAGAACTGGTCGGGCTGGCCTCACCCAAGGGCATGATTTTGTCCAACCAGCGCAAGTACTACCCGGGCATCGGACTGCTCACCGACGAGGAGAGGGAAGCCAGCGCATGAGTTCCCTGATCGATGCGGACGAGATCAGCCACGAAGTCGACCTCGTATGGCTGGAAGACGTCGGCCAGCTCGACTACGTGCGCCAGAGCCTGGACCGACTACCCACCCGCAAGGGCAAGCCCGCCTACCACCGTGACGGCCGCATGGTCGGTTACGCCATCCTCGGTCCCAACGCCAAGGCATCCCGAGCCTCGGGCACATTCCGCCGCCGAGTCTTCTGGGTCCTGCCCCACGACCGCGACACCGAGCCCGATGGCCTCTACGCAAAAAGCGCCCCGGCCGAAGCTGTCGACCCGCGCACCCTCGAACCCCGCGTCAAGGGCTACAAAACCGAACGCTCCGAAGGCGGCCCGCCTTCTCTCGCCATGCAGGAACTCGGCATACAGCTGCCGTTGTAACGCCCGGCCCCAAGCGTTTTGCCTGACTGGCTCTTCGAAGCCCTGGATGAAGGGCGGGCGCCGGTTCGATCAGGTCCCCCACCAGTGCGAAGGCCGTCGCACAGGAGATCAGGGTCACCGCTGACTCCATCAACCGCTATGGGAGCGGTGCCCGCGAGAACCCCCGAACATTACGGCGATGGTCGACGAGGCGGTGCGGCAGCGTTGGCAGCCGCGGGTCCGCAAGCGTCGCCGCCGGCAGGCCGCCACCGCCACCGGCGTCACGGTGGAGACGCGGGCTCGTCGTCGTCAAGTCCGAGCTGCCGACGGGCATTGGTGGTGGCGGCCGTCACCGGCGTGAGGGCCGCCGCGACGTCCGGCCCGAGCGCGGACAGCGCCTCGGTGAGGGTGTCGATCGCGTCCAGGGCGTCGTCCGTGGCCGCCGGGCTCCAGCTCTCCGGCCCTGCGGCATCGGCGCGGTGGCAGGCGTTCTCGGCCGTCATCTCGGCATAGTGCTCCACCCCGGGCAGGTTCGGCGACAGTTTCACGCCCGTCCAACGATTCTCAAGTGGAAAAGATCACCAACAGCACTCGGGCCGTCTTTCAGCGGGCTCGGACGACCTCGATGACCGTGTCCGGGCAGCCGTCGAGGACTTCAGTAAGCACGGCCTGTTCGGCAGGGTCCACGGTAAGCTCCCAACGGGTTTTCACGGCGGTCCAGTCGGTGGCGTACGTGCAGCGGTAGCCCTGGGCGGGTGGCTGCCAGGTGGCCGGGTCCTGGTCGGCCTTGGACCGGTTGCTGGTGGCGGAGACGGCGATGAGGGCGCGGGGGTCGTCGAGGTCGTTGGCGTAGGCCTGCCGTTCGGCCGGCGTCCATGCGGAGGCGCCGGAGTCCCAGGATTCGGCGAGGGGGACGAGGTGGTCGATGTCGAGGGCGCGGGCCTGGGTGGAGGCGGTGTCGTCGTAGCGCGAGTACCAGGTGCCGCCGCTCAGTGTGCAGTTGGCCCCCTGTTCTGGCGCGGTGACGGCTTCCTCCAGGAGGACCTCGTTGCGGGTGCTGCAGCCGTCGCGGTCGGCGTCGATCCAGTGCTTGAACTTCGTGCGTTCGTAGCCGGTGGGGTCCTCGTCCTGCACGGTGAGCGCGGCCAGGGCCTCGCGGACGGGAAGCGTGATGGTGTCACCCGGGGCCCGAAGCGATGCCGGATTGGGAGAGACAGCGTGGGCGGCGGGGGAGAGCAGGACGGCGAGCGCAGACAGCGCGGCGGCCATCACGCCGGCGGTGCGGGGGTGCGCACGGAGACGGGTCCTCTCGAAGATCACAAACGGTTGGTGATCTTCGTACTGGCCGCGTCGCCTTCGTAGCGGCTGTTTGGCTCAGGGTTCACCCGCGCGGTGGGCAAGTCACACGATCGCATGAGATAGGCAGCGAACACCTCGTGCACTTCGGGCGGTGCGGCATGCTCGTGTCTGCCGTAAGGCCGCTGTCGATGACGGTACGGGGTGGCGAGGTGCAGGGAGACAGAACGCTCGAGACGCTCAAGGCGGTGTGGGCGTGGGAAGAGAAGGCCGAACACGGCTGGGTACTGGATGCTGCGGCGCCGTCGTTTCAGCGGCGTGCGCGTGCATTGGCGGGGGAGGGGCTGGTGGAGACAGCCGGCCGGGAGACGCGTGCGGAGCTGTCGGCGTGGGAAGGCCGTCCGGTGCGCTGGGCGGTCCGCTTGTCGGCGACCGGTCACGACTTGCTCGCCTACGCCGGGGTCCGGCCGGCTCCGACGCGCCTGGGGCCGGGACCGGGGGAGCGGCTGGTGGAGCTGGCGCCCTCGCAGATGGCAGCGCTGCGGGTGTTCGTCGGACTGGCAGGCCAGCTGAAGTCACCACCTGCGCCGGGGCTTGCCGAACAAGTGCGTACAGCCGTGTACGACCGGGGCGTGAGGCGGTGGCAGCTCCATCTGACGCAGGTGCAGATGGAGTCGGCGGCGTACGGATTTTGGCTGCACCGGCTGACCGGTTCCGCAGCGGAGGCCAACCGCTTCAGCCGTGAATACAAAGTCGTGTTCGCCCCGGGGCCGAAGAGCAGCGGTTCGGCTGCCATCTCGTGACGGTGCAGGTGCAGCGCTTCCGAGCCTGCGACGAACGGCCCCTTCCGTCTGGGCAGGGAGACCCCATGTGGAGGCCCGGAGCTGCTCGCCGAGTGCGGACCTGCCGTCTCATGTTGTGTGCCGTTGCGCGGCGGGACGGATCGAGAAGGGCCCGGGGCGGAACGGGTTCGGAGGACATGGCCATCACGCGCGTCGAGGTCCTACGTCGACACCTCAAAACCGCCAGCGTTGCCTCGGGAGACTGGCCCGGCCGAGTCAGGCAGCAGGGGTCCTGGTCGACGTGGACCGTTGGGACGCGGCGGTAACGGCGGAGAGGGTGTCGGAGGCGAGCGCTAGGGTGCGTGGCCGTGGACGCTACTGATCTTGAATACCGTTCCGGGACGCGGTCCGGGTGCATTCCGCCGGAGCTGGTCTCGCGGCTGCTCGAACGCGGTCACGTCGACGTGGTGGAGCTGTACGCCGGACGCGGGGAGTGGTTCTGTGCGTTGGCGTGGGTGCGGTTGCTGGGGGAGCAGGGTCGGCAGGCCGACGCGTTGGACGTGCTCGCCCCGTATCTGAAGACCGGCTGGTGGACGGCCGTCGCAGCCGCGGCCGAGCTGCTGGAGGGATGGGGGCGCGTCGATGAGGCGATCGAGATCACCCGGGTCCGCATGGAGGTTGGACACCCGATGGCGCTGGAGTCCTACACGCGCCTGCTGGCGCGGCACGGCCGCGCCGAGGAGGCGTTCACTCTGCTGCGCGCGCACATCGGCGAACTGCCCCTCGGCACACTGGTCGACGTCGCGGGCGCCGCCGGATGTGACGAGGAAGCCGCCGCGCTGGTCGCTGCCCGGACCGAACACCGGTGTACCGACTTCCCGTGGTGCTGCCGAGGCCTCGATCGCGACACGGCATTCGGGTACCTGGCCACGATCCTCGAGCGCCAGGGCCGTCCCGGCGAGGCGATCGCCCTGCTGCGCGCCAACAGCACCAGCCTGCTCAACAACCGTGAGCAACTGGCCGCGGTCCTGGGACGGCACGGTCGGCTCGACGAGCTCCGGGCAATGGCGGCAACTGACGACTCAGGGCGCGCAGTACAGCACCTCGCGCGGTTGCTGGAGGAGGCCGACGACGTGGAAGGGGCGATCGCGGCATACCGGCAGGCCGACCAAGCCGTGGCCGGCGACCCCAACTCGGCGTTCGAACTCGCGCAGCTCCTGGCCCGGCACGGCCGGGGGAGCGAAGCGATCGACGTGATGCGGGTCCAGGCCGACGCACGCAACGGGGACGACTGGATCCTCCATACGCTGTCCGAACTGTGCCTCGGCCAGGGCCGCCCCGAGGAAGGCCTGGCACACCTCGACGCCCTGACCGCCGCCCGCGGGGGCGAGGAGGAGTGGAACCTGTACCGGATACGGCTGCCGCTGATCGCCGCCCGCGACGGCGTCGACGAAGCGGTCGCACAGGCGCGCTCCCACCTCAAGGGTGCCACCTGGTACGCGGCGTCGTACATCGCCGAGCTCCTCGCCGGCGCCGGACGTACCGAGGAGGCCGTCGCCGTCCTCGAACAGCACTCCTCCTCGAATCGCCATGACCTGGCCGGCTATCTCATCGACCTCGGTCGCGTCGAGGACGCATTGGCCATCCTCCTGCCGCCTGCCCCCAGCCCGCCCAAGCTGCCGGACGGCCCCTGGCACGACGATCCCCCGTTCTGAGCCCAGCCCGTTGCCCGGGTTGCCCTGCGGCGTCGTCTCGCAGCCAGTGCGGCTCCCGTCCGGGCTGAGCGGGGTGTTCTCAGCGGCCAGCTCCGCCAGGAGTTCGCGCTGGCGGGCCTCCGCCTGACCGGGGCGCTTCCTGCCCAGCACCATGGCGGCAAAGCGCAGGATGGGTATCCGGTGAACTGCGGGCCGGTAAGCGGTTGTCAGTGGCCTGTACTACGGTCGCGGAGGTCCCTGGCGGACCGCTCCGCTCCCGCCTGGCCTCCGACAGCGGCCGGGCGGGAGCGGGTGACACTCGCTCCCTAAGTTCTCGGCACGGGAGCGGGCCCTTCCGGATGGAAGGCCGACACCCGAAGGCGTCTTGTTCCATTGACGCGGGTACGCCGTGCAATTTCAAGGAGAACCGGGAACTTCCACCCTCCTGCATGCCGTACCTGGCGTTCTTTGCGCCTGAGCGGTCATCCGTGCGCGCCCGGCGGCGCCCTATGACTGTCATTGTTCCGTGAATCACTGATCACGTGGCGTAGCAACTTCCTCTGTGGCCATGCTGGTTGCTCTTCCCGTCGGCGGCTTCGGCACCCGTCTTCGGGGAGCCCTGCGGCTTCCGGATGGGCCGTACGGGATATGGCCGACCCCAGAGGAGTTTGGATGGAACGGAAGCAGACGGTGATCATCGTGGCGACGGCCACGGTGTTCGTCTGGAGTGTGGTGATGGTGGCGATCGGCCAGACGGCAGCGGTCGCCACGCTCGCCCCGGCCCTCGGGCTGGCCGTGCAGCAGATCGTCCATGCCGCCCGCACGCAGGCCGCGCCGGCCTCGGGACACCGCGTGGCGGCGGTGCCGGACAAGGAGGACGACGCCCCGTGACGACGCCCTTCGAACCGCCGGTACCGCCGGCCAGTCCGTCCCCCGTGCGCCCCGGGCGCAAGCTGGGGCCGATCGCGGAGAACGTGGGCAGCGCCCACCGCGCCTGGCTGGAGCCTATGCGGGAGACGTATCTGCGCAGCGGTCTGACACTGAGCGAGCTCAGCCTGCGGGTTCTGCTCGCCAAGTCGAAGATCTCCGAGCTGCTGCGCGGAACCGGCCTGTATCCGCGCTGGGAAATCGTCCTCAGCCTGTCCACGGAACTTGAGATGCCCGGCTGGCCCCTGTACCGGCTGTGGAGGCAGGCCGCGTTCGAGGCCCACAAGAGCCGGGAGTGGGTGGAACGCTCCAGTCAGAAGGCCGCGCTGACCACCTCTCACACGGCCCCGCCGCTGGACCACCGCGCGTTCCGCGAGCTGGTGGAGAACGACTACGGCCTCTACGCCCAGGTCTTCCTCGACGACGACCAGCGCGACACCGCCGTGTCCGACACCTTCGACATCCTCTGGCTGTGCTGGAACGACGCACTCGCCAGCCCCGACACCCGCAGCTTCGCCTGGCACATCCTGCGCGCCACCGTCATGACCCGGACCCTGCACCTGGACGGCCGGCCCGAACTGGGCGGCGCCGCCTTCGACACCGTCGCCCTCCAGTCCCTGACCACCGAGGCCGACCGCCTCGACCAGATCGCCGAAAGCCTCCAGCTGTTCAAGGCGATGAGCCGGCTGCCCGACCACCAGCTCGACGTCATGGTGCTGCGCCGCCTGTGCGGGATCACTCCCGAGCGCGCCTCCGCACTCCTCGGCGTCCCGCTGGCCACCGTGCGCTCCGACGAGCGCCACGCCGTCCACTTCCTGCAGAGCGTCATCTGCCCGCCGCCCGAGACCGAAGGGAACGCCGAATGACCTGCATCGAAGAGATCCTTTCCAGGGCCCTGCTGGTCCGTGACCGCACCATGCCCCGCGACATCGTCCCGGCGTCCGCACCGCCGACGAGCACCGATGCCCGCCCTCCCGGCGCCGCGAGCACCTCCACCGCCGCAGCTGAGGACCTGCGGGCACTGTGCGAAACCCTCGTCACCCACACCCCGCCCACCGCCGTCGCCAACTTCGTCACCGACCAGGTCCCCGAACCCCGCAGCGCCCTGATCCTAGCCTGCGTCCTGCAGCTGACCGACACCAGCGACGGCGCACGCTTTTGGTGGCAGTACGCCGCCGGAGCCGGCCAGGCCGCCGCCGCGTACTGCCTCTACCTCCACCACCTGGCCCTGGGCGAGAGCGACGCGGCCGACTGGTGGCACCGCCAGACCGACGACGTCCAGCCCCCGCCAGACCTCCCTGCCTCGGAACACCGCCCGAACCCGGAACCCCCGGGCCCCTGGAGGGCGGCCGAGCACCGGGTCACCAGCACCTCCACCACCACGATCCTGCGCGTCCTTCGCCACCTCGCGAAGTACACCGCGCGGCCCCGCCCCGCCGCCGTCAAAGCACTCATGACTTACGTCCCCAGCGCCGTCGCCATCGGCTACCTCCGTCAGCCCGAGACGGAACTGCCGATGCCAGGACCCGACTTCGCCCGCCGGATCAGCACCCTGCTCGCATCAGCTGCCAACCGGCCCGACGTCTACACCAGCCTCCCCGCCCGCCCAGCACCCCGCCCACGCCCCGTGCCCGGCACAGGCCAACCCGCACCGCGCCCCGCCGCCGGCAAGCCCGCCGAAGAGGTAAACCCGCAGTTCGGAGAAACCGCAACACGGTCAGGGTGACATCACCTCACGTGGCCCGGGATCTGCCTCACGCGGTTCGGCTGCCGACTCGCGAAGGTCCGGAGTGCAGTGCGTCCGTCGGTTTGAGGGGGGTGTCGGCGCCGACCAGCTCCGCCCGGTTCTCGCGCTGGTCGGCCGCCGCGATGGGCCCGGGGCGCCGGGGACCCAGTCCTGTGACAGACCGATGACCCGGCTCGAGGTGGTCTTTACGCTCGTCCCGCCAGGCGTTGAAGGCGCGAGGGGCGGCGCGCCACGCGCTGCGTACCTTGATCCGTCAACGCCGGATCCGGTTCTGCACCGGCAGGGTGCGGGCGATCAGTGCGACGCCGACGGGGACTGCGAGGTTGACGAGGAGGACAGGGATTTCTTCCATCAGCGTGTAGCCGACGCTGAGGCCGAGCAGGAGGTTGACCACCATGACGGCTGCCCACAGGGGGCTGAAGACGGCAGCGGCCGCGCTCATGGCCCGTACCGGGGAACCTGCTGTCCGCCAGACGGCTGTGAGCTGTGCTGTTCCGGCCCACAGCAGGATGCCGGCGGTCAGGACCCATGCGGTGCGCGACGCCGTGATGAGCGGGCCGTCGTTCCACCAGGTGCGGCTGGCCCACCACAGCAGAAGGGAGACAGCAGCCGGTCCGGCGAAGATCGCCCCCGCCAGGCCTGCTTCGATGCGGGCACTGTGGCCGTCGGCAACCCCGCCCAGGGCGTTGGCTGCGCAGAGCGCGAACCACAGAGGGCAGAAGATCGCTGCCGCGACCACGCCGGACACCCGGTGGGGAGGCTGGGCCAGGAGCGCGCAGAGGAGAAAGGCGGCACCGCTCAGCGGGATACCAGCCAGGATGAAGCGGATGGAACGCATGAAGGTACTCCGCGGGAGAGGACGGCGCAGAAGCGGGGCATGGCGCATCAAAACGGCGTATCTGCTTGGGGGCAGGTTTCGGCGCGGCCGCTGATCGGGGCGCGGACGGCGGGCGAGGTCGGGCGGTGGCCGTGCGGGCGGCCCGGGGCGGGGGGCTGCCTCAGGCGGTGATCCGCATGAGGATGATCTGGTCGCCTTGCACGGTGAAGGTGAAGTGTGAGGGGCCGTTGAAGCCGTTGCCGCCGACCTGGGCGAGCACCGTGGTGATGTCGCCGGTGGTGTGGGCTTGGGTGACGTGCAGCGTGACGTCGACGCCGATGAATTCGGCGTCACTCCATGCGCGGATGGCCTCATGGCCGGTGAAGCCGCGGCCCCAGTCGTTGACTGCGCCGTTGGGGCTGAAGGTGGCCAGCCATGCGTCGGTGTCGTGAGCGTTCGCGGCGGCAAGGGCGGTCGCGACGACGGGGGGCAGCGGGGAGGCGGTCATGGTGGGGTCCTTCGTGGTCGGAGAGGCAGTAGTGGTCGAACCGTCGCTGGCGGGTGGTGACTGAAGGCTGTGGACAGTCCACGTGATCAGGAAGGTCAGGATGAGCAGGGCCGCCAGTCCTGCCCGGTTGAAGCCGGGGACCGTGGAGGGCAACTGGATCCGGTTCATGCAGCACCTCTGACCAGGGGCTGTGTCTCGAGTTGGCGGGCCGTGGCGCGCAGCGCCCGGGCAGTGTGGGGGTCGGGCTCGGGGGCGCTGTGCTGCAAAAGTCGTGCGGCACGGTCCAGTGCCTGGAGGGTTTCCTTCTGCAAGGGTGCGGTGGCGGCGGAGACGGCCGCCCGTTCGGCCCGGGTGCGCTCGCTGACCAGTTGCAGCCGGTGTACGGCGGCGGCCAGCCGACCCAGCCGCCGCTGGCTGCCGGCCGTTTCGTCGGCCGCGAGGATGTCGGCGCTGGTGTGCAGGACGAGTACGAGCGCCTGGTTCTGGTGACGGCGGGCCCACTGCCAGGTGACGGCGTAGGAGGCGGCCAGGGCCGCGGCACAGCCCAAGAAGGTCTCCACGGCCCGGGAGGTGAGCAGCGCTCCCACCGGCTGGGCCGGTCCGGCTGCGTCGACCAGCAGCAGCGCCATCGGCGTGACGAAAACCATGGCCAAGGCGTAGTTGCGGGAAACGAAGAGTTCGGTGGCGAAGGTAAGGGCGGCCAGGACCAGCGCGGCGGCCCAGGCGCGGGGGTGCGCCATCAGCAGGAGTGCGGCGAGCAGGCAGCCGGCCAGCGTACCCAGGAGCCGTTGCAGGGCTCTGTTCGCCGCGGTGGAGGTCTGGTTGCCGCGGCTGAGGACCGCGGCAGCGGTGGCCATGGCCCAGTAGGGCCGTTCAAGGCCCAAGAGGATGGAGACGGCGCCGGCTGTGGCGACAGCGCCGGCACTGCGCAGCGCCATGAGAACGAAGGGCGATCCGGCGGGGTTGAAGGCCACGGCGAGGCGGGCTGCCGTTCGCGCCCTGGCCGCTCGGTTGTTGTGCACTGGTTCAGGTTGCCCGCGGCGGGTGCGCCATGCCTGGTCTAGGACGGACAGCAGGGTGGCTGCGGCGCCGGTGGCGGCGGTGGCCGCGGCGAGCAGGAGAACGTTGCCGGGCAGGACCGTCCCCAGGGCGCACACCAGGACGAACATCATCATGCCCGGTGGGCGTGCGGCGAGTGCGGTACAGGCGTAACTGACCAGGGCGGTCCATAGCGCTGTTACGGCGACGGCCGGCCACGGGTGGTGGGCCGCAAGTGTTCCGCAGGCAAGGGAGAGGACCAGCACGGCGGCAGCGGAGCCTACGGTGAAGGCTTCGCGGCGCGGGGCGGCGTCTGCGCTGTAGAGCGCGGCCAGGGACCCTGTGCTGGCGATCAGGCCGGTGACGGTGTGACCGGTGGCCGCGCCGAGCGCCACCGGCAGTGCCGCGCATACGGCGGCGCGGACACCGACCCGGACGCGGGCCGTGTTGGGCTTAAGGGGCAGCAGGCTGCTGGCCAGGGCAGGCACGGGGTCTTTCCTCTCCTGTCCTGGGGACGGGTCAGTTGGCGGTCAGGCCGGCGGTGACAAGGTCGCGCGCGGCGGTGAAGGACTCAGCCGGTGAGCCGGCTGCGGGTGCGAGGCGGGGGTCGAGGAACGCGGTGAGCGCGGTGAGCCCGGTCGTCGCGGCATGCAGGTGGTCGTGCGCCCAGGCCGGCGCCGGCCGGGTGTCCAGCAGCCCGGCCAACGTGGCGGCCAGGGCCTGGTGGTGGCGGGACACCACCAGGCTGTACGCGGACAGGTGGGCGTAGGCGGCGTGCAGTTCCGGATCGGTGCGCGCGGCATCTTGGTGGGCGGCGTACAGGGCATCCAGCCAGGCGGCCGGATGGGGGCCCTGGCCGGCCGGGAGGGTGTCACGCAGCCGGGCGAGCCAGCGCTCGATGACCGCTTCGCGCAGTGCGTCGCGGTCGGGGAAGTGCCGGTAGATGCTGCCGTGGGAGACACCCAGGATGCGGGCGGTGTCCATGACGGTGGCTTTGCGGGGGCCGAAGCGGCGCAGCGCCTGTTCGGCGGCGTCGATGATCTGCTCGGCCAGCAGTGCGCCTTCGGGCACGGTGGTTCCTCACGGCATGGTGACTTGGTATGCGGGGCGCAGCCGGAGGGTGCCGGATTCGGGTGAGCCCGGCACCGCATCCGGTGCGGGTTACACGGGGTAGGTGCTGTGCTGGTCGGCGAGGGTGATCCAGCAAGTCTCGGTGAAGAATTCCGCTCCCCATTCGCTGCCGAAGTGGCCGAAGCCGCTGTCCTTGACGCCGCCGACGGGGGCCTGCGGCTCGTCGGAGACGGAGTGGTCGTTGACATGGACGGCGCCGTGGCGCAGGGCGCGGGCGACGGCGAGGCCGCGGGTGGCGTTCTCGGTGTAGACGGCGCTGGACAGGCCGTAGGGGGTGTCGTTGGCGAGGGTGACGGCGTCTTCGGCGCTGTTCACGCGGAACAGGGTGGCGACGGGGCCGAAGACTTCCTCGTGGTAGATCCGCATGTCCGCGGTGACGTCGGCGAGGACGGTGGCGGGGTAGAAGGCGCCGTCGGCGTCGCCGCCGCCGGTCAGGACGGTGGCTCCCTTGGCGACGGCGTCGGCGACCAGGCCGGCGACGCGTTCGGCGGCACGGGCGTTGATGAGGGGGCCCACCAGGGTGTGCGGGTCGTCGGGGTTGCCCTGGCCAAGCGAGTTCACCTTGGCAAGGAAGGCGTCGGTGAAGGCGTCGTAGACGCTGTCCTGGATGATGACGCGGTCCACGCACATGCAGATCTGGCCGGCGTTCATGAACTTGGCGACCGTGACACCGGCTGCGGCGTACTGCAGATCGGCGTCGTCCAGGACGACGATCGGGTTCTTGCCGCCCAGTTCCAGGATGACGGGGGTCAGGTGCTCGCCCGCCAGACGGCCGACGATGCGGCCCACCGGGGTGGAGCCGGTGAAGTTGACGCGGCGCACGCGGGGATCGGCGATGAGAGCTTCGACGACGGCGGGGGCATCGGCACGGTCGTTGGTGACGATGTTGACGACACCGGCCGGCAGGCCGGCCTCGGCGAGGATGTCGGCCAGGAAGTAACCCGAGGTGATGGGGCCGTCCTCGCTGGGGCGGATGATGACCGGGTTGCCGGTGGCCAGCGCGACGGCGACGGCGCGGGCACACAGGATCAGCGGCCCGTTCCACGGCACGAAGGCGGCGACCACACCGGCCGGCTCCCGTACGGCCATGGACCATTCGCCGCTGACGTCGCTGGCCAGCAGCTTGCCGACGGGGCCCGTCGCCATGGTGGCGGCCTGCCGGATGAGGGTGGCCGACATATGGATGTTGAAGCCGGCCCAGGTCCGGGTGCCGCCGGTCTCGGCGAGCATGATCTGCGTGAACTCGTCGGCCCGCTGCTCCAGCAGGTCGGCCGCGCGGTGCAGGAGTTCACGGCGGGCGGTGGGCGCGGTGGCGGCCCAGGAGGCGAAGGCAGCGTCGGCCGCGTCGACGGCGAGGGTGACGTCCTCCGGCCCGGCGGCGGGCACGCGTACGAACACCTCACCGGTGCGGGGGTCGAGGTCGTCGGTGGTGCGGCCGGAGACGGCGGGTATCTCCTTGCCGCCGATCAACAGGCCGCGGGCGGCAGAGGCGGTGCTTGCAGGCATGGCGGAACTCCAAAGGGCGGAAGGAGGCAGGGTGAAAAGCCGGTGCGGCGCAACGGGGGTTTCGCACCGCACCGGCGGTCTAGGGCACCTGGGCAGCCCCGCTGAGTCCGGCGGGGCCATACAGGCGGACGTCAGTTGTGCGGGTGCAGCAGGTCTTCCAGGCCGATCCGGGTGAGGAACTCGGCGCGGATGTGGTCGGCGACCGCGCTGACGGTCTCGGAGCCGTCGTTGGCGGGGTCGATGTGGACGCGGAAGGGCCGCTTGCCGTGCTCGGTACCCACGACCTCGACGATCGCGTCGGCCACCTGGGAGACATCGGCGTCGGCGGGAGCGAGGGCCGCCAGGCGCTGGGAGACCTGGTCCATCATCCCGGCGTAGTGCGCCTCGTAGTCGGGGATGACGGTCTGGTCGCCGGGGTGGCCGCCGGTGGCGAAGTGGTTGGTGCCGCGGGTGAAGGAACCCGGGACGATGATCGACGTCTCGACGTTGAAGCGGGCCAGTTCGGCGGCGTAGGAGACGGCGAGGGCGTCCATCGCGGCCTTCGCGGCGAAGTAGGGGGCCAGGTACGGCGGGGTGCCGCCCTTGGTGGACGTCGAACCCACCCACAGCACCAGGCCGTTGCGCTGCTTGCGCAGGTGAGGCAGGGCGGCGCGGTTGACGCGCTGGGTACCCAGCACGTTGGTGTCGTAGACGGCGATCATCTCGTCCGGGGTGAAGGCCTCGGTCGGGCCGGTCACCATGTGGCCGGCGTTGTGGACGATCACATCGAGGCCGCCGGCCTCGCTGACGACGGTCGCGATGGCGGCGTCCGCGGATTCCTGGGACAGAACGTCGAGTTCGACGGTGCGCAGGTCGACGCCGTTCTCCGCGGCGTAGTTCTTGGCATCGGTGACCCGCTCGGCGTTGCGGGTGGTCGTGTTGCGCATCGCGGCATACACGGTGTGGCCGGCGTCGGCCAGTGCGCGGGCGGTCAGCGCGCCGAAGCCCGAACCGGCGCCGGTGATGAGGATGGTGCTCATGGGATGTCTCCTGCGGTGGGAAGGGGGGTGAAGCAGTGGAAGGGGCGGGGCGTGACGGGCTCAGGCGAAGGTGATGACGGACCGGCCGCCGCCGGCGCCGGAGCCCAGGGCGTCCAGGGCGTCGGGGGCCTGGTCCAGGCTGATGGGCGTCACGGAGGGGAAGATGTCGTGGGCGGCGGAGAAGGCCAGGGTGTCGCGCAGGTCGTGGGGGGAGCCGGAGGGGGAGGCCATGACACGCAGCCGGTTGAGGACCATCGGCTGGGTGGGCAGGGTCAGCGGGTCCGAGCCGTAGCCGCACAGCAGGAGCGTGCCGTCGGGGGCCAGGCCGCCGAGCGTGGCGGCCGCGGCGGCGGTGGAGGGTGCGGCGTTGAGCACCAGGTTGGCGCCGCCGTCCCATGCCTTGAGCGCGGCCGCCGGGTCGGTGTCGGCGCTGGGGATGAACAGCTCCGCGCCGAGTGACTTGGCGTGGTCCTCCCCGCGGCGGGAGCGGCCGATGACCGCCACCCGGGCGCCCATGGCGACGGCGTAGCGGATGGCCAGGGCGCCGATACCGCCGGCGCCGATGATGGCGACACGGGAGCCGGCCTTCGCGCCGCCCTTGCGCAGGCCGTTGAAGGCGGTGATGCCCGCGCACATCAGCGGTGCGGCGGCCACGGGGTCCATGCCGGCCGGGAGCGGGGTGACGTAGCCGGCCTTGAACACGGCGTACTCGGCGTATCCGCCGTCCGCGACGATGCCGGTGATGCGCTTCTTCGGGCACAGGATCTGCTCGCCGGCGACGCAGTAGTCGCAGTGCCCGCACGAGTCGTACAGGAACTGGGCGCCCACGGCGTCGCCGACGGAAAGTCCGGTGACGCCCTCGCCGACCGCGGCGATGGTGCCGGTGATCTCGTGGCCGGGGATGACCGGGAAGCGGGCGAAGGGGTAGTGGCCGCGGATCAGGTTCAGGTCCGAGAAGCACACGCCGCACGCAGTGACCTTGATGAGTACCTCACCGGCCTTCGGCTCGGGCGTCTCACGGTCGATCACGGACAGGGGGGCGTTGACGGCAGTAGCCAAGGCAGCACGCATCGTGGGTCTCCAGGCAGGTGAGGTGGTACGAGGGATAACCGTTGACCACGGCCTTCCTCTGTCGGACCTGACATTTCCAGCCACAGCAGGAGGGAGAAAGAGGGCTGGTTTGACTAGGGCTGGCTGTCCTAGGGTCCGATAGGAGAGGCTGCGGGGCGCGGCGGAGACGCGGGCTCGGATGCGGGAAACCCGGCCCCTGCACTGGGAGGGCTGACTGTGGGGCCGCGGCGCCCGGGTGCCCAGAGCGCGGATTGACCGGACGCCCCTTTGGAAACGGCAGTCGGGCGGAGCCTGCCCGACGCTCCTTGCAAGGCGGGTCGGCCTGTCGCCTTGGTACGGCGCTGTCCTCGATGCGTCAGGCCAGGGCAGACGCCGTCCGGCTGGTGGATGTGCGGGTGATGAGTTCGATGGGGTGGTGGCGTTCGGTGGGGGCTTGGGCGGTGCCGGTGAGGAGGTCGGTGAGGAGTTCGACGGCTTGGTGGCCGTAGGGCTGGGGGCGGAGGTTGATGGCGGTGACGGGGGGTGTGCACAGGGTGAGGGCGGGGGAGTCGACGCAGGCGGCGAGGAGGATGTCGCGGCCGATGGTGCGGCCGAGGTTTTGCAGGGTGTGGTGGGCGATCTGGGCGGTGCCGTCGGGTCCGCAGATGAGTGCGTCGGTGTCGGGCCGGCGGGTGAGCATGTCGGTGACGAGGGTGCTGGTGGCGGCGGTGGGGGCGTCGGTGGCGACGGCGCCGATGTGGGGGGTGATGTCGTGCTGGTGGCACCAGTCCTCATAGGTGCGGCGGATGAGGACGGCCCAGTCGGACTGGAAGTCGTCGTCGGTGCCGATGAAGGCGGGGGCGGTGGCGCCGGCCCGGGCGAGGTGGTCCATCAGCTCCCGCATCGCGGCACCGTGATCAGCATGCAACAACCCCGCCGGCGTGGAGCCCGTTGTCTGGAACTGGCCGACGCAGACCAGTGGCAGAGATACGCGGGCGAGGGCGGTGGCGACGGGGTCGGTGGGCATGGGGTCGATGAGGATGATGCCGTCGGCGCGGATCTGGGGGGTGCCGGTGGTGCGGTCGCCGGGCGCGAGGAGGGTGAGGTCCAGGCCGTGGTCCTGGGCCCGGCGGGCCGCGGCGAAGGCGAACTCCATGTAGAAGGTCAGGCCCATCGCACGCTGCGGGATGTGCAGAGCGATGGTGCCGGTGCGGGCGCTGCGCAGATGACGGGCGGCGGCATTGGGCACGTACCCCAGCTCCCCGGCCGCCTCCACGATGCGCCGGCGGGTCCCCTCCGACACCCGCCCCGACCCCGACAACGCATCCGAAGCGGTGGTCTTGGAGACATTGGCACGCCGGGCGACATCGACGATCGTGGCCGAGCGGGCTGGGGACACCGGCTCGTTCATATGCAGCTCCACTGAAAGGGTTCGTCTTTCGGAACAACTTGCCGGAACGTTCCGGCCGGTCTAGATTATCTGCTGCCGGAACGTTCCGGCCAGTGTGGGCGTTGTCCGTGCCGGAACCTTCCGGCAATGAGCAGTGCCCGCTCGCAGTCCGCAGCCCAAACACTCCACGTCCCAAGGGGTAGTCCATGACTGCAGCCGAGCTCGGCCAGTTCCTCACCGCCCGCCGCCATCAGACCAATCCCGCAAGCCTGGGGCTGCCCGCCGGCGCCCGCCGACGAGTGACCGGCCTGCGCCGGGCCGAGGTCGCCCACCTCGCCGACATCTCCGTGGACTACTACACGCGCATCGAGCAGGGCCGCAGTGGATCCCCGACTCCCGCAGTGCTGGACGCTCTGGCCCAGGCCATGAGCCTGGGCACCCAGGAACGGATGTTCCTTTTCAACCTGGCCGGCCACATGGCACCGGCGCGTCACACGCCAGTCAGCATTCACCCGGCAGTCGACGATCTCCTGCACCGCCTGCACCACACACCGGCCATGATCCTGAGCGACCTGCACGAAGTGCTGGCCCGCAATGAACTGGCCGAGGAACTGCTGGGAGAACTGCCTGCAGGCACCGGCAGCGCGTGCACCCTGTCCTACCGGTGGTTCACCGACCCCGCTGCCCGGGCCCGCGTCATCGACGAGGACCGGGACTACTACGCGCGCACCTACGTGGCCGACCTGCGCCGTGCCGCCGCGACCCGCCGTGGGGACCCGGCCGTCGCCGACCTCGTGGCGAGGCTGCGAAACGCCAGCCCGTGCTTCGCGCGGCTGTGGCAGGCCCACGAGATATCCGTGCCCGCCCGCCCGGTGCGCCTGATGCACCCGGACGCGGGCGTGGTCGGCGTGGTCTTCCGTCACTTCACCGTCACCGGCGCGGGACAGCGTCTGGTATGGATCACCGCCGCTCACGACCAGACCCAGCCGCCGCTGCCTCCCCGGAGCGTTACGGCAGCGCGCCGAAGCGCTGCCCCGGCCTTCGCCTGACTCCTGACCTGCCGCCTGCCAGAGCACAGAACGACGAAGGACATCTACCGCTATGAACGTCCATGGCCCCGCACTCGGTGTCCAGCTCGCCGCGGAGCGTCGACACACCTTCGTCGGCCGGGCGGAACAGCTGGCAGCCTTCGAGGCCATGCTGGCCTCGAACGACAGCGGACCGTGCGTGCTGTACCTGCACGGGCCGGGAGGCCTGGGCAAAACCACGCTGCTGCACATGATCGCCGAACAGGCCCGCACGGCGGGATGCCATGTCCTGCGGTTCGACGGCCGCGCCCTGGCTGTCTCGCCTGCCTCGCTCACCGACGCCGTCGGCAATCAGCCTCCGGGAGAACGCCTGGTGCTGATGCTCGATACGTTCGAACAGTGCCAGGGACTGGAGCGCTGGCTGTACGAAACCGTCCTGCCGACGCTGCCTTCCGGCACCATCACCGTGGTCGCCGGACGCCGTCCGCCCAGTCCCGCCTGGCGCGTGGACGGCGCATGGTCGACCGCGCTGCGGGTGATGCGCCTGACGGACCTGCCGAGGACGGATGCCGAGGAGCTCCTGGTCCGGCGCCGCCTGCCGGCCAAGACACGCGACGACATCCTCGCGTTCGCCGGCGGCAACCCGCTCGCTCTCGCCCTGGCCGCCTCTGTCGCCTCCGGCGCCAACGCACTTCCACAGCGCTGGCAGCCGGGAGCCGACATCGTGCACAGCCTCCTGGACCAGCTCATCGGTGACATGCCCTCCGACGAGCACCGGCGCGCCCTGGAAGTCTGCGCCCACGCACGCACGACCACCGAGGAACTGCTGAGGGTCGTCCTGCCCGCCGATGCCGGCAGACTCTTTCGCTGGCTAAGGGAACTGCCCTTCGTGGAACCGGCTCCCCAGGGACTGTTCCCGCACGACATCGTGCGTCATCTGCTGGACACCGACCTGCGCTGGCGTGACCCGGGAACCTACCGCGCCCTCAACCAGAGCCTGCGCTCCCACCTGCTGGGCCAGGTCCGCACAGCGCCGGCGCACAGCGTCATGGACCGCACCCTGGAATACAGCTACCTCCAGCACCGCAGTGGAGAAGACGTCTCCGAATACCTGGGCTGGGACGATCCCGGCGGGATCTTCGAAGACACCCTGCGGCACACCGACCGCGCCGCGCTGCTGGACCTGACGGCCAGCCAGGCCGGCAGGCACAGCGCGCAGATCGCCGAGTTCTGGATGGACAACCAGCCTCAGGGGTTCCGTGTGTACCGCAACCCGCACGACAACAGCCCCCGCGCCTACATCTGCTGGCTGCAGCTCACCGCCCCGGAAGCCGGCCACCTGACGGCCGACCCGGTCGTTGCCGCGGCCTGGCAGCACACCTCCTCCATCCCCGCGGGCCGTCACCTGGGGATGATGCGGTTCATCATCGCCGGACCCGAGGCCTACAGCCCCCGCTCTCCGGTCATGGGCCTGATCTCGGTGAGGCATACAGCCGAGCTGCTGCATGCCTCCGGCATGACGCACTCGTTCCTCGCCTTCGAGGACACCGAGTACTGGGGGCCGGTCGCTGCCTACACCCAGCACCATCCGGCAGGTACCGCGCAGGTGGGGGACCGCACCCATACGCTGTGGGCCCACGACTGGACCAAGATGCCGCTGGACAGGTGGCTGGACAAGCTCGACCGCCAGGCGCTGCCCGAGGACAAACCGGCGTCCGAACAGCTGGAACCCGGAATGCCCCTCAGCAGGGCAGAGTTCGACCAGGCCGTACGCGAGGCCGTCAAGTACTTCCAGGAACCGGCCAAGCTCGCCGTCAACCCGCTGCTGAGGAACGCGGTCCGCACCCGGCCTGGAGTTACCGCACTCGACGCGCTGCGCGAGGCGGTCGAGGAAGGCGTCGACGCATTGCTGGCCGAGCCCTCCACCGCCGGATACCACCGCGTTGTGGCGGCCGCCTACTTCCAGGGCCCCACGACCCAGCCGGAAGCGGCCGCCCGTCTCGGGATGGCGTTCAGCACCTACCGCAGGCACCTCAATCACGCACTCAGCCGGATCAGCGACCATCTGTACGACACGCTGGGCTGACCGCATGCCCCCTCAGGCGCCTGTGGTCAGCCTCAGGGCTGCGAGGGGGGCATGGACTGTATTCCCATCACCTCGAGCAGAGCCAGCTGGTCCGCAGCGACGCTGCCCGGTGCTGCGGTGAACCACACCAGCCACTGCCGCATCCGGGGAGTGAGCATGCAGGAACAGCTCAAAGTGATCGGCCCCAGCGAGGGATGAGCGAACTCCACGCTTGTCAGGCCGGCCTGCTCTAAGCGTCCGGCTGCCGACCACAGGCGCGCAAACTCAGGACTCGCCGCGGCCAGCCGGGCAACGGCACCGGCAGCGGGGCCCTCGGCCGGCCAGGAACTCTGAGCCCTGCGGACCATGGCGGCCAGGAACTGTGCCACTGCCTCGTGGCCGGCCTGTGCGAATCTGCCGCGGAAGGCGGGGTCGGTGAAGAAGCGTTCCACGATTCCGCCCCGGGCACCGCGGCCGGAGACGAGATCTCCCAGGAGAGCCATTGCCAGCTCGTTCTGTACAAGGACCTCGCCCGCCTCATCAAACACCAGGGCAGGCCACGCGCTCATGCGGTCCATCAAGAAAAGCACTCCCGGCTGCACATGCTGCAGTCCCCCGCCACCGGGCAGTGGATGCCCCGCCAGATCGAACAACTCGGCGCGCTGAGCCCATTCCAGGCGCAGCGCTCGGGAAAGACCCGCCAGAGTGGCCGCCGACGGACGCGCGCCGCGTCCTTGTTCCAGGCTGCTGTAGTAGTCCCGGGAAATGCCCGCCAGCCGAGCCACCTCGTCACGCCGCAGTCCGCTCACGCGCCGGCGGTCAGGCCCCGCCTTCAGCGGGAAACCCAGGGCGTCGGGCGGGATCCTCTCCCGGTGCGCCTTGAGGATTTCTCCCAGCTGTCGAAGATTCATGGTGCGAGTCTGGCGTGCTGCCCGGGGCGCAACCAGGGGCGCTTCGCACCCCCCACAGGCATGGTCCGTGCCACGTCCGGCGCAGCCCAGTGCGAGGCCACGACGTCGTGAAGCGTGGTGCCTGCGGCGGCCGCCCACTGCCCGATCCCCGCCCGTGGGCGGGATGGCCGCCCTGTCGCACCGCGTGGCACGTGAGCCACGCACGCCTTCGGGCGGTCCGTGAAAGGGCGGCCGGCCGGAACCTGCCTCAGGATGCCTGCACCGCCGCAACCGTGGATACGGGCTCAGCAGGGGCCGGCGTCTTCTGCCAGACCTCGTACGGGTCCAGCTCGGCGATCCGCTGGGAGACCGTACTGTCCACCGGAGCCATCCACATCAGGCGCTGCGCGGCGTCCGCGGTGAAGAAGCTGTTCCACTGCACCTCCACCACCCCCAGCACCGGATTCACGATCCTCTTGCGGCCCTCGTGACAGATCGCTATCTGATGGTCCGCCCACAACGTGGCGAACTCCCTGCTCTCCACCAACAGCGCCTTGACCACCGCCTGGACAGCCTGGTCGTGCGGGCCGCGTCGGGCAGCAGCCGTACGCAGGTCGGCCACCATGCGCCGGGAGTGGAAAACGTGATCGTCCTGTGGGTACACGTGGCGGACACCAGTGTTCGTGAACCACTGGTAGACGAAGCTGGCGCCTCGGCCGCTGCGCACTCGATGCGGACCGACCAGGACCTGGCAGGCGCGATTTTGCATGACGACTTCGTACAGATCGGTGATCACCAGGGCGGGAGTGTCCTGCAACTGTTCCAGCAGATGCTGCAGCGTGGACTGCATGCGCAGCGTGTCACCGCCCAGCGGTGCCGGATGGCCGGCCAGGTGCATCAGGTACTCGGTCTCCGTGGCGTCCAGGCGCAGGGCTACTGCAAGAGCCTTGAGTACAGCCACCGAGGGGCCCTGGCGGCGCCCCTGCTCCAATTCGATGTAGTAGTCGACGGAGATGTCGGCAAGCCGTGCCACCTCGTCCCTGCGCAGTCCCGGTACCCGCCGGCGTGACCCTGGTGGCAGTCCTGCCTCCTGGGGCGAAACGCGTGCCCGCCTGGTTTTCAAGAACGCCCCGAGTTCGGTGAAGTCCGTGGCCATGCCCTCCCCTTTGCTTCTCAGCGGCCCCTGCCCACGTCGGTTTGATCCGGCCGTGATGGGCAAGAGGGCCTCCTCAGCCGTGGGCCGTGTTCTGCTGCCCACCGGTGCATAGGACGGCACTGTCCGCCGCGCAGCACCAGTCTCCTGGATCAAGCGTGAGCGCGGGAAGGTCCAGCGTGCTCACCAGATGCTCAACGCGTGCTCACCTCGCTCGCCACAAGACCGGTTCTGCGGACTTCGGGCGCGCACCGGACGCGTTCGCCACGCGCGGCCCCGCCCTCGTGTCATGGCTCCGGTGCCTCACTCGATAGGCGCTGGGGCCGGCGTACCGGCTGCGGGCTGCAAGCCCGCACGCCAGCGGCTCGCAGTACGTGTGGGCACAGCGCGTTGCAGAAGGGCTCCCGGGGGCACGGCGTGTCGGCTCCCCGCGATCTGCATCCCGGCAGGGGAGACCCGCGGCATCTCGCACTCCCCATGCTGGAAGGCATCGCCGCAGCTCAGCGCACTTAAGGCCGCCGCCGTCCTGCACGACGAAATCGTATGGCGGCTCGACCAGACAGAGAAAACAAACTAGTTCGTTTGACCTTGGAGTCAGCGAGGAGTACGTTTCTCAACACGTAAACAAACCAGTTTGTTTTCCTGGCTGTGGAGGTCTCTGTGTCTGTTCCGCTCATGCTTGCTTCGTCCGAACGCCCCTCGCCGGCCTTCCTGACGGGTGCGCCGAAGCAGCTTCTGATTGACGGTCAGTGGGTTCCGGCCCGCTCCGGTCAGACCATCGATACGATCGACCCGACGACCGAAGAGGTGCTGGCTTCCACCGCCGCTGCTGGCGCCGAGGACGTCGACCTCGCCGTTGCGGCTGCCCGCAGGGCGTTCGAGGACCCCTCCTGGGCAGCGATCACCCCTTACCGGCGCAGCCAGATCCTGCTGCAGATCGCTGACGTGATGGAGGACCACGCCGAGGAACTCGCCACGCTGGAATCCCTCGACATGGGCGCCCCGCTGTACCTGAGCCGCTGGTTCGTCTCGCACTCTGTCGAGGTCATCCGGCACTACGCGGGCTGGCCCACCAAGATCTACGGGCAGACTGCGCCCTCGGAGCCGGGCCAGTTCCACTACACCCTGCGTCAGCCGCTGGGCGTCGTCGCAGGCATCACGGCCTGGAACGGTCCGCTGCTCCAGGCGGCCTGGAAGATCGGGCCGGCCCTGGCTACCGGGAACACCGTGGTCCTCAAGCCCGCGCAGCAGTCACCGCTGACCGCCCTGCGTCTGGGCGAACTCCTGCAGAGGACCGACCTGCCCGCAGGCGTGGTCAACGTCATCACCGGCAGCGGGCGTATCGCCGGCGAGGCGATCATCAACCACCCCGGCATCGACAAGGTCACCTTCACCGGCTCCACCAGTGTCGGCAAGCACATCCTGGAAGCCTCCACCAGCAATCTCAAGCGCGTCACGCTCGAGCTCGGCGGCAAGTCCCCGGACATCATCTTCGCCGACGCCGACCTCAAGGCCGCCGCCGGTGCCGCCGCCGGCTTCTGCGCCGGCACCGGCCAGGGCTGTGTCGCGGGAACCCGCATCTTCGTCGAGGAGTCCGTGCGCGAGGAGTTCGGCCGGCTGCTGGCCGGAGAGCTCGCCACGTACACCATGGGCGACCCCTTCCACCCGGACACCCGTATGGGCCCGCTGGCCTCCCGGAGCCACTTCGAAACCGTCACCTCCTATTTCGACATCGCCCGGGGCGAAGGCGCCCGCCTGCGCCAGGGCGGCGAACTCACCGACAACCCCGGCCTGTTCGTCCCCCCGACCGTCATCGACGACGTCACCAACGACATGCGCGTCGCCCAGGAAGAGATCTTCGGCCCCGTCGCCACACTGATGTCGTTCACCGACGAGGCCGAACTGCTGCGGCTGGCCAACGACACCGACTACGGCCTCGCCTCCGCCGTGTGGACCTCCGACCTCAGCCGTGCCCACCGCGTCGCCGCCGGCCTCCAAGCAGGCACCGTGTGGATCAACACCTACGGGCAGATGACTGCCGGCACCGTCCCCTTCGGCGGCTTCAAGCAGTCCGGCATCGGGCGCGAGCACGGCACCGACGTCCTGGACTCCTTCACCGAGACCAAGACCGTCATGATCCAGCTCTGATCCAGCCTCCCGCGTCAACGCGCCAAGACAACCGTTGCAGCCGACGCACCGCACCGGTGCGCGGCCGCGACGGCCCCAGCGGCGGGCCTGCGCGAATGACCCGCCCGTGAATAAAGGAGAACGTTATGGATGAGGCCGTACGCCGGGCGCTGGCGATCACTCCCGCGTCGCCCGCCCGAGACCGGACCATCGACATCACCACCACCGGCGCCAAGACCGGAAAAGCACGGCGGATCGAAATCTGGTTCTACCGGGCCGACGGCAAGATCTACCTCAGCGGCCTGCCGTCCCGCCCCAGCTGGTACGCCAACATCTTGGCCAACCCCCGCCTCACCTTCCACCTCAAGCACGGCATCCGGGCCGATCTGCCCGCCACCGCCGTCCCGATCACCGACGACAGCGAGCGTCGACGGATCTTCACCCAGTTCGTCGCCGACCTCAACCAGCCCCACAACCCGGGCCGCATCGCCCAGCCCACCCGTGTGGAGGACTGGATGGCCGGCAGCCGCCTCGCCGAAATCGTCTTCGACGACTGAAATCCCGTCACCAGCCGGTGCTCGACGCGGCGCGCGCCGTGACGGCGCCGCCCCGCACGCCTCGCTGGGGACCACCTCTGCGCTCCCGCACTTCGTAGATAAGGAATTCACCATGAGGAATGTCAGCGGCTGGGCCGCACACCACCAGGGCGGCCCGCTGGCCCCGTGGGACTTCACCCGCCGCGACCTGCTCCCCGACGATGTCGCCGTACGCGTCGAGTACTGCGGAGTCTGCGCCAGCGACATCTCCGCCATCCGCCACGGCAACGCCTTCCCCCTCGTGCCGGGCCATGAGATGACAGGCGAGATCACCGCTGTCGGCAGCGCAGTCACCAGGTTCGAGGTGGGCGACAAGGTAGCCGTGGGCAACATCATCGACTCCTGCGGAACTTGTCCGCCCTGCCTCAAGGGCCGTGAGAACTGGTGCCTGCGGTTCCCGACCCTGACCTACGGGAACACCGACCCGAAGGACGGCCAGATGACTCGTGGCGGCTACTCCTCGGAGTACGTCCTGCCCGCGAAGTTCACCTACCACCTGCCCGAGGGCCTGGACCCGGCCGGTGTCGCACCCCTGATGTGTGCCGGAATAACCACCTACGCGCCCATGAAGCGGTGGGGTGTCGGCCCGGGCAAGACAGTCGGCATCGTCGGGATGGGCGGGCTCGGCCACATCGCCCTCAAGTTTGCCCACGCGCTCGGCGCCGAGGTCGTGCAGTTCACCAGGACCATGGACAAGGCCGACGAAGCCCGCGCACTGGGCGCCGACGACGTGGTGCTCTCCACGGACGAGAAGCAGATGGCCGCCCAGGCCGGCCGTTTCGACTTCATCCTCGACACCGTCGGCGCACCGCACTCCGTCGAGCCGTACATGACCGCGCTCGCCATGGACGGAACGCTCTGCGTGGTCGGCATCCCCGAGAGCGCCATCGAGGTGCAACCGCTCAGCCTCATCCAGGGCGCCAAGACCATCGCCGGCGCCGGCAGCGGCGGCACCCTCGAAACCCAGGAGATGCTCGACTTCTGCGCCGAATATGGCATCACCGCAGAGATCGAGGTCCTGCCTTCTCACCAGGTCAACGAAGCACTGGCACGACTGGCCCGCAACGACGTCCGGTACCGCTTCGTCCTCGACATGAGCACCCCCGCAAGCTGAGCCCCATACGAGCTCCGCACCCTCCGGCCGTCCTGGCCCTCCCCGGCAGAGGGAGACCGGAGGCGGCCGGACCCCATCGGTATAAACGAACTGGTTTGTTTAGGATGGTGTCATGAAGACGGGCCAGATCACCAGCGCAGGCGAGGCGTCGCGTCGGCGTCTGCTCGACGCGGCGACAGTCGAGTTCGCCGCCTACGGCATCGCCGGCGCACGCATCGACCGGATCTCCGCCAACGCCAACGTCAACAAGGCGCAGATCTACAAGTACTACCGCAGCAAGGACGAACTCTTCGACGCCGTCTTCGCCGAACACCTGGACATGATCGTCGAGACCGTTCCGGTCACCGGCGACGACCTGCCTGGCTACGCCGTCCGTCTCTACGACTCCTACCTCGTGCGCCCCGAACTCGTCCGCTTGGCCACGTGGGCCCGTCTGGAACGCACACCGGCCGGAGACCTCTACCACTTCATGCCCGGACACGACAGCGAGAAGCTCCAGTCGATCGCCGACGCCCAGGCGAAAGGCATCGTCAACCCCACCATCGCGCCGGCCGAGGTGCTCGCCCTCGTCACCGCCATGTCGATGACATGGTCGCCCGCAAGCCCCATGCACACCGCCCACAAAGACGAGCCCGAGGCCGCTCACGACACCCGCCGCAACGCCCTCTCACTCACCGTTCAACGAGCCTTCGCACCCTGACGGCTCTGCACGTTCGGCGACCGGACAGTGGCCGATGAGGGTGCGGAGTACGCCGGCACAGGGAAGCAGGCCGCTGCGCGTCCCTGATCATGAGCGGTCCGTCTCCAGAGCCGCCCCGACAAGCCCGGCGGGCTGAGACTTTGCGGCACGGGCCGCGAACAGCGTCCTCAGCCGGGCCGCTTCCTCGTCCCTGTGGGGAAGGAGGAAGGCGGCCAACAGATAGACCATGGTGTTGACCACCAGCCCGGCCACACCGGAAGTCAGACCTGCCAGCCATGGAACGGACGTGGGGTACGCCAGTTGCAGGGCTGCCGCGGTGCCAAAGCCGGCGACCATGCCGCCCAGGGCACCGGCCGCGTTGCCGCGTCGCCATGCCATGCCGAGGTACAGGGCCGGTGCCAGCTGGCAGATGCCCTGGTAGGACACGATGGCCAGACTGGCCAGGCCTGTCGTGGTGTCCAGCGTGAGAGCGGCGGTTGCGGAAGCCAGCAGGGTCAGGACAAGCACACAGGCCTTCGCCGCCCGGACTTGAGCGGACGGGTCGCGGTGGCCCGGCAGAAGGTTCTGGCTGACCTGCACGCCGAGGGCCTGGAAATTGGAGTCGACGTTGCCCATCGTCGCCGCGAGAACGACCACGCAGGCCAAGGCCAGGACGAACGGTCCGCCGCGCGAGGCGATCAGAAAGAAGACCTCGGCGGGGGCCTGGGCGACTGCGGGCAGCGAGCCGCCCAGCATGGCCAGCAGCGACAGAGCCACGGCGAACGCCAGAAGCCAGGGAGTCGCCTGGACGGCCGACTTCTTGATGACCTGCACGCTGCGTGCGGTGAACAGCCGCACGAACATGTCGGGCCAGCACCAGCTGCCCAGCGCACCCGTCAGGATCAGCGACATGAGATACAGCGCTCCCTCCGGGCTTCCCGGCCCCGGAAGGAGGAAATGGCTGGACGGCAGCGCGTCCAGGCCGTGGCCACCGCGTATCAGGGAGACGATCAGGCCGCAGACCAGCACCCCACCGAGCCCGTAGGCGAAGATGCCCTGGTAGACGTCGCTCACCACGATGCCGCGCATGCCCATCCGTACCGTCCACGCCTGGCGCAGCAGCAGGAAGACGATACCGATCACGACAGCCTGGCGCGGCGAGAGATGTCCGAAGGACAGGTAGGAGAACACCAGCCCGAGCGACTGCATGCCCAGGACGATCCATGGGAACGACGCAACCACTCCGATGAGCGCAGCGACCACGCGGACCGCCGCAGAGCCGTACCTCATGCCGAGCAGATCCGCCTGCGTGCGCAGTTCCCACCGTTTTCCCCAGGCGTGGACGGTATGCGCCATGAGATACATCAGCACCAGGGTCAGCAGGCTGTAAGGCACCCAGTAGAAGCCGATGACACCTGCCGAGGCTGCCATCCCTGCGAACGTGATGAAGACCGTGCCCGGTATCCAGGTGTTGAGGAACGACATGGTCTGGTACCAAGCGCCGAAGGAACGGCTTGCCAGCGTGTACTCGTCCAGATCGGCAGCCCTTCTGCTGCGCTCCAGGACCGCGGCGAGCCCGGCGACGAAGACGGCCAGCACGCCGCCTCCCACAAGAACGTTCACATCGACTCCCACCGGTCACGGCCGCAGCGGGCGCCGAGGAGGTAAAGGGCTGGGATCGAGGCGGCAACCAGCGCGCTGCCGCCTATCACGTAGATGAGTGCGGCTGCCGGCCCGTCAACGTTCCAATACAGCGGGGGAAAGAGGGTGATGACCGAGTCGGTCGCCACCAGTAGGCCGCACAGTACGCGGTACCGGAACAGGCTGGGCAAGTGGGCGGCCGCCCTGCCCGTTGGAACAGTCATGCTGAGATGTCCTTTGCAGGGCGGTTCGGCACAATGCGGACCGGCAGGTTAGGTGAAGAATGGGGCCGCAAGTGGCCGGAACGTTCCGGCATCAGTAATCTAAGGGTGGCCGGAACGTTCCGGCAAGTGTTTGCAGATTTTGCCCTTCGAGTGGAGCTGCATATGAACGAGCCGGTGTCCCCAGCCCGCTCGGCCACGATCGTCGATGTCGCCCGGCGTGCCAATGTCTCCAAGACCACCGCTTCGGATGCGTTGTCGGGGTCGGGGCGGGTGTCGGAGGGGACCCGCCGACGCATCGTGGAGGCGGCCGGGGAGCTGGGGTACGTGCCCAATGCCGC
This sequence comes from Streptomyces rishiriensis, assembly GCF_030815485.1. Classification (NCBI taxonomy): domain Bacteria; kingdom Bacillati; phylum Actinomycetota; class Actinomycetes; order Kitasatosporales; family Streptomycetaceae; genus Streptomyces; species Streptomyces rishiriensis. The sequence goes on along the minus strand of NZ_JAUSWV010000001.1, from coordinate 213,359 downwards.
CGCCCGTCATCTGCGCAGCGCCCGCACCGGCACCATCGCTCTGCACATCCCGCAGCGTGCGATGGGCCTGACCTTCTACATGGAGTTCGCCTTCGCCGCGGCCCGCCGGGCCCAGGACCACGGCCTGGACCTCACCCTCCTCGCGCCCGGCGACCGCACCACCGGCACCCCCCAGATCCGCGCCGACGGCATCATCCTCATCGACCCCATGCCCACCGACCCCGTCGCCACCGCCCTCGCCCGCGTATCTCTGCCACTGGTCTGCGTCGGCCAGTTCCAGACAACGGGCTCCACGCCGGCGGGGTTGTTGCATGCTGATCACGGTGCCGCGATGCGGGAGCTGATGGACCACCTCGCCCGGGCCGGCGCCACCGCCCCCGCCTTCATCGGCACCGACGACGACTTCCAGTCCGACTGGGCCGTCCTCATCCGCCGCACCTATGAGGACTGGTGCCACCAGCACGACATCACCCCCCACATCGGCGCCGTCGCCACCGACGCCCCCACCGCCGCCACCAGCACCCTCGTCACCGACATGCTCACCCGCCGGCCCGACACCGACGCACTCATCTGCGGACCCGACGGCACCGCCCAGATCGCCCACCACACCCTGCAAAACCTCGGCCGCACCATCGGCCGCGACATCCTCCTCGCCGCCTGCGTCGACTCCCCCGCCCTCACCCTGTGCACACCCCCCGTCACCGCCATCAACCTCCGCCCCCAGCCCTACGGCCACCAAGCCGTCGAACTCCTCACCGACCTCCTCACCGGCACCGCCCAAGCCCCCACCGAACGCCACCACCCCATCGAACTCATCACCCGCACATCCACCGAGACGATGCCGCCCATGACGCCCCAGGACTGCTGACAGCTATCACCCCACATGGCTGTTCGGGCGGCCGTAGGACCGCCCGAACAACGGGAACAGCGAGGCTGACCTCTGGCTCACCGGCCGGCGGGGCTTCTTGCGGACGGCGTGCACACCGCCCTCCCGCCGGCGACAGGCGGCCCTACCTCGTGACCCGTAGCGCGCAGGCGTCGCGCGCTGCACGCCACGGCAAAGTCAGTGGCACTCGAGCCCGTCCCTACCTGTCTCCGCGGCGATCGCGGAAACCGGGCAGTGGAAGACGGCCAGGCGGGACGGGCCTGCGGACGTCAGACAAGCCGCTTGCGGCCCCACAGGAAAATGAACATCGCGATGGCGGCCGTCAGGACGAACAGGATCGAGGCGCCCAGCCACTGCATGCTGCTCATCTGCGAGATCGGCAGGTAGTCCACCGACCAGCCCACGATGTCGGCCTTCTTCACGCATGCGTCGGCGGCCTTCTCGGACGCCTCATGCGCGCAGGTACTCCAAGGGAGGGTCTGACCTGAACCTGTGATGTACGACTGGTCGACCTGGTACGCGGCATGGGGAGTAGCCGGGAACGCGTCCGCTCCGATGCCCTTGCCCGTGGTCACCGTGACGACCTGTCCGAGATCGAGCCGGAAGTAGGCCCACGCGCCCTGCACGGCCACTGCGAAGCCGCAGGTGACCACCATGGCGAGCAAGGTCCGGCGCACGAGCATGCCGATCGCCACGCCGCCCGCGACCGTGAACAGCGTGAGCGCGATGGGCACGGGGCCGCTGTTGTCGAATGCGGCGCCGCTACTCCACTCCAGAACGTTGACCTCTTTCCTCACGGGCTTCCACCACCAGCCGAAGGCGACGGAGAGCGCCGCCGTACACACAACGACCACCAGTGCGGTGATCCCGAGCTTGGTGGCCAGCCAGCGGACGCGGCTGACGGACTGGGAGGCGACAAGTTTGGCGGTGCCGTTTTCCAGGTCGCCCGCGAGCAGCGGAGCGCCGAGGAAGACGCCGAGGAGGACGGGGACGAAGCCCAGACCGAAGGTGACCTTGTCGATTGCTTCGGCGTACGGGTCGATTCCGTCGAGCCACTGTTCGGGTGCCGTGCGAGGCCAGCCGTGAGCGGTCAGGTGGTCTATCAGGCCGGTGCGCTGGTGGGCGATCCACGCTACCGAGATGGCGGTGGCAGCGAAAAGGGTCCAGTAAGCAGCCCTGTGCTGACGCCAGATGAGCCACGTTACGCCGCTGAGTCGAGGGCCACGGGCAGCTGACTGCGGGGATCCAGTCGCTTTGTCGGGTCCGGCAACGTTGGTCATGATGTTCATGCCGCCACCGCGTCCGAACCGCCGAAACCGTAGGGCTTGCCCGGGGCATGGGCTTCAGGGCTGATCAGAGGTGGTGCATCGGGGGATCGCAGGTAGGCGAGCAAGAGTTCTTCCAGAGTCGGGGTGTCAGCCTGCCACTGGCCGGTGACCGGGCCGTCGGGGCGTATGAGCGCGGTGGCCTGACGTCCGCTGGTGCGGTATTCGACCATCGTGTGGCCCGCGAGCTCCGCCGGGATCCGTGGCTCACCGTCGTTGCTCCGTGCGCCCTGCAACAGGACGTGAGCGCTGCGCAGTTCGTCCACATCGCCAGCCATGCGCAGGCCGCCCGAGGAGATGACCAGAAGGAAGTCGCAGACGTTCTCCAGCTCGGTGAGCATATGGGAGGACATCAGCACAGTGGTGCCGCGTTCGGCGGCCTCGGCCAATAGCGTGCCCATGAGCTCGTGACGCACCAGAGGGTCGAGATCGGACATCGGCTCGTCGAGCAGCAACAGGTCGGGGCGCTTGCCGAAAGCAAGAGCGAAAGCGACCCGGGTGCGCTGTCCTCCGGAGAGCGTCCCGATTTTCGCGTTTATCGGCACATTGCCCGACCGGACGATGTTCTCGGCCGCTCGCTGGTCCCAGCCGGGGTTCAGCTCGCGGCCCAGACGCAGTGTCTCGGCCACGGTGAAGCGGCGAAACAGTGGCTTCTCCTGAGCGAGGAACGCGGTACGCCGTCCGGCCTCAGCGGACTCCGGTGCCATGCCGAACACCTTGAGCGTGCCGTCCGTCGGCTTCAGCAGATTGGCGGTGATCGCCAGCAACGTGGTCTTGCCCGCCCCATTGGGACCTACCAGACCGCATATCCGCCCGGCCGGCAGCCGGAACGAGCAATCCCGCAGGGCCCACCCCCGCCGGTACTCCATGCCCACTCGGTACGCCTCAATCGCCGACTCCTGCGCCGGGCCCGCGGCGTCCATGGAGCTAGTCATTTTTTCCCCTCGATGTTTCCGCTGTTCGCGCGGCAGCCGTGGTCCCGGCATACCGCTCCTCCAAAACCGAGGCGACCAGTGCGGCGACGTCCTCCCGCTCCAAGCCCGCCTCGTGTGCCCGCTCCATCCACGTCTCCAGATCTCCGCGCAGCGGGGAGTCCGCGGCCGCTTGTGGCCGGGCCAGTGACTGCAGCACGAAGGTCCCTAGCCCAGGCCGAGGTTCCACCAGCCCTTCACGTTCCAGCTCCCGGTACGCCTTGAGCGTGGTGTTCGGGTTGACCGCGGAGAATTCGGCGACCTCCTTGGCAGTAGGCAGCCGGTCCCCCGGCACCAGAACGCCCAACCGCAGAGCGTCCTTGGTCTGCTGAACGATCTGCTGGTACGCGGGAACCGCGCTTCGCCTGTCGATACGGAACTGCACGACTCACCACCAATTAGCTACTACATTAGTGAAATCATGAAGGCCTGCCAGAGACCTGTCAAACGCGGCCGTGGCCCTACACTCCAGCGGCCTCGGGCCTTGACGACGTGTAGGGCCGCGACCGGACGGCGAGGCCCCTGAGGACCGGTGGCCGAGGCCGCCAGTAGCCAGGGAGGCCGATGAAGAAGCGGCCGAGGCGGAGCAGCACGCGCACCACCACCGGCGGCACGCCCACTGAGCACCAGCGCACAGGCGAGCTGCGCCCGCCCGGTCAGTGGGTGCGTCGCAGGACGGCCCAGCTTCCCCAGCCCGCGGCGGCATCGGTGGCGTGCCACTGGCCGGGCAGGGCTGCGGCGACGTCGTCCGCCGGGAGGTACAGCGGTCCGTCCTGGCCGAGTTGGTTGATCCACAGCAGCACGCCGTCCGGAGCCAGGACACGGGCGGTCTCGGCGGGGAAGAGAAGCATGTCGATGGCGGCGACGGCGGCGATTGACGCGTCGGGCAAGGGCAGGCTGCTGGCATCGGCGTGGACGCGGGCCGGGGAGCGTCCGGCGGCCTGGCGGAGCATCTGCTCGGACAGATCCAAGCTGATCACGGCTGGGAAGGCGGAGGCCAGGAGCGCGCTGAACTGGCCTGTTCCGGAGCCGACTTCCAGGCAGGGGCCGTAGGGCAGGGGCCCGCCGCGGGTGAGGGCATCGCGCAGCGGTTCGTCGCGGCCGGTGGCTTGGGTGGTGTCCCAGCCAGCGGCGAGCTGGTCGAACAGGCCGCCGAGAAAGTGGGCTTCCGCGGCGGTCCACTGGCGCCGACCGGCAGCCAGATCACGGGCGAAGGAACGGAACGCCCGTGCTGTGTCGTCGGGCGGCAGCGGTTTGCCGTCCGGGCTGGGCAGGACCAGCGGCAGCGTAAGGCTCATGAGTCAGTGGTACCTCCGCGCGGCACCCGCAGTGATCGGCCTGCGGATGGAAACCGGACTCCACCCCCGGGTGGAGTCGCAGCTGTCAACGGTGGCCATCGTGATCCTGGTGCTCCTGTGTCTGACCACAGGGCGCAACATGTTCATTTTCGCCGCTCCGGGAAGCCTTCCGAGAGGAGCACGGCCTGGGACGCACCGATGCCTCGCACCTGGGCGGTGCCGCGTGGCGGGCGGGCGCGGGGCGCCGCCGGGTAGGCGGCGCCCCGCAGGGGGTTCAGCCGACGTTCAACGTCAGCGCGGCGGTGTGGAGCTTGCCGCCGGTCTGGAACTGCAGGAACAGCCGCCAGTTCCCGGACGTGGGCAGTTCGGCGTGGAAGGACAGGTCGGGGCCGCCGTGGTCGCCGTTGACCTTCGTGGTGGGGTGCAGGTGGGCGAAGGCGGTGTCGCCTTCGTGGAAGGCGGTGAGGTGGGCGTAGGTGTCCAGGTAGGGCTGGAGGTCGGTGACGGGCTTGCCGTCCTTGGTGACGGTGACGGTCAGCGGGTGTGCCATTCCGGCCATCGGCTCGCCCTTGAGGGTGACGGTGTATCCGTCGATGTCGACGGAGGTGGCTGCTGCCGGCAGCGGGGTCTTCGTCGCCGTGCCGGGGACGGTGACGGTGCGGCTGAGGACGAAGTCGTTGCCCTTGCCGGATCCGCTGTCGGGGTTGAAGGAGGCGAACATGCGCCACGAGCCGGGAGCGAGGGCGGCCAGGTCGGCGGTCCAGGCTCCGTCGGCGGCCATGGCCGGGTGAATGTGCTGGAAGCCGGTCAGGTCCGAGCGGATGGCGTAAAAGTGCATGCGCTTGGTCTGGTCGACGGCGAAGCCGGTGACGGGCTTGCCGTCCGGTACGGTCACCGCGAACCGGTAGGCGGCCTGCTTGCCCGCGGGGAGGGTGGCGTCCTGGCTGGTGAGGCGGTAGCCGTCCTTGGTGTCGGACAGGCCGTTGCCCTTGGCCATGTGATCCATGCCAGGCATGTCGCCCGTCGACGGTGAGGTGCTCGCCGAGGCGGACGTGGACGGCTTGGCGCCGTGGTCCATGCCCGGCATCGAGGAGTCGTCTGAGGAACCGCAGGCGGCCAGGGTCAGCGCGAGCGCGGCCGCGGTGCCGGCCGCCGCGAGGGCACGACGGCGGACGGTGGGACGAGAAGTGAACATGAAGGTGGTCTTTCCGGGTGGGCGCACCACGCCCCTGGCGCGCGGGTACGAGCAGGACGACGTCGCCGGCCCGGGGGGGGCCGGGGCCGGCACGGTCCTGTCACGTCCGCGCGACACACACCTGCAGCAGCAGAATCCGCCCGCCCGGTGGCGGCGGCCCGCGCCGCCCCGTCCGGCCCAGCGCCACAGGACGGCCCGCGACCGAACTGGCCGCCAGGACCGCGACCACGGCCACCAGGCCGCCCAACGGCAGCGACATGCGGTGCCGCGCGGGGGTCGAGACGCACATCGTCCCGTCCATGGCCGACGTGCCGGACATGTGCTCCGCGCCGGGATGCAGAGCCATCGCTGAAGTCGCAGACATCACCACTGCAGGGAGCGTGGAGGTCATTGCGGCCGAGTCATGGCCTTCGGGCATCGGAGCGGCGGCCGGCATCGCACCGTGGCAGCCTTCTGAGGCGGTAGCCGGTGAGCCGTGCATGAGGAACAGACCGAGCAGGACCGCGCAAAGCGCCAGCAGCCGGGCGATGCCCCGCCTGCGCGCCTGTCCAGTGCCTGCCACCACTGGTTCCCTTCCACGTCATCTGGGGCGCGCCTGCGTGACGCAGCCGCCCCCACAATACCCCCGGCCGGTATCTGATGCCCGGGATGGCAAGCTCCTGCGGCCCATCCGCATTCCTGGAATGAACATCATGATTCCTGTTACCCGGTTGCCAACTACCGTCCCGCAGATTCGCCAACTCAAGTCCGTCCGATGGGGGCAGCGAGCGTATGTCGTCCTCGGCGCCGTCGCCTCGCCGCGATCCGGCTATGGCTCCGATGAGGACAACGGGGCAGTCCTTAGCCGTCCACCAGTGTGGCCACCAGGCGCGTCATGGCGGGCCGTGGGTCAGGTGTGCCCGGCCAACTGGTCATAAGGAGGTGGTGGGCGGTGCCGACGATGGCGAGGGCCACGGTGCTCGGGTTGACGGTCTCCGCCACCCTGCCGAGCCTCTGTTCGGCCGCCAGATAGGTGCTGATGGCCTCCTCGATCGCGGTGAGGCCGGGCGCTCCGCCTTCCAGGGCCTCGCGGATTCGCTGCGTGGTGGCGGGCCGGCTCATGGCCAGGCCCGAGAGAGACGGGCCGGCGGAGTCGAACAGCGCGAGGGCGACGGTGTTGAGGTTCCGCGCCACCGTGCCCTGCCCGGTGAGCTGCGACAGCGCCTGCGCCTTCGCCGCCGTCCGTGCGAACCGGTCAAGGCAGAGCTCGGCCACAAACTCATCGAGCCCCGCGAAGTGCGCATGCAGCAGCCCCTTGGCGCAGCCCGCCTCGGTGGTGATGGCCCGGCTGGTGAGCGCGCCGGGCCCGTCCCTCTCCACGACGCGCTCGGCCGCCGCGAACAGCCGCTCGCGTACGTCCGGCGTCGCCACTCCGCGCGGTGACATGGGCCTTCCTTCCGTTCTGGTGCCGCCGCCCACAAGGGCCGCAACTCAGTGGAGAGTAGCGGGGATTGCCAGTTTGGGCATGCGCCCATACTGTTTGGGCGCATGCCCATTACCCGTCGTTCACCACAGGAGGCCCCGTGCCGGACGTTGTCAACACCGAGCAGGCACAGGCATGGAACGGGCCGGAAGGCTCCCACTGGGCCCGCAACCAGGACCGCTGGAACGCTGTGAACGAGGGCTTCAACGAGCCACTGCTCGATGCCGCCGGGATCACCGGGGACCATCGGGTCCTCGACCTTGGTTGCGGCTCCGGGCAGACCACGCACCTCGCCGCGCGCAGAGCGCCCCAAGGGCACGCGCTCGGCCTCGATCTGTCCGGCCCGATGCTGGCCGAGGCGCGGGCCCGCGCCGAGCGGGAGGGCATCACCAACGCCTCCTTCGTGCAAGGCGACACCCAGGTGTACCCCTTCGAGGAGGGCTCGTTCGACGCAGCGGTCAGCCGCTATGGGGTGATGTTCTTCGCCGACCCGGCAGCAGCCTTTGGTAACGTCGCCCGGGCACTGCGGCCCGGCGGCCAACTGGCGTTCGTCTGCCCGGCCGATGCCACGCTCAACGGCTGGGTTGCGGCGATCGCGTCGCTGCGCGACTTCCTGCCCGTCGGCGACTTCGGACGGCCGGGTCTGCCCGGCATGTTCTCCCTTGCCGCCCCGGACCGCATCCGCGAAGTGCTCGCCGCGGCCGGATTCACCGGCATCAGCATCCACCAGGTGCAGGCGTACGGGACATGGGGGCACGGAGCCGAGGACGCGGCGGCGTTCCTGCTGGGCACCGGCCCCGGCCGCCATCTGATGGAGCAGGCCGACGCGGCCACGCGATCCCGCGCCTGTCGCACCCTGGCGGACCATCTGCGCGCCCAGGAGGTGGGGGACGGCACAGTCCAGCTGCTCAGCACGTCGTGGCTGGTCACGGCGGGCCGCCCGGTATGACCACGCTCGTACGCCCGAGGCTGAATCCCGGGCTGCGCGACCGCAGCAGAGGACCGGGGCGCGATTGCGGTTGGACTGCGGATAGCCGAGGGCGGCGAACACCAGCTACGCCATGGCAGCGGCCACGGTCTTCAATGGGCACATCTGCCTGGCGCAGCGAGTGACGCGTGGCCCCCTCGGCACACAGCCTGCACAGACGTGTTGATCGCGAGCTTCTGCCCCGGCCGCAGTTATTGGTAGGAGTAGCCCAGGACCGTGATGTCCTTGGCACCGTCGGCCGTCAGTCCGCCGGCCGTCTGCGTCCACCAGGGGTCCAGTCCGGCGTCGTCGCCGGTGATGTTGGGGCTGCCGGTGTGTGTCAGCTGCCACTGGTCCCAGGTACGGTCCACGTTGGCGTGCAGCATGAAGAAGATCGGGTCCTCCGCCGAGATCATCGGGTTGCCCAGGGTTCCCTGGCACCAGTCGTGCACGTTGTTGTGGGCGGTAATTTCCACGCCATCGATTCTGATGCTGCCGCCCATCACGCGTCCATAGGTGAAAGCCGTGAAGGTGGGGCGCTGCGGGAGGCCGTCGATGGTCGGCTGGGTCTGAAGGGCCGGCGTCGGCGTTTCCGTTCGGCCTGATACCGGGCGTCGGACGGTTCACGCCGGAGGGTTGCCGCACCCAGTCGGGACGGGCGTGGTCATCGGCTTAGAGGTCCTAACAGAAGTTGTTGATCATGTGACTTTCGGCTTCGGTGGTCGTTGGTCTGGTCGTGGGGAAACGACAGTCGCGGCCTTGGATTGTGTCGGATGAACTGTGGTCGCTCATCGAGCCGTTGCTGCCCGTGCCGGGTCCGAAGCTGGTGGAGGGGCGACCTAGAGTCCCGGACCGGCAGGCGTTGTGCGGGATCCTGTTCGTGCTGCACACCGGCATCCAGTGGGAGTACCTACCCCAGGAACTGGGCTTCGGCTCGGGCATGACCTGCTGGCGTCGCCTTGCCGCCTGGAACCAGGCCGGAGTCTGGGACGAACTGCACCTGGTACTGCTGAAGAAGCTGCGGGCAGCGAACAAGCTGGACTGGTCGCGGGCGGTGATCGACTCCTCCCACGTCAGGGCAGCCCGGCGGGGCCCAAAAGCGGACCCAGCCCGGTCGACCGCGCACGGCCGGGCAGCAAGCACCACGTCCTCACCGACGGCCAGGGCATCCCACTCGCGGTGTCCCTGACCGGCGGCAACCGCAACGACGTCACGCAGTTGCTGCCCCTGCTCGACAAGATTCCCGCCGTGGCCGGCGTCGTTGGCCGGCCCCGACACCGCCCCGACGCGCTCCTCGCCGACCGCGGCTACGACCACGACAAGTACCGGCGCCTGCTCTGGGCCCGCGGCATCCGTCCGGTGATCGCTGAACGAGGCACGGAACACGGCTCCGGCCTGGGCATCTTCCGTTACGTGGTCGAGCGCACGATCGCCTGGCTTCACGGCTTCCGCCGCTTGCGGATCCGCTGGGAACGACGCAACGACATCCACGAAGCCTTCCTCGGCCTCGCCACCTGCCTCATCACACACCGCCACGTCCAACGCCTTTGTTAGGACCTCTTAGTCCCAGTAGGGAACCGTGACGGCGGGGTGGACGGTGCGCAGCAGGTCCTCGAACTTGAGGCCGTAGGCGCGGTGCCAGGGCAGGAAACGCTGGATGGACTCCGACGGCATCCTGGGCATGGTTCCGTGGTGTCGATGGCTCATGTCCTTGTGGGAGTCCACGAGTTCCTTGTACTCCTGAGGGCCACGGGCCTGTCGCAGGGCGTCGTTGAACAGGTCCTGCTCGGTGTCGGTCAGCTGCCGGTGATCCTTGCGGATCCGCTGCGATGCCCGCACGAGCTGGGTGATCAGGGAACGGCCGCTCCACTGGCATCGCCGCCGGCATGGACTGCGTGCCTGCGGCCATGGCCAGCGCGGCTTCTCCCACCCTCGCCGGCCCGGAAGGCATGACAGAGCCGGGTGGGGTGGGCATGGGGAAGAACCCGGCCGGTCCAGCGGGCAGTTCCGCCGCCATCATCCGGCTCAGGCGCAGCCCGAGCTCCTCGCTGTCGATGATCTGGCCAGGCGCCCACCTCGAGGCGGCGATCTGGGCCTCTTCGGCGGTGGGGAAGTGGTCCGCCATTACTTCCTGGGTGGTCATGCGCTGCTCGCTCCTTGCTCTCGGCAGCCCGTGATCCTTCGGTCCGGCTGCACCCTTCCCCACTCTGCGCGGTACGTCGGCGGGCAGCGACTGGGGCGGGCTGGAAGGACGGGCCGTCGTCCGTTCGGGGGTTGGACCGGACTCGGCCGGGTCCAAGACATCTTGTATCCGTCGGTCCTGGTCGAGGTCAGGGCGGTCGGCCGCGCTCAGTAGCACGTGCTGGCGTCGGGCAAATCATGGGCACACCCGCAGCCCGGAAATACCCCCGGGGGGTATATTGTTGATGCGTTCGGGAGGAGCGGGGATGAGCTCCCCCAAACGCGTCGTCCACGCATCGACTTCCGAGGATGAATAGTCATGAGCGACCAGAAGAACTCCGGCTCCTGCTGCTCCACCGACGGTTCGTGCCACTCCAGCGCGGCAACCGACACCCAGGCCGGCGCTGTCACCACCGTCTACAAGGTGTCCGGCATGACCTGCGGGCACTGCGAGGGCGCGGTCTCGCAGGAGATATCCGAGCTGGACGGCGTCACCGCGGTCACGGCCGTCGCCAAGACCGGTGAGGTCACGGTTACCTCTGCCGCTCCGCTCGACCAGGAGGCCGTCCGCGCCGCTGTCGACGAGGCGGGCTACGAGCTCGTCGGCGCGGCGTGAGCCCGTCCGGGGCCACAAGCCCCGGACCACGCGTTTTCCTCTCAGCCGGGACGTGCCGCTCCGCTGATACGGACGCCGTACGTCCCGGCCTTCCCCAGGAGAATCTCCATGACCAGCACGGTTCCCGAGAAGACACGTCCCCGTCAGGCGCCCCAGCCGGCGCCCGCCTCCGAGGCCGAGCTCTCCATAGGTGGCATGACCTGCGCCTCGTGCGCGGCCCGCATCGAGAAGAAGCTCAACCGTATGGACGGGGTGACGGCGACCGTCAACTTCGCCACGAAGAAGGCGAAGGTCGCGTACGGGGGCGGGACTGAGATCGCCGACCTCATCGCCACCGTCGAGAAGACCGGCTATACGGCCGAGCCGCCGCCCTCAACTCCGCCGGCCGGCGAGGAAGGCGAGGTCCGGGCAGGGCCGCCCGCCGCGGACCGGGAACTGCTCTCCCTGCGCAAGCGCCTGTCCGTGTCGCTCGTGCTCTCAGTTCCCGTCGTTCTGATGGCGATGGTCCCGGCCTTGCAGTTCGACAACTGGCAGTGGCTGTCGCTGACGCTCGCCGCTCCGGTCGTCGTCTGGGGCGCCTATCCGTTCCACCGGGCCGCGTGGACGAACGCCCGGCACGGAGCCGCGACCATGGACACGCTCGTGTCCATCGGCACGCTTGCCGCCCTGGGCTGGTCGCTGTGGGCGCTGCTCTTCGGCCACGCCGGCATGCCGGGCATGCGGCACGGCTTCGAATTCACCATCTCCCGTTCGGACGGCTCCTCCTCCGTCTACCTGGAGGCCGCGGCCGGGGTGACCAGCTTCATCCTCGCCGGACGCTTCATGGAGGCGAAGTCGAAGCGCAAGGCGGGTGCGGCGCTGCGGGCGTTGCTGGAACTGGGCGCGAAAGACGTGACGGTACTGCGGGGCGGCAAGGAGGTAAGCATCCCCGTCGCGCAGTTGGCTATCGGCGACCGCTTCGTCGTACGGCCGGGCGAGAAGATCGCGACCGACGGGACCGTCGTCGAGGGCGCGTCGGCGGTGGACGCCTCCATGCTGACCGGCGAGTCCGTCCCGGTCGACGTGGGCGTCGGGGACGCCGTGACCGGTGCGACCGTCAACGTCGGCGGGCGGCTCGTCGTCGAGGCCACACGCGTCGGTGCCGACACCCAGCTCGCGCGGATGGCGAGGCTCGTCGAGGACGCCCAGAACGGCAAGACCGATGTGCAGCGCCTCGCCGACCGGATCTCCGGAATCTTCGTCCCCGCGGTCCTGCTGATCGCCGCCGCCACTCTCGGGGGCTGGCTGGCCGTCACTGGTGACGTGGCCGCCGCCTTCACGGCCGCCGTGGCCGTCCTGATCATCGCCTGCCCGTGCGCGCTCGGGCTCGCCACACCCACCGCCCTCATGGTCGGCACGGGGCGGGGCGCCCAGCTCGGCATCCTCATCAAGGGCCCCGAGGTGCTGGAGTCCACGCGCCGCGTCGACACGGTCGTCCTCGACAAGACCGGCACGGTCACCACCGGACGGATGCAGATGCAGGACGTGTTCACCGCACCGGGCGTAGAAAGAGACGACCTGCTGCGTCTGGCGGGCGCGCTCGAGTACGCCTCCGAGCACCCGATCGCCCAGGCCATCGCGGCCGGCGCCGTACAGCAGGCAGGAAGCCTGCCCGTGCCGGAGAACTTCGAGAACATCGCCGGACTCGGCGTCCAGGGCGTCGTCGACGGGCACGCCGTACTCGTCGGCCGCGAGAAGCTCCTCAAGGAGTGGATCATCGAGCTGCCCCGTGAACTGGCCGAAGCTAAGGCCGCGGCGGAGGCCGAGGGGCGTACGGCCGTCGCCGTCGCCTGGGACGGCGAGGCGCGCGGTGTCCTCACCGTCGCCGACGCAGTGAAGGAGACCAGTGCCGAGGCGGTGACCCAGCTGCGCCGACTGGGTCTGAAGCCGGTTCTGCTGACCGGCGACAACCAACGCGTAGCCGAGTCGGTCGCCCGCGCCGTCGGCATCGACGAAGTCATCGCCGAGGTCCTGCCTCAAGACAAGGTCGACGTCGTCAAGCGGCTGCAGGCCGAGGGCCGGACGGTCGCCATGGTCGGCGACGGCGTCAACGACGCGGCCGCCCTCGCCACCGCCGACCTGGGCCTGGCCATGGGGACCGGCACGGACGCGGCGATCGAAGCGGGCGACCTGACCCTCGTAAGGGGCGACCTGCGGGTGGCGGCGGACGCTATCCGTCTGTCCCGCAAGACCCTGGCCACCATCAAGGGCAACCTCTTCTGGGCCTTCGGGTACAACGTCGTGGCCCTGCCGCTCGCCGCCGCCGGCATGCTCAACCCGATGATCGCCGGTGCCGCGATGGCGTTCTCGTCGGTTTTCGTCGTCACCAACAGCCTGCGTCTGCGGTCCTTCAAGTAGACCCTTCGAACCACCCGACCCGCCGCTTGGCCCGTGTCCCAGAGGGCATTGGCCAGGCGGCTAAGCCATGATCTGGGCAGCGCGCTCTGCGCTTGGGCGGGTAGGGGAACGGCCGGATGGCCGCAGTCCGTGGACTGCGGCCATCCGGGATTCACCGGCGGATCTGGATCCGGATGGCGGGAACTGCGACTGCATGCAGAGCCAGTCCGACCGTCGCGGAAACCGTCAGGGTGATCACCGGTCACCACGCTGGTTAGGCCGCGGTCGGGAGCCGACATCCCCTCTACGCCCCCGAGTCCACGCCCACAGCAGGAGGAAAGAGAAGTGGGTGGGTGGGACAGGTCCCGGGCGGCGGGCGAGGGAATCGGGGCGGGCGCTCAGCCGGTTGTGCGTCGGCGGAGCCGCCGCGCCCGTGCCAGCGTCAATGCGACGGCGACGTCTGGTGGGGGAGAGGTCGGGAGTTGGTCGCGTCCGCATCGAGGATTTTTGAGACCGGGCAGCCCCATGCCGCACCTGGTTTGTCGGATCCGTAGAGCGTGAGCCCGCACGCCTGGAAGAAGGCCTGTCGGCTGGTCGCATCGTCGCCGTCCTGGGGGGCCAGGGCCAGGAATGTGTGGCCGGCTTCCTGGGCCCGGCGGGCGATCTCGGTGAGAAGCGCTCGGCCGACCCCGCTGCGACGATCGGTATCAGCGACGGCCATGGTCAAGACGAACGTCTGCTCGCCAGGATGAGCCTCCCGGCCTTCATCGTGTCCGAAGTCGCAGTGAATCTGGAACTCGGCGACCCCGACGACGGATCCGTGGAGTTCGGCCACAATGACGTCCAAGCCCTCGGGGTCGTAAAATCTGCCATCTCCCAGATCGTTCGAGTTAAGCAACTCCTCCACCACCGAGTAGTCGGCCTGGGCGATGTCACGGATGAGCGGCATGGACCGAGTATTCCGGACAGCAGCGCGGACGTAGCACTCACGCTGGCAGCGGACGGACCTCGACGGCGGCGAACTACTGGGCCAGCGCCTGACCGGGGCGCGGGCGCTTCAGTGCTCGAAGACTGCCGTCGCCACCGGCACTGCCAGCAGCAGGCTGAGTCCGACCAGGGGGAGGCGGTCCAGCCACAGGATGGCGGCGAATTCGCGCAGTGTCGCGGCCACCCAGTAGGCGGGGGAGGTCGGCGCGCCCACGACGTGCACGGGCACGCCGACGCGGCGGGCCAGCAAAGTCGTGCGGTAGACGTGGAAGCCGCTGGTGACCACCGTGGCACGGTGGCCGTGAGTGGTGCCGTCCACGAGGGCCGCGCTGAAGCGGAGGTTCTGCCCGGTGTTGACGGAGCGGTCTTCCCGCACGATCCGGTCGGCGGAAACTCCGCGTCCGCGCAGATAGTCGGCCATCGCGTCCGCCTCGGAGCGGACCTCGTCGTCGCCTTGGCCGCCCGAGACGACGAACACCACACGAGGCATGCCCGGTGTGCGGGCGGCCTCGATCGCGAGGGCGCACTCCAGCCTGCGGGTCAGCAGCGGGCCGGGCCGGTCGCCGTCGAGCCCGGCGCCCAGGACGACGACATGGGTGGTTTCCGGTAGGGGGGTGCTACGGCCCCGGACGAACACGTAGCCGGCGAAGACGAGGAAGAGCAGAGTGAGGTATCCCGCAGCCGCGTTCACCGCGACCACGAGGGCACCGAACGTCTCGCCGCCGATCGCGTGGAAGACCGCGTCGAGGCCGAGCACCGCCAGCACCGCGCAGCCGGCGGCCCCGGTCGCCAGCAGGGCTGCCTGCGGTCCGTAGCGCTGGACCAGGAGGACGCCGTCGACCAGCAGCAGCAGGCCCAGCGCGAGCGCCAGGAGCAGGGCGGCGATGGCGAGGACGGTGGCGATGGTCGGGTGGGCTGCCGCACTTCGACTGGCCACGGCGAGTCCGGCAGAGGTCACCGCGAGGCAGAACAGGACGGCGGTGGAGAACCGGTGCGGTGCCAGCAGGGCGTTGACGACGCCGCCCGCGGCGAACACGACCGCGGCGAGGTACTCCGGGTACTCCGGCATGTGCCGCACCGCTGTGCTCTCCCGCCCGCTGCCCGTACCCGCCCGCCTCTCGCCGCCCGCAGGTTCTCGACCCGGTACGGACGGTTGCCGGCCATCCTCCCAGACCTGCTGTGGTGCGCCGAACGCGGGCGGCGGTGGTGCGTTCGGCGGGACCGGCATGTCGTGCCCGTGTGCTGCCCGGCGGCCGCGCAGGGGCAGCTGGTGTGTGGGGTCCGCGATACGGGCCGGCTGGCCGATCCGCTGGCCGGCCGCCGCCCGCCGGAGCGCGGCCAGCTGGGCGGCCGGGGCCTGATGCTGGCCCACTACGTGGCCGACCTGGTGCGCGTGCACACCGGCGACGACGGCACGACCGTGCGCTTCTACCTCAGCTTGTGACAGCGCGCGGGCAGGCGGCCACCTGTCCGGGTGGCCGCCCGCACCGCTCCTCTCGCGGACCTTGTATTCAGCCTCGCGCCGAGGATCGGTAGGCGTCGTCCTGTGGCACCGGAGACTGACATGTCAGGCGGAAACATGACATCCCGCCACCCGAACGGGGCAGGGGGCTCTGGCATCAGGTGACGCAGCGAGGGCGGTCAGCGGTGGCCGATAGATCACGCCTCATGCTTCCTGCGGCACGAGAAGTGTTCGGGTAGCCCTTCGGGTCCTTGAAGGCTTGCGGGCTGACCGCAGCCGAAGCGGCAGAGTGGGATCGCTTGACCCGACGCGTCGACCGGAACCCTGGCGGTCTCGGTTTCCCGGGGGCGGGACTCAAGGACGATCGCGCGGCTGCCACGTCTCTGCTTCGGTTCAGCCCGCACCTCTGAAGCCGGACGGTCCTCGGTGCACCTGTCGCGCCGGTCCCCCTGTCGTACGGATGGCTGGCGCTCCCTCTCGTCCAGTGCGGGCCCGTTCGCCTCGAGGTACTGCTGCCATTGCTGAGCGGGGAGCTAACCGCGGTGGCCGCCCCGCTGGAACGGGACCCGCTCACCGGCCGCGGCTTCCACGATGAACCGGGTAAGGGTCAGGCCGCCTTCCTCGATCGCGTTGGTGGCGCAGACGATTGCGGCGGATCTCGGTGTCGAATCGGAGGAAGGGCATGAACTCCTCCCACGCGTTCTCCCAGAGCCGGGTGGGGCAGGGTGTCGCGTTCGGCCGGGTCCGCCGACAGCTGCAGCGCAGCTTGGTCGCTGCTCACGTGGTGGCCTACTCGCAGCAGAAATCTTCGACCGGCAGCCAGTCCGCGGGTCCCTATCGCTCGGGAGGGGTTGGAGCTTCCTGAGACCGAGATCAGCGAGGTCGGTGTCCCTGGTCGTTGGCTACGAGGTGGTCGACGTCTAGTCTGCGGGCGGCGTCGAAGTACTGGTCGTCGTGGGGCGAGCCGAGACGGCGGGGGCCGAGTGTAGCGGTGGCGACGCCATGAGGGTTGTCCCGTGTACGTCGACGCGCCCCTATCGCTGTAGCGGCACCCTGTCGTCAACGACTCGGGACTCGCGGGCGATTCCTTCGAGTGAGGCGATCACATCGTCTTGAGGCGGCACCAGCCCGGAGCGACAGCTGATGCGCTGGAGGGTGGACGCCACCGGGTCCGTGAGGCAGGAGAGTTCGGACCAGGGCGAACCGCACATCCCGTGCGGCGTCTACGGACCGGCTGCCTTCCTGCCAAGGCGGTAACAGCCAAGGAAGGTGACGAGCGACTATGGGTGGCGGCGAAAGCCCTGTTGTTCAATGTTCATATTTCCGTCACAGTTGCATCACTTCCCTCTCAGAAAGGTCCTGACGGCACATCTCGTCCCTTACGGTCATCTGGCCTTAACTGATCTATGGGGGACACATGTCGTACAACCAGCCGCCGCCTGTCCAGCCGCCGTTCATCGGATCCCCGGCCGGACAGTCGGGCGGCAAGCCGGGGTGGGCGCGCAAGCGGATCGTCATCCCGGCGGCGCTAGTCATCTTTCTCCTCGGGGTCGGGATCGGATCCTCCGGCAGCGACCAGGAAAGGACCAGCGCCAGCGGCGAAGCCGGGCCGCGGCCCACTGTCACCGTCACGAAGACCGCCACGGCGAAGACGGCCACGGATGAAGACGGGAAGCAGGCAAGCGGCAACAAGGTCGTGCCTGAGGAGGACAAGAAGGCGACCGTTCCCAACTTCGCAGGGATGGGCCTGCAGTCTGCCCAGGACACGGCACAAGAGGCCGGCTTCTATAGGCTCACCTCGCATGACGCGCTCGGCCGGGACCGGATGCAGGCATTCGACCGGAACTGGAAGGTGTGCAGCCAGAACGTGAAGGCCGGCGCCACCAAGCCCACGAATACACAACTGGACTTCGGCGCCGTAAAGCTGGCTGAGGCATGCCCGGCAAAAGAGCAAAAGCCCCTGGTCGCAGAAGGCGGCAAGATGCCGAACTTCGCCGGCAAGTCGGCGAAGGCGGCTCGTGCCGCGCTCGACTCCGGTACGTCCATCACCGTGAAGGACGCCCTTCCGGATGGCCGGTGGGTGCTGGTCGAGTCGAACTGGAAGGTCTGCACGCAGAACCCGTCTGCGGGTGCGGCGTTGAGCGGGCAGCCCGTCGAATTCACCGCCGTCAAGTTCGAAGAGACCTGCCCCTAACATCACAAGGCACCCCCGCATCTGCAGCCGAGCGAAGATGCGGGGGAGTGGGCTCGTGAACGCCTCCGCCACACCGCTGCTCGAGCCGGAGCGTTCTGACGATCGCGGTTGCCCGGACAGCACAGGAGGCCAGGCGGGCGGTCCCGCCCTCGCTCGCACGCCTGGCTTCGTTCACTTCCAGGGGCAGCGTTTTGTCCGCCGGTTTGGGCAGCAGCCGCGAACCTTGAGGCCAGTGAATGTTCACGAGACATTGCAGCGCGAGCGATGCGCGGTGCGTCGCCTCGTCGTGCCTGTGGGCGTCACTGCCCGGCGCGTGGCCGGGTGAGTCCGGTTTCCACCTTGGTCAACATCTGGCCGAGGAGGTGGAGGGCTCGTGCACGTGTGGGCACTCCACGCACGGTTCCCGTCCAGTAGGCGTCGGTGAGTTCTTCTGTGACCGCGAGAATTCGGTCCTCGTCCTGGGATGCCAGCACGAGGACGAACCGCACGTAGTCGCCGATGTCGGTGCCCTGGGGTGCTGGTTCGTGAAGGTCTGCAGGCGCGGTCTCAGGGCGGGCAGGGTGCGGGCCGTCGGGAAGACGACGGCGAGGCTGGCGAGGGCCAGCCAACCGCAGGGCATTCGGCCGACCAGCGGGTCAGTAGAGCTGGAGTGCGGTCCTGGACCGTGCTGCGGGCCCGCGCCTCGCTGTCGAGATCGGCGTGTGGCGGGATGGCGGGCCAGGTCTCGGCGAGGTGACGCTCGGCGACGGTGGCAGCCCTGAACAGCAAGTTGACTGTTTGGAATCGATGTCGGGCGGGGATCCGTTCGTCGACGGCGAGGGCCGCGAGCAGGACGAGGCCGTCAGCGGTGGCGGGCTGGCAGGTGTCCTGGTGGAGGATCTCGTTGTAGAAGTCGCCGAGGAAGCTCCGGTCGTCCCAGCAGGGGGCGATCTCGGCGCCGAACAACATCGCCGCCTGAGGCGGACTGTGGCCCGGCAGGCGGTCGGCGATGACGTCTCGGAAGAGCTGTCGGATCGGCGGACCGATACCGATCGCGTCGTGCCGTGGCTGCTCGGGGTCGGCATGCGTATCCATGGCCAGCGCAGCCTACTCGAGCATCTCGGGCCGACCGGCCCGTCGCCTTGGGGGAGAGCTGGCAGGCCGTAGGCCCGGGGGCTGCAGCGGTTCGCCGAGCAGCTACCACCTCCCTCGCGTGTCGTTCACTCAGGAGCGTCCCAGGACGCTGAAGGCCCGGATCAGCTTGCTGATCCGCCAGTTGGGCAGTGCGAAAGCCGTGGCGGCGGAGATCGGTGTCACCGCCGACTCCGTCAACCGCTACCGGCGCGGCGTCCGCAAGCACCCACCGCCCAAGGCGCGTCGAAGGTCGATGAGGCGGTGCCGCAGCGCTGGCAGCCGCGGGTCCGCAAGCGCCGCCGCCGGCCGAGTACGCAGCCCGGGAATGGGTGGGCTCTACCTACGGCAGGCCGGGGCCGCAGGCCTTGTCCGGCCGTGTCCTGCCAACGGTCTGTGACGTTGCCTTGATCATGGACGGTTACGAACACCTTGACCTCGATGAGATCGGCTTCGCGCCCATGGAGCACGACACCGAGCGGTTGCGCCTGCTGACGCTTGACGAGGCGTATGAGCTGGTCAGAGTGCTGCGCACAGCCGCTGAGGAAGGCGGAGCGGCCGCGCGGGACGCGGACCGCCTGGCGCGCGAGATCGCGCGCGCATCCCGACGAAAAGCTGACACGGCGCTGGCCGCAGGCGGCACAAATTCTGCTCCCATGCCCAGCTGCCATGAGGGCGCACGCTGTTACTCACTTTCGGGTGATGGCCGGCCGGGCCACGGTGACGATCTCGGGGGAAAACCAGCTGCTGCAAGGGCTGTGGGATCCATCCAGCCGTCAACATGACGCCACTGGCATAAATGGACGATGCACTCAAGAGTCACAGAAATACGGGCAACAGGTAACACAGCCCATGTTTCCATCCCAACTCCCTCACACGGTGGACAGAGTGTGGGTGCGCGGCCGGCCCGGTCGCCACCCGCACACCGCACCGACTTCCACGGCGGCCGATAAGGCCTCATCTGGAAGGGTGCCCGCACCATCTGGGGGACTTCCTTGTCCGCTTCTGCTTCTGTTACCGCCCGTCGTCTGGCCGCTGCCGCTCTCGCTGCTGGTGCTCTAGTCTCGGTGGCGGCGCTGCCGGCGACGGCCGCCGATCACGCCCGTCCCAGCCGCCCGGTGGTGGAGATTTCGAAGGTGCAGTACGACTCCCCGGGGCGTGACACCCGCTCCAACCGGTCGCTGAACAGCGAGTGGGTGGAGCTGACCAACACCACCCGCAATGCCATGAACCTGGACGGCTGGACCTTGAAGGACGAGTCCGGCCACACGTACACCTTCGACCACTACCGCCTGGCCGGCCGCGCCACGGTCAGGATCCACACCGGTGAGGGACGCGACACCCGCACCGACCTCTACCAGGACCGCCGCGCCTACGTGTGGAACAACGACCACGACACCGCCACCCTGCGCAACGACCACGGCCGCTTCGTCGACGACCAGTCCTGGGGCCACCGCCGCAGCGGCCACCACTGACCCGTGCGGTAGCCCGGAACGAAAGACGGCAGTCCGGCCGTCACCACCTTCGCGTCCCCGTGCGGCAGCCGTCGCGGCTCCCGCACGGGGGAGCGCGCTCGCTCCATCAGGGGGACTTCCGTGTCCGCGTCTGTCACCGCCCGCCGTCTGGCCGCCGCCGCACTGGCCGCTGGTGCCCTGGCCTCGGTGTCGGTGTTGCCGGCCGCCGCGGCCGACCACACACGTTCCCAGCGCCCCACGGTGGATATCTCGGCGGTGCAGTACGACTCCCCGGGGCGCGACGACCGTTCCACTCGCTCGCTGAACAAGGAGCGGGTGCAGCTGACCAACCCCACCCGCCACGCGGTCAACCTCGACGGCTGGACCCTCGCCGATGAGGACGGCCACACCTACACCTTCCACCACTACCGCCTGGCCCCCCGCTCCACAGTCCGCGTCCACACCGGCGAGGGCCATGACACCCGAGGCGACCTCTACCAGAACCGCCGCACCTATGTCTGGGACAACGAGCGCGACACCGCGACCCTGCGCGACGACCACGGCCGCTTCGTCGACGACTACTCCTGGGCCCACCACCGCGGCAGCCGCCACTGACCCGCACGCCGGCCGGCAGGAGTCGCGCGACCGCTGCGCACTGGACTCCCACCCCTATCGTCGGCTGCCTTCGCCAGGGTTTGCGCGCGAACGCGGACCGGTGAAGGCCGCCCAGCGAGCAGGGAACAGCGTGGAGGTTCGCCTGTCCCTATTCGCGAGGTGTCTCTATGACCGGCGCAGCGCAGCGTTCAGTATTGCTCGGTCTCCACGAAGCCCGCGTCCGCGTCGTCGGCGCTGAAGGCGTCGGCGGCGGCGGTCGGGTCGAATCCGGGCGGGCTGTCCTTGAGGCCCAGGCCCATGCCGGCCAGTTTCGCCTTGACCTCGTCGATGGACTTCGCACCGAAGTTGCGGATGTCCAGCAGGTCGGCTTCGGAGCGTGCCAGGAGCTCACCCACCATGTGTACGCCCTCGCGCTTGAGGCAGTTGTACGAACGGACTGTGAGCTGGAGCTCCTCGATCGGCAGGGCGAGATCAGCGGCGAGAGCGGCGTCCGTGGGGGACGGGCCCATGTCGATGCCCTCGGCGTCGATGTTCAGCTCGCGGGCGAGACCGAACAGCTCGACCAGCGTCTTACCGGCGGAGGCCATGGCGTCACGGGGACGCATGGCCTGCTTGGTCTCGACGTCGACGATCAGCTTGTCGAAGTCGGTGCGCTGCTCGACACGCGTGGCCTCGACCTTGTACGTGACCTTGAGAACCGGCGAGTAGATCGAGTCGACCGGGACGCGCCCGATCTCCTGACCCAGCTGCTTGTTCTGCACGGCGGAGACGTAACCGCGACCGCGCTCGACGGTCAGCTCCATCTCCAGCTTGCCCTTGCCGTTGAGCGTGGCGAGGACGAGGTCGGGGTTGTGCACCTCGACACCGGCCGGGGGCGCGATGTCGGCGGCGGTGACCAGGCCCGGGCCCTGCTTGCGCAGGTACATCACGACCGGCTCGTCGTGCTCCGAGGAGACGACCAGCTGCTTGATGTTGAGGATCAGGTCGGTGACGTCCTCCTTGACGCCCGGCACGGTGGTGAACTCGTGCAGCACGCCGTCGATACGGATGGACGTGACCGCCGCACCCGGGATCGAGGACAGGAGGGTCCGGCGCAGGGAGTTGCCGAGGGTGTAACCGAAGCCCGGCTCCAGCGGCTCGATCACGAACCGGGAGCGAAACTCGTCGACGATCTCTTCGGTCAGGGACGGACGCTGAGCAATCAGCACGGGGTATTGCCTCCAGTGGTTTGGCGCCCGCTATGCGACGCCGTAGACACCACGAAGGGTACGGGTGATACGGCCTCCGGTGGCTGCGCTGCACTTCCTCGTGGTGCACGGCTTCCGCAACCTCAACTGCCGCACGACCCCAGCGGAGACGCCGCAGGCCACCAGGTAAATGGGCGAAGAAGACGGCGGCGCGAGGCGCGCAGCGCGTGACGCGTCCGTACGGCCACGTTGAGGGGAAGGTGGTGGTAGGGCTTCTGTCCTGTGTTTCCCCGAGCCGGGACGGGAGTCCGCCCGGCCGGTGGACGGCGCGGAATGCCGGTGTGGCGGGTCGTGTTGTGGGCGTTGTGGGTGTGGAGGGGACAGTGTCCCCGGGTCTCACCTATTGCCTGCGGACGATCGTCCGGCTGAAGCCCCGCAGAGCCTTTCACCGCGTAGGCGACCGCCCTCCACGACCACACCTGCTGGTACAGCACTTCGTCGACCACCAGGCACTCGGCCTCGGCCGCAGAAAAGTGCAGTACGACTCCTAGGGGCGTGACACCCGCTCCAACCGGTCGCTGAACAGCGAGGGGGTCGAGCTGACCAACACCACCCACAACGCGGTCAACCTGGACGGTTGGACATTGAAGGACGAGTCCGGCCACAAGCCACTTCGATCATTGCCGTCTGGCTGGCCGCGCCACCGTCCCTGTCCACACCGGTGAGGGCCGTGACATCCGCACCGACCTCCACCAGGACCGCCGTGCCTACGTGTGGAACAACGACCACGACACCTCGACCTTCGCGACGACCAGGGCCGCTTCGTCGACGACCAGTCCTGGGGCCACCGCCGCGGCGGCCGCCACTGATGCGCCGCGTCGTCTGGCAGATGGGCGCCACGGCGGCTGCAGCAGACAGGACTGCAGTGCCTGCTCATAGGTGGCGGTAGCGTCCGGGCAGTCCGCGCGGTCGTGGGTTGCGGCGGCAGGCGTCCACGGCAAGGGCATCTCCGCCGATCTCGCCGTGCGGGGGACGTCACACTCACGCGGCAAGCATCTCCTCCACGGGACTGAAAGCGACCTGCGCTCGTCTCCGGACCCACCTCCACCCCAGCGCTGATGCTCCTATTGCTGTCAAGCGGCTCGGAGCCAGTCGCGGTAGGCGTGAGCGAGGTCGTCGTCCCTGCTGAGTCCCCTTTCGAGTCTGGAGATGGTGGTGGGCCAGACGCCGAAGTGCTGGGCGACGGTGGTGAGGGTGATGTTCTTGGCCTGCCGCAGAGGCCGTAGGTCGGCTATGCCTGGAATGTTGAGCGTGGTGGTGAGACAGCGGAACATCTCCCGGGCGATGGCCCGCTTCAACATCCGGATAATCTCTTTCTTCGTCCGTCCGGCGGCGACTTGCCGTGTGACGTAGGCGCGAGTTCGGACGTCGCCGGACATACGGACCAGGGCGATGCGGTAGAGCGCGGAGTTGGCGGTCCGGTCCCCGCCCCTGGAGAGGCGGTGGCGGTTGGTTCGGCCGCTGGATGCGGGGACCGGGGCGGCTCCGCACAGAGCCGCGAAGGACGCCTCGGTTCGCATCCGTTCGGGATTGCCGCCCGCGGTGATCAGCAGCTGCGCGGCGGTGTCGGGGCCGACACCGTAGGTCGCCCGCAGGCCGGGGTTGTGTGTGGTGACTTCGGCATCCAGGGCCCGCGTCAGCGTCTCGTGCTCGGCAGTGAGTTCCTTGACGCGGCGGGCGAGGCTTTTCAGCGCGGTCAGGACAGCGGTGTGCAGGGCGTCGCCGGCCGGTCGCAGCCGAGCCAGGGCCTCGGTGCGGTCGGTGCCCTTGAGCTGCCCGTACTTCGAGCGGATCGCCTCCGGAGCGGTGACGAGGACCTGGCCGATCTGGTTGAGCGCGGCGGTGCGGGCCTTGACGGCCGAGCGGGCGGTGTTGTGCAAGGCGCGTATCCCACCGACCGTGTCGTCCTTGGGGGAACTGGTGGCGCGTCCGGACAGGGCGGCGCGTGCGGCGGCGTAGGCGTCGATGGGGTCGGACTTGCCGGTGCGGCGACGTTCGGCCTTGTCGGGGCGGTTGACCTCGATGACCTGGTGTCCGTGGGAGCGGGCAGTCCGGGTGAAGCCGGCCCCGTAGGACGAGGTGCCTTCCACCCCGACCGCGATCACCCGCCCGTGGGCGGTCAGGAAGGCCAGGGCCGCCGCGTATCCGGCGGTGGTGGTGGCGAACTCCGCGTCGGCGAGATGGCCTCCGTTGTCGCTGATGACAGCGACGTGGACGGTGTCGGTGTGGGAGTCGACCCCGCCGAACACATCCTGGTCCACGATGTCCGCCGCACCCTCTGATGTCATGCTGATACAGCCTTCCCAGCCGAAGGTAGGCGCCGGCCGGGTGGCGCAGACAGGACATTGAAGGGGCTTCTGACCAAGCTCCTATCAGGTCATGTTCCGCCCGGCCGGGGCCATGAGAACAGATCCCGGCGGCCGGACAGAACAACGCGAAGACAGTCCAGCAGGGCGTCAGTCAGTGCCCGGGTCACGACCACCGGAACCCGAGTATCAGCATCAATGTCAGTGCCCGGTGTCAGGATGGGGTGTCCTGTCCTGCCCAGGACTTGGACCGGCATGATCCAAGCACATGGAGAACTCACATGAACCGCTCTGAACTGGTGACTGCGCTGTCCGAGCGAGCCGAGGTGACTCGCAAGGACGCTGACGCTGTGCTGACCGCACTCGCCGAGACCGTAGGCGACATTGTCGCAAAGGGTGACGAGAAGGTGACCATCCCTGGCTTCCTCAGCTTCGAACGCACCCATCGAGCCGCCCGCACCGCACGTAACCCGCAGACCGGCGAGCCGCTCGAAATCCCGGCTGGCTACAGCGTGAAGGTTTCCGCCGGTTCTAAGCTCAAGGAATCCGCCAAGGGGCGGTGACCGCTCGCTGCGGCCACACAGCCGAGACCTGCGCCGCATCCCGCCCCATCAGAGCCCGGCCTCGGGCACACAGCGATTGGCGCGATAGCCGGTAACGGCGCCGTCGTCTATGGGACAGAACGGACAGCGACTTCCGATCACGGACAGGCCCGCGCGCGGACCCTGCTGGCACCTCGCGGCGGGCAACTTCCCAGGAGGCATTCAGGGCTACCCCAGGACGGGAGCCCAAGGTGCGGTGCAGCACGCTGGGACAGGTGTGCGCCGGTGGGCTCGGAGTGAGTGCGCCCTCGACCGTGCGCGGCGCGACCTCCGTGCCGCGCACGGCGTCACAATGGGGTCATGGTTGCCAGCGCTTGACCATCAGCGTCGCGGACACCGGTCCCGACCGGTGCGTGCGCCGAGGACCTTGCGCTGTACCGGGAGAAGTTCCGGCAGCGGTTGCCGGCCTCGCTCGAGGAATTGCGGGGTCCCGAGCACGGGGACGTGGCACTGCCGTTGCATGTGGCGTGGTCCGGTATGACCGTCTACAACCTGGACAAGCCGCGCCAGCGCATGGGCCTGTACCGCACGGTGCTGCACGAGGGCCTGGGCCAAGACGTCTCGCGCTACCTCAACAGAAGGACCTGCTCATACAGATGTGGCCGTCCTGTGCACTCTCGTCGGCCGCACTTTGCGCGCCTTGTGGGAGGGCGCCTTCCCTCAGCTGGCTGCCGGGGCCCGGGCGAGCGCGTGACAGACATGCCGGAGCTGCACACGAGGGTCCTGGCGGATGTGATCGCCCTCGGCGTCCCGTACCCCCTTGGTCCTCACCGGCGGGTGGCAAGCACACCTCGTGGCATAACCGGGCAGGGTCCACGATTTCCGGGGAACCAGGCGCGTCCTCTCCCCGATCGCGTTCGGCCGGCTCGAGGGGCTTCCTCGGCCCGAACGCCGAGTTGGTCCCGGCCGCCTGCCCGTGACCAACATGTCGTGAGGGGCTGTGTCAGTCCTGCGTGATCACCACGACCTCATCGTGCTCATTCCAGCGTCGCCGCTCGCTCTTGTCCGGGTTGATACGCACTCCGTGGTCGGGAACAGCTGTGGCTCGGTCGTTGCAGCGGTAACCGATGGCGCATTCGCCTCGTTGCTGCGCCGCTGCGACGACCGTGGCGAAGGACGCTTCACAACCAGGCAGGACGTACGACGCTGCCGGTCGCAACTGGACCTGACTGCCGGTGTGGGAGAACAGTTCCTCGAATACGGCGGCTAGGTGCCGGTTCTGGGAGATCTGGGCCATCAGCAAGCCGACAAGCTTTGCGCTGATGATCACGTCGGCTCCGGGACTGATAGGCGCGAGCGTCCGGTTGCGGTCGTCGGTCATTTCGGTGACCACCGGCAGTTCCCGTCCGTTCTCCTGTTCCAGCAGGTGCAGAACGAGGAGTGTGACGAGTGTCCGGTTATCGGCCTCGTTGGGCTGCTGTCCCGGAAGGGGGTCTGGACCAAGCACGACGATGCTGTCGTACGAGTCGATCTCAAGACTCCTGAGTGTCTCTGGCCGGGTGACGTCTCCGGGCCGGAATGTCGTGGTCAGCCGTGGTGCGAAGTCCGTACCGGTTTGCTGTACCTCCTCGGCCGTCACTTCTTTCCGGTCCGCCACCACCGCAATGACCGAGCCGTGCACGGCATACCGGCCGAACTGGCCGACGACGAGCGAGGCTCGCCGGTTCCAGCCGAGGATCAGGACCCGTTCGGGCCGGGCGCTCGCCAGCTGCCAGGGCGTCATCACCGACTCGTCGACCAGTCCAGAGCAGTCGCTGCGTCGCGCGGTGTCGTCGTCCCGGGTGATGACAATCAGCCGGTCGCGGGGGCCGATCAGGGTGCGGGGCGGCGGGTTCAGCAGCGGCCGGCCATCACGCAGCAGGCCGACCACACTGGAGGTGGCGAAGGCCAGCAGTGTGTCGCCGAAGGAACGGCCAGTCAGGGCCGGGTCGAAGGCGAGGTAGAACTCGTCTCCGGCGAAGTCCAGGAGATCGCGGTACACCAGGGAGAGTCCTGGCCGGCGGGCGGACTGGACGATCAGCCGCGCGGTGATCGCGTCGCTTACCAGTACGATGCCGCGCGGTCCTGCGGCGATGGAGGCCGCCAGCCGGTACTGGTCGTCCCTGACGGCGGCGACGACGGGTGGACCTACTTCCTCGCCGAGTGCGGACCGCAGTGCCAGAAGCGTCTTGACCACTTCTGGGTCCCCTGACGGGTCGTCTTGGGGCAGCACGAGCACGGCGCTTGCCTCGCCGGGGTTGGTCAGGGCGAGCAGGTCAGGGTCGGTGGGTGGACCGCTACGGCAAACAAGCCGGGTACGGCCGGTGGTCCCCACCTTTCTGCTGAGGGCCTCTTCCATCGTGGTCTTGTCCCGGTCCGCCAGTACGGCCACTGAGCCATAGCGCTGATTGGCGTTGGCGGCCACCAGCTCGCTCACCACCGTGAACACCTGCTCGGACCAGCCCAACACCACCGCGTGCCCCTGCTCGATGACGGTGGAGTGGCCCCGGCGCAGCGCGGTGAGCCGCTCGGTCAGTCCGGTGGTGATCAGGCCGACGAGGGTGGAGACGTACACCAGGGCGACCAGGGCGAGTAGTACCGACAAAAGCACGTGCACGAGCGGGCCCGTCGCCCCGCCAAGCCGCAACGTCTCACCAGTGAGGCGCCAGATCGCTGCCAGCCTCCCCGAATGGGATGCGGGGGCATGTGGGTCCGTCCACACCAGCACGGCGCTCGCGGGGAAGACGACGACAAGGCAGCCCAAAGCCAGCCAGCCGACGAGCGCGGGGGTGCCACGGGCCAAGGTGGTGTCGAACCAGTAGCGTGCCCTGTCTGCGAGTGAAACCCTTCGTGCCACGCCTGCCCCCTGTTCCGCCGGAGTCACTGCGGCGGCAGCCATGCCCTTTCTGGCTCGCCCCCCGTTTCCCCACATCGAAGTGTGCAGACGAGACGGATCGGACACGCGGCTGACCGTCTATCTTTCCTTCCTTCGGGGGACGCCGTCGAAGAGCCGCTGGTGGTGCTGCGTTACGTTGCATGCCTCTGGTTGGGGCCAGCTTCTTCGGGGGAGGTTGGCAGCGAGCGTCGTGACCGGCGAGATCGCTGTCGAAGCGGCCGGCGATCCTCTGTCCCCGCAGGAACGGCTTCGCCCCCAGTGATCGTCAGGCGACAGGATCGGCGCCTTGCGCTCCGCTTCCTCCACCGCCTCGGCGGCGGCCAGGACATCGCGGTGGCGGGCGTTGGCGTTGCGCCAGCGGAGGTAGGCGTGCAGGGCCCGTGTCTGCACAGTGTGGTTGGGGTAGTGCGAGTTCGCGATGGTTTACCGGCGAAGCGCTCCGAAGTGCGCCTTGATGGGGTTGGCCCACGAAGCGTAGGTCGGGGTGCAGCACAACTCGACCTTGCTCTTCTTCGCCCAGCGGCCGATGTCGCTGCCCGTGTGGGCGGACAGGTTGTCCAGGATCACGTAGATCGGGGCGCCGTCGGGCCGGGCGGTACGGATCGACTTCAGCGCAGCCAGGGTGTTCGCGGCGCCCTTCTTGCGGCGGTTGGCGCCCCAGAGGGTGTCGTCGCCGATCGAGTAGCAGCCGTGGAAGTAGCGCACCCCGTGGGTGCGGTGGTACGTCGCGGGATGCCACTCGGGTCGGCCTTGCTCGGCCCAGCACGACCCGGCGGTCGGGCGGATGCCCAGGGGCCCGAACTCATCGAACGCGAACACCCGGTCCGGGAAGCGGTCCAGGACGTGCTCGATGCGGTCGGTCTTGGCGTCGCGCTCGGGGTCCGGTGACTCTTTCCAGGTCTTGGTGCGCTGGAAGGTGATACCGCGGCGGGCGGGCAGGCAACGTAATGCCTCGCGGCCGATGCATATGACGCGGCCATGGACTTTCCGCAGGTAGGCGGCGAGTTTGCGAGTGGACCAGCGGGTGAAGGGCTGGCCGAGCTTGGTCGGGCGGGTGGTGGCCTTCTGGATCTCGAAGTCCTCGTCGTCAGGACTGAGCAAGCGGGGACGGCCTTCCGCCCACCGAGGGTCCAAGCAGGCCAAGCCGATCTCATTGAACCGGTGGATCATGCCCCGGACAGTGTCACGTCGGCCTGCACCAGCTGGGCGATCACTGGTACCCGGTTCCCGCCGGCCGAGGCCAGCAGCATCATCGCGCGCCGGTAGCGCACCGAGTTGGTACTGCCGCGGCGCACGATTTGCTGCAGCTTCTGCCCCTCCTGGTCGGTCAACCTGCGCACGGACAGGTTCGGCCACCACACCCCCAACGGCTGGATCAACGGACGACACGCACATCCAACCGCCGCCATCACCACCCCGGCGAACCTTCCCGGTCACAGCACGGCGATGGATCTGGCCGATCACCTCGCCGGTGGCCGTGTTCAGCGCGGCGAACGTGGTGACGTCGCCGCGGCGCTCGGGCATGCCCGGCATCATCGGCAGCACAGGTGCTGACCGGTCCAGGGCCTGGATCTGTATCTTCTCGTCCACGCACGGACCAGTGCGTGCTCGGGCGGGGCGAGATAGAGCCCGACCACGTCACGGACCTTCTCGATGAACTGCGGGTCCGAAAGCTTGAAGGTGCCCACCAGGTGCGGCTTGAGGCCAAGGTCCGCCAGATCCGCGCGATAGTGCGTGGCGTCCTTCGGCGTGGCCGCCAGCGACTTGACGACCACTTCCTCGACCTGGCCGTCGGTGATCTTCTGCGGTCTGCCCGGACGCGATTCGTCGGTCAGGTCCTCCAACCGGTCCCGCGCGAACCGGGCCCGCCACCGGCTCACCGCGTGCGCCTCGACGCCCAGCCGGTCCGCAACGGCATGTTCCCGTACCTGCCCCAGCGCCCGGGCTCCAACACGCGCCTGCGCTCGGCTTGCCGCGACGTCCTGTTCAGGTGCGTCGGTGGGGGCGATGTGCGCGGTCACGGTGACCTTGTCCCCATCGTGGGCGTAACACCCGTCCCTGACCCCGCCGACTCTGATCGACGGGCTGCCAACACTGGTCATCCAAGCGGGGTGACAGGGGACCGCATGGCCGCCCGCATCGCCTTACCGACGGTCGGCTGCTGCTGGCCGCCACTTCTTGTAGCCCCCTCGGTGGTCAAATCCCTGCACCGGTCACACGGCAGTCCGTGTAGCGCTCCGTCCGCGGGTGAGCAGGGCACCAATTGCGATCATCCCCAGACCCAGCAGCAGGTGTAGCCAGTTGTCGGCGGTGTTGACGGGGACGAAGTTCGCGGCGCTGTCACGATCGATGAGCATGCCGTATAGCCATAGGACAAGGTAGATGGCACCGCCGACGAGGAGGTAGAGCCGTGCTTGTGCTGCGGTGCGCGACAGTACCAAACCGGCGACGCCGAAGGCGAGATGCACGAGATTGTGCAGGATGGACACCTGGAAGATGCCCAACAGCCTGGCCTCGGAGTGGTGGGCGGCGAACTCCATGGTGTCGTAGTTCGTAGTGATACCCGGGATGAAGCCGAGGACACCGACCAGGAGGAAGACAACGCCCGTGATCAGGGCGGCCTGCTGGATCGGTGTCCGACCGGCAGGGCGGGCAGTACGTGCGTGTGTAGACACGGGGAACTTCCTGTTCACGACCCGGTTGCCCGGTCTGTCATGGTTTTCGCCGGATGCCCTCAGCCATCGCAGACATGCCACAGCAGCAGCACCTTGCGCGCGGCACCTCTACGCGAACTGAGCCGATGATCAGCACCATCTGCCTCGCAAGGCCTTAGGACATGAGGTGGGTAGCGGAACGCGCCCGCTCCCACATGCCGGGAATCTGCTCCGCCGGACGCTGCTGTTCGCCGTGCAGGGCGTTCAGCACGACCAGGCATCCGGTCAGAGCTGGCACCGCCCATTGCGCGCAGGCCAGCTGCCGCCGCGCCTTGTCGAGGTCGATCGGGTGCTTGTCCGCCTTCTCGGTGTCCTTGGGGTCCCGGGAGGCAGTCAGCTCCACCTTCTTGCCCAGGACCCTGGCGTAGGCGGTGGCGGCCAGAGCCGCGGCGGTGACAACCGTCTTAGCCCCAGTGGAGCCGGCCACGCCCCGCTGGGCGGCGACGCGATGGGCATTCACAGCGAGCAGTCCACCCCCGCCGAACAGGTGGGCGCCGATGGCGGCCGCGTTCACCGGTGACCACTTCGCCCAGCCCGAGGAAGAGATCCGGTCCCGGGTCGCCTCCGTGCCGCCCTCGTCCTTGGCCGCGCCGTTGAGGCCGATCGCGCCCATCAGGGAGCCGCCGAACCAGGCCGCCAGCCCCACATCGTGCAGGCTGCGGATGACGGTGTTGCGCTCGGACATCTTGGTACTCCTTCGGTGGCAGTCGCAGGGGCCTGCTGGACGAAGACGGCGCCCGCGTCTGACTCTTGCCGGGCTGCGTACACCCCGCCATCACGGCGGGCCGTACGGGTGCACCTTGAGGCCAGGGGCCGGAAGAAAAGAGCCGGCTGACGAGAAGGGTGCTTGGCGGTGTACTGGAAGGCGGCTGGCCTGGTGTGTGGCTGATTGGTCGAGAGAAAGGGGGGAGGATGTTGGGGTGCGTGAGCTCAGGTTGTGCCTGGGTTCTGAGCGGGACTGGACTCGTTGAACCGCGCGTACAGCCGCTGCCACGGCAGCGGGTACACCGCGTCGCAGTGGGGGCCGACGGGAGGGACGTGGACCGGTGTGCCCCAGCCGCCATCGCGTCATCCCTGGCCGTCGTGTGGCTCAAAAAAGGGGCTGTCGTCCAAACGATAAGGGTGACCCGGGTTCCCCGTACCGGCCCCCTGTGGCGCTGGAGGCGGAGGTGACGGCTTCGGCGTGCATCCGGCGGATTTCTCCTAGCTCGCCGACGGTTCTTTCGATGTCTCGTCGTGCCACGCGCTCTCCCTTCGTGATGACCGAGACATCCCTTTCCGCCCGTCCACCAACTGACGCCGGACTTTTCAGCCGTTCCGTGCATGTCCGAACGGATTTGCCGAGAGTGCACCGCCCGTCGGGGATCCGCTCCGGGCCGGCCGGCGCGCTTTCGAAGCGGCGCGCGGGTGGCGCCATGAGCGGATGCCGCTCGCGGCTGGCATCCAGGGCAAGGTGCCCTCGTGTTGCCACTGACGCTGCGCTGGCGTCCTCGTCTTGCGGCCGCCCAAACCACGCGTCCTTGCCCCCGAGGCCCCCGATTCCAGGTCGCGGTGACGCGGAGGCTGGCAGGGGGGCGACGTACGCCGTCTTGAGGCGAAGAGGCTGCTGGACTTCCTGCCGTACGCGGCCTCGGGCAAGCACTGCCCGGCGGGATCCGTCAGGGGCGCACGCCGGGTCTGACGAAGCTGGAGGGCGCTCAATCGATGCTGTAGCCGGTTGATTTACTGACCGTTTCACAATGAGGCGTCGTAGTCAGACGTTGTCTGCAGGCTCGGACGTGGTCTCCGTGGCTCTCGGTGGAAACATGTCCGAGCCTGCCGTCTCTGAGGAGTCGGCCAGGAGCGCGACGTGGAGGTGATGGCCAGAGCACCGCCGCGGTCCAACCCGCGCACCGTCACGCTGATGAGCTCACATGCCGATCGCCAACGCAGCCCCAGTCAGGGCGATTCCCAGCCCTCCGTACAAAAGGGCTGCCACCTTGTGTGCGAACAGTGGCATGGTGTCCGGCAGATACATGCGGGACGGCTCTCGCGGGTCGAGCTCCACCTTCACGGCCTGGCCGACTGAGATCCGCAATTTCTTCCCGTACAGCGAGCCCTCTATCACGCGCCCTTCGTGCACGACCGGCCCCAAGTGGTAACGCGTCTCATCCGAGGAGAACCGGCCCTGCCCATACCCGGAACACGGGACCTCCAGAGAGATCCGCCGCTGCCGACTCCGCACGTCAGACACCAACAGCGCTACCGCCCACACGACAGCCCCGGCTGCCGGAACAAGAACCACGAGCACGTCCGCCCACTCCAGTCTCAGAAACGAACAAGTGGCAAGAAGCCGGGCTACAGATCACGGGGCGCTGCAGAATCCCTGCTGTCCGCTCACACTCATC
The DNA here is from genome assembly GCF_030815485.1 of Streptomyces rishiriensis. NCBI lineage: Bacteria > Bacillati > Actinomycetota > Actinomycetes > Kitasatosporales > Streptomycetaceae > Streptomyces > Streptomyces rishiriensis. Next base: position 180,129 of record NZ_JAUSWV010000001.1, on the reverse strand, counting down.
AAACGAGTCCGCTGTGAACAGACCCGCCGGTCGGACTTCTTCCGCCACGATCTTGACGTGATCAGAGATCTCGTGCCCGACGACCTGTGGGCCCGCATCGCTCCAATTCTGCCACCCCCTCCGCAGCGGCGGAATCGGCATCCGGGACGACGCCGGACAGACGACCGCACCGCCCTGGCAGGCATCCTCTTCGTCCTGCGCACGGGTGCAGCCTGGCGTGACGTGCCACGTCAGGAGATGGGTTGCTCGGGGATCACAGCCTGGCGTCGTCTACGGGACTGGACCGAGGCCGGCGTCTGGCCACGCCTGCATGCTGCGATCCTCGCCGAGCTGCGGAAGGCCGGACTGCTGGAGACGGACGACTGTGCCATCGACGGCTCACACGTCCGCAGTCTGAAAGGGGGAGCTCACACCGGACCATCGCCGGTCGACAGGGGCCGCCCAGGAAGCAAACACCACATCATCGTCGACCGGAAGGGCACACCTCTCGCAGTGTCACTCACCGGTGGCAACCGACACGATGTCACCCAGCTTATCCCGCTCATCGATGCCATCCCGCGCATTCGTGGACTACGCGGACGGCCGCGCCATCGCCCGCAACGGCTGTACGCCGACCGCGGCTACGACTTCGACAAGTACCGGCGACTTCTCCGGCGCCGAGGCATAGCACCCAAAATCGCCCGCCGCGGTGCCCCTCACGGCTCCGGCTTGGGCAAGACCCGCTGGGTTGTCGAGCGCACCTTCGCCTGGCTCCACCAGTTCAAGAGACTCCGGATCCGCTACGAGATGCGTGCTGATCTCCACCTCGGACTACTACAACTCGCCTGCGGCATCATCTGTCTCCGGGCGGCATTTCAATCGTGACGCGATCCGGCACCGCGAGGGCTGCCGACCGGTCTTCGGTGCCGACGGGAAAGTCATCCTGGTGCGAGGCACCACGTCGTCGCGTACGCGACGCAGCCGCACGGCGTGGCGGCACCTCAGTCGCTCCTGGGCGAACGCGCGGGCCACACCGCTAATCCGCAACGCGCGTTACCCCCACACCGGAACAGGCGGCGTCCTCAAAACGCGGGCGGTGCAAACTGGTCGGCCACGTCATCGGCGGCATGACGGTGGGCAACCGGGCGGGTGGGCGTACTGGTCGGGCAATGGGGAAGACGTAAGTCGATTTCGACGGAGGGAGACGAGCGTGGTGACGGTTCAGTTGCGCGATGACGGTGTGACCGTGGCACGGCTTCCTGATGTCGTGGACTTTGACACGGTCATGGCACTGCGCGTCGGCATTCTGGCGCTGCTGAACGAGAGCGACTGTCGCCATCTCATGCTGGACCTGTCCCGCATCGACTCATTCGATTCCTCCGGGCTGTCCATGCTGCTGAACGTGTGGCAGTGGGGCCAGGCCACAGGCACCGCGCTCACCCTGGCCGCACCACCCCCGTTCATCAGCGGCATGCTGCGCCTCACCCAGCTCAGCACACTCCTTGCCGTGGTTCCTTCCCTAGCGCAGGCGCTGAGTACGCACCGCCACACTTCGGGAGACGGTGATCGGAATCTGGCGGATCAGGTCTGACCCTCAACCGTCGCCCGACGGACACCACCAGGGTCGTCATCCCTTCCCACCCGTCGGCTCGCCCAGCGAGCCCCGTGACAGCCGCACGGGCCAAGAGGGTGCCGGTCAAGTACTGATGCGCAAGGGGTCCGTGTATCTACATCTGGCAGAAGCCCTCACACAGTCCTTTCTGCGGACCACGTGATCCGGTTGCTACGCAGGAGCTGTTTGCCGGCCTCATTGTCGGAGACGCTGGCTGCGGTCACGATGACCAGCAGTAACAGGCCGAGGGTGTCGACGACGATGCTGCGTTTGCGGCCCACGATCTTCTTGCCGGCGTCGGTGCCCTGGGTGTCGGTGGGGACGCTGGTGGCGGTCTTCACGCTCTGTGCGTCGAGAACGCAGGCGGTGGGCTCGGCGGTGCGTCCTGCCTGCTCACGGACCATTCGGTGCAGGCGGACGCCGAGTTTCTCGATGGTGCCGTCGGCGGTCCATGCGCTGAAGTAGCTGAACACGGTGGTGTGCGGCGGGAAGTCGTGCGGCAGGTAGCGCCAGGGGACGCCGGTCCGGTTGAGGAAGAGGATCGCGTTCATCACTTCTCGCAGGTCAGTGACCTTGCCGCCGAGGTTGAGCGAGGTCTTCTGTCGCTCGGCCCGCCAGGCCGTCAAGGTCGGCTCGATCACTCCCAGCGGGCGTCGGACAGATCACTCAGGTACGGCTTGCGCTGCTGCGAAGTGGTCATGGGGATACTCATGCACGGGGCTCCCGATCGGGCATATCGCTCGATCGGGCGAGGCAAAAGCCAAATTCAGGTGCTTAAAATGATCACGAAGCCCGTGCCAGCTCTGCTATGCGCCCCGACCGGTCGCAACCCGACCAGCCGCGCTATCCCGGAACTTGCAACCGCCCTGGCTCCGGCGTTCCCGGTGCGAGTCCAGCAGACCGCGTTGGACCCTGCGGTGCAGCGTGGTGCGGGTGGCGGAGTCCGAGATGTCCAGCCGGCCCAGGACGGACAAGGCGCGGGTCGGGACCCGTAGCCCAGGTTCTGAGCGTACACAGGTCCCAGCAGACCGAGCACCCCGTCCTGAGGTACGACGGGGTGCTCGGCGGTACGGCCATGGTCGCTGGGCACGCGCCGATCCTACGAGCTCATGCCGCGGTGTCCGCCTCTCCCAGGTCGTCGAAGATCACGACTTCGCGAGTCAGGAGGAAGAAAGACCCAGACGGGTCGGTCTTGGCGCCGTACTGATCCGCGCGCGCGGCCAGGGCTTCCTCGTAGGCGCGGAACGCCGTGAGAGCTTCGGCCTCGTCGAACCACAGTGCCGAGTAGCCTTCGTAGGCCGTCTCCGCGTCGCCTCCGAAATAGTCGGCCATCCCGTCACCGGGAAGGGCCTCGTTCCACTCGTGGCCCAGCAGGTGACGGGCCGGGCCGGAGGAGTCCGCGAGCACGTCCTCGTGGGCCCGGCGCAAGCCCTGACGGAAGGCATCCGGCGCGGTGCCGTCCGCGGCCTTGACGAAGTGCAGCACCTTCACCGTGCCGTTCCCAGGCACGGGCGCGCCGGTCCGCTGCTCCTCGACGAGGAGGCTGAGCGCCGCGGGCTCGTCGCTGAATTTTGCTCCATCCGGCCCCACCACGTCGCGTGTGTACGGATCCGAGAAGGTCCGCTCCATGGCGGCGGGGTCGTCGAAGTACAGCTCGGTGACGGAGTCACGCGGCATCGTCAGGTGGTACCCGATGTCACCCTTCGTGCCGTAGGCGGCGTCGAAGACGTGGTTCTGCACGTACTTGCGGATGGTCAGCTTGTTGTCGAGAGCGATGCCCCCGTGCACGTTCTCGACGTAATCGGTGTACTCGGCGTGGGTCATCCCGGGACGTCGCCGGACGGCGGCCACCAACTTGATCATGTCGGTCTCCTCGCGTTCATATGTTGCAGGTTGATGGGATTACTAAAAAATGCGAAATGGTCTGGCCGTGATCCTTGCCCCACACGGCGCCGAAGTCAGGCCGGGTTGCGGCCGGTGAAGAATTCGCAGAACGGGTCCATGCTGGGCTTGAGGCCGGCGTCGATGAGACCCTTGCGCAGTGAGGTCATCTGGGCGTCGTGGATGCGCTGGGTGGGCATTCGCAGTGGGCCGCCGTTGTAGCCCTGGAGCCAGCCCTGGAACTTCCAGGCTTGGCGGTTGATGAACGCGCCGCCGTTCAGGGTGGCCGCGAGTCCGGACTTGATCTTGCGTGCGGGGTGGAGCTGCCAGTAGATCTCGGTGGCCTCGTCGTACTTGCCTTCGCGCAGCAGTTGGAAGGCGCGCGGAATCATTGGGCCGTAGTACTCATGGTCGCTGGTGGCGGAGAACTGGATCGGCATGATCTGCGACAAGGGCAGCAGTTCGCCCTCGATGGGCATGGAGATGACGACCTCGTCGCCGAAGTGGCGGTGGCATTCGATGACGGACTGGATGCTGGGGAAGCCGCCTTCGGCCTTGATGGCGACGATGTTGGGGCAGTCGTCGATGAGGCGCCGGAGCAGAGGTACGGGTATGTCGGAGGGGTGGATGCGCGGGCTGAAGCCCCACAGGTACATCGGGAAGAGCATGACTCCGAGGTTCGTCGCGTCGCAGACGGCCTTGGTGTAGTCGTAGATGTCCTGCTCGGACTCCGGGTAGAAGTTCGGCGGGTAGGACAGCAACACCAGTTCGGCGCCCGCTTCCTCCGCGCCCTTCACCGCCTCGATGTTCTGCTCCAGGTTGTTCCAGCTCGCGTGGTGGACAAGGAGGAGCCGGTCACCGGCCTCGTCCTTGATGATCCGCTGGAAGTCCAGGTATTCGGGAAGCTGGATGGCGACCTCGGAGACGGCCAGGGTGCCGCCGAAGCCGTGCTCGATGGCGAGGCGGGTGTCGTGCCGGATCGCCTCCTCGTTGATGTGCCGCAGGTCGTTCGTGAACGAGGGGATGGTGCAGTTCACGACGCCGACGAGGTTCTCGCGTGCCCAGTCGCGGGCTTCCGCGCGGGTGTAACGTGCCATGAGGGTGCTCCTTACGTGCGATGCGGTGGGGAGTGCGGCGTGGAGGGTCAGGGGTGCGGGGTCTTCGCGCCTTCCCAGGCGAGGTACTTGAGCTCGAGGTACTCGTCGAGGCCGTAGACCGAGCCCTCGCGACCGAGTCCGGACTGCTTGACCCCACCGAAGGGCGCGATCTCGTTGGAGATCAGTCCGGTGTTGATGCCGACCATGCCTGCCACCAGGGCGGCGCCGACGCGCCAGATGCGCTCGGCGTCCTTGGCGAACAGATAGGCGGCCAGGCCGAATTCTGTGTCGTTGGCCATGCGGACCGCCTCTTGCTCGTCGGTGAAGCGCACCAGCGGGGTGACCGGTCCGAAGGTCTCCTCGCGGGTGATGACCGCCTCGGCCGTCACTCCGGCGAGCACGGTCGGCTCGTAGAAGAGGCCGCCGCGAGCGTGGCGCTTGCCGCCCTGCATGACGACGGCGCCGTGGGCGACGGCGTCCGCCACGTGGGCCTCGACCTTCGCCACCGCGTCCTCGTCGATGAGCGGGCCCTGCTGGACGCCCTCGTCGAAGCCGTCTCCGACGGCGAGCGCGGCGACCTTCGCGGCGAGCTTCTCGGCGAACGCGTCGTGGACACCGTCCTGTACGTAGACCCGGTTGGCGCTGATGCACGCCTGGCCGGTGTTGCGGTATTTCGTGGCGATAACGCCTTCGACGGCCTCGTCCAGGTCGGCGTCGTCGAAGACCAGGACGGGGGCGTTGCCGCCGAGCTCCATGGACGTCTTCTTCACCGTCTGCGCCGACTGGGCGAGCAGCAGCCGGCCGACCTCGGTGGAGCCGGTGAAGGTCACCTTGCGGACGAGCGGGTTGCCCGTCAGCTCGGGGCCGATCTCGCGGGGGTCGCCGGTGACCACGTTGAAGACACCGACGGGAATGCCCGCGCGCTCGGCGAGCACGGCGAGGGCGAGCGCGGTGAGCGGGGTCTGTTCGGCGGGCTTGAGGACCATCGTGCAGCCCGCGGCCAGCGCGGGCCCCGCCTTACGGGTGATCATTGCGGCGGGGAAGTTCCACGGCGTGATCGCCGCGACGACACCGACAGGTTCCTTCAGGACGACGATCCGCCGGGACGCCTCGGGGGCCTCCATCACGTCGCCGCGTATCCGCTTGGCCTCCTCGGCGAACCACTCGAGGAACGAGGCGGCGTAGGCGACTTCGCCCAAGGCCTCGGCGTACGGTTTGCCCTCCTCCAGAACGATCAGCCGGGCGAGGTCCGCCGCGTGCTCGGTGACCAGGTCGAACCAGCGGCGCAGCAGCCTGGAGCGTTCCTTGGCGGGGCGGGCCCGCCAGCCGGGCAGCGCGCGGTCGGCGGCCTGGACGGCATCCGCGGTCTGCGCGCGGTCCAGGAGCGGCACGGTGGCGAGCAGCTCTCCGGTGGACGGGTTGTGCACGGGAAGCGTGCCGGGCGTGGTGATCCAGGTGCCGTCGACGTAGGCGGTGCTCTTGAGTAGAGCCGGATCGTCGAGCTTGGCGCGTGCGGGATCGCTCATGGTGATGCTCACTTCGGGACGGGGGAAAGGGTGACGGGCAGCGTCGTGCCTATGGACAGCTCGGCGGCTCGCCGGGCGCACATGGCGGCGACGGCGAGGTCCTGGACGGCTGAGCCGACGGACTTGTAGAGCACGACCGCGTCCGGCCGGCCGGCCGGACGCCCGGCGGTGCGGCCGGCGACGACGTCGGCGAGGGGGACGAGCTTGTCGGCGAAGGCGACGCCCGCGTCCTTGGCGGCGATCAGGTCGCCGGTGTCATGGTCGACCTCGTCGGGCATGTCCGCGACGATCACGGTGGCCTGGGCGACCACCTCGACGCCGACCTCGCGCTGCTCGGGCAGCGTGGAGCCGATCGACACGATCGTCGTCCCGGGCGGTGCGGTGCGCAGGGTCGGCTGCTCGTCCCGTGACCGGGCCGCACAGATCACCAGGTCCGCGCCGTCGACGGCGGCCTCGGCGCTGTCCGCCGTGGCCAGCGGCACGTTCAGGTCGGCGAGTTCGCGGGTGAACCGGAGACGGCTGGCCGGGTTGGGGCTGAATACCGTGACGGCCGACAGTGTGCGGATCGCCGCGAGCGCGCGCACGTGGTTCTGCGCCTCGAAACCGGAGCCGATCACCGCTGCCCGCAACGGTCCTGGCGGTGCCAGCACGTCGGCGGCGAGCGCGGAGGTGGCCGCCGTGCGGTAGCCGGTGATCGAGTGTCCGTCCAGGAGAGCCGTGAGCTCCACGGTCTCCTGGTCGAACAGTGGGATCAGGTACGAGGCGAGGCGGTTGCGCGTTGAGGCGGCGATCAGTTTGGCGCCCATGGGGCTGCCGTCGCCCGGCACTCCGCTCAGCGTGCGCAGCCACAGGCCTTCCCCGCGGGCTATCGAGCGTGCGGGGAAACGGGCTTCGTCGGGTGGGGCGGAATACGCGCTGCGGAGTGCGGCGATGGCCTCGCCCCAGTCGAAGGTGGCCCGGACGTCTGTATCGGTGAGGAACAGGGTCATCGGGGGGTGCCGTTCTCGGTCATGTGCGGGGAATTTCCCTTCAGGTGCTGGCGCCGGGAGGGACGTCAGGTGGCGGCGCCGGGCAGGACGGTGGACCAGCCGCCGTCGACGACGAGGTTGGCGCCGGTGATGTAGGCGGCTTCGTCGGACGCGAGGAAGACGGCCGCGTTGACGACGTCGTCCGGTGTTCCGACCCGGCCGAGGGGGATGTGTCCTGCGATGGTCCGCATGGGGTGGTCGTCGGCGAGCAGGTTGTCGCGCGAGCCCTCGGTGGTGATCATGCCGGGGCTGACGCAGTTGGCCCGGATCCCGAGCGGCGCTCCCTCGGCGGCGAGTTGGCGGGTCATCGCGATCACGGCGCCCTTGGAGGCGGAGTGCGCGGTGCGCCGGTTGGTGAGGGAGCCGGTCAGGCCGGCTGTGGAACCTACGGTGAGTACGCAGCCGCGACGGGTCGCAAGATGGGGCCAGGCCGCGCGGACGGTGAGCCACACGGAGTCCAGCTCGGCCCGCATGGTGAAGGCGAAGTCCTCGTAGGACTGTTCGTCGATTGCCCCGAATCGGACGGCTCCTGCGTTCGCGTACACGATGTCGATGCCGCCGAAGGCGGCTGTCGCCTCCTCGACGCAGGCCCGCACGGATTCCTCGTCGGTGACGTCGAGGGGGCCCGGGACGATCGCGGTGCCACCGTTCCGCCCGATGAGGCGCTGGGTTTCGAGGGCCTTCGTGTGCAGCAGGTCGCCGCCGACGACGAGCGCTCCCTCGGCGGCGAACCGCAGGGCTGCCGCCCGGCCCTGTCCCCGGGCGATCCCAGAGATCAGCGCCACCTTTCCGTCGAGCCTCTTCACGACATCTCCTGTGCGGGCGGACGCAGCGCGTCCGAGATGGACTTGGTGCCTCCGTGGGCGGTCATACCGCCGTCGACAGGAATCTCCGCACCGGTGATGAACGAGGACTCGTCGGACAGCAGGAAGGCAACCAACGGGGCGACCTCGTCGGCCGTGCCGGTGCGGCCGAGGGGTGTCTCTCGGACGTTGGCCTCGCGGAACGCCGGTGCGGCCGACGCCGTCATCTCCGTCTCGATGTAGCCGGGGTGGATGGTGTTGACGCGGATATTGCGCGGCCCCAGCTCCAGTGCTGCGGCATGCGACAGGCCGCGCAGACCCCACTTGCTGGCCGTGTAGGCCACTGGGTAGTGCGCGGTGAGCGCCGCGGAGGAGCCCACGTTCACGATGGACGAGCCCGCGGGCATCATCGGGACCAGGTGCTGTATGCCGAGGAGCGGGCCGGTGACGTTGACGGCGTGGACCCGGTCGAAGTCCTCGGGGCGCACGTCGCCGACGCGGGCACGCCAGGTGATGCCCGCGTTGTTGACGAGGCCGTGAACCTGCCCGTAGGTGTCCCGCAGCTCGCCGGCGAGCGCGGCCCATCCGCTCTCGCTCGTGACGTCGAGACGGCGGCAGCGGTCGCCGTCGGGGCGTATGTCGGTGGCGATCACGCGTGCGCCTTCGCGGGCGAGCAGCTCGGCCTCGGCCGCGCCTTGGCCGCGCGCGGCACCGGTGACGACGACGACCTTGCCCAGCAGTCGCTGGGGATGCGGCACGTTCACGGCCGCTCCCGCTTGGCGCGACGGCCGGTGGGCAGCGGTACGAGCTCTGCTGCGGGCACGATGGTGTTGGAGATGGTTCCGATGCCTTCGACGGTGAGGGTGACGGTGTCGCCGGGCTTGAGCGGCGGTGGGGTCTGCTCGCCGCGCAGGCCCCACAGTTCGGCGAGGCAGCCGCCGTTGCCGCAGGTGCCGGAGCCGAGGACGTCGCCGGGGACGACGCGGGTGCCGCGCGAGGCGTAGGCGACCATCTCCTCGAAGGTCCAGCTCATGTTGGAGAGCAGGTCCTTGCCGATGACCTGGCCGTTGACCTCGGCCGTCAGGGCCAGGCGCAGGAAGCCGTCGGCGTCGCGGTACGGCTCCAGCTCGTCGGTGGTGACGAGACAGGGGCCGAGGGTAGTGGCGGTGTCCTTGCCCTTGCAGGGTCCGAGGCCGACCTTCATCTCGGCGGACTGGAGGTCACGCGCGGACCAGTCGTTGAAGACGGTGTAGCCGACGATGTGCTCGCGTGCCTGCTCGGGCGTCAGGTCGCGGCCCTCGCGGCCGATGACGGCGGCGACCTCGAGTTCGTAGTCGAGGACGGCGGCGCCGGGTGGCATCGGGATGTCGTCGTGCGGGGCGAAGACGGCGTGCGGGTTGGTGAAGTAGAAGGTGGGCGCCGCGTACCACTGCTCGGGGACGCCCGCGACGCCGTCGACGGACTGGCGTACCCCTTCGACGTGTTCCTCGAAGGTGACGAAGTCCCGGATGGAGGCGGGCTGGAGGGGCGGCAGGAGTCGCACCTGGCTGACGTGGGGGCCTGCCGATGTGGCGAGGGCGGCGGCGCCCGCGTCGGTGAGTGCGCCGAGCGCGATCAGTTCGGTGAGGGTGTGTCCGCCGGTGATCGGGTGCAGTCGGCCGTCGGCGGCGACGGCGGCGCACTGCCGTTGGTCTTGGTGCTCGTATGCGGCGAAACGCATGAACGGCTCCTGGCTCGGAGGATCGGGGTGACACAGGCCGGGGCCGGGGACGCGGTGGAGTCAAGGCATGGACAGGGCCACCGCGCCCCCGCGATCAGGGGGGAGGGATCAGACCGGTGGTGCGACGAAAACACCGCGGTCGACGTCGTTGAACGATTCCTTGACGATGAGTTCGTTCATCGGGTTCGCAGTCCCCCACTGGTCGGACACCTCGGGCTGCGAGAAGTCGTAGACATGCGGGTGCCAGGTGTCCTCGTCGAGGATCTCCAGCTCAGTGGTGTACTCGACGGTGTTGCCGTGGGGATCGAGGAAGTAGGTGAAGGTGTTGTCACCTGCCATGTGCCGGCCCGGCCCCCAGAGCTTGCGTATTCCGGCGCGCAGCAGCCGTCCGGAACCGCGCATGTACTCGTCGATGCCCCGCATTTCGAACGAGATGTGGTGGAGCGCGGTGTGTGGGCCCTGGGCGATCGCCATCGAGTGGTGCTGGCTGGAGATCCGCATGAAGTGCATCGCCTCACCCATCTTCGGGTGGCTGAGGGTGTCGGTCAGGCGGAACCCGAGGTGACGCTCATACCAGGCACGGGTTTTGTGGAGGTCGGGGGAGTTGAGGACGACGTGGGAGAGCTTGACCGGGATGGACTCCCTCTCCTCGACCTTGCGGTGCTGTCGTACGGCGACGTCGGCGCTGACCTCGATGGTGCGACCGTCCACGTCGAAGAACCGGAAGCCGTATCCGCCTCCGGGGGTGGCCACCTGACCCGGGCGCGTGATCAGCTCGACACCGCCTGCAAGGAGTCGTTCGGCGAGCGTGTCCACGTCCGCGGGGCTCGCGGCGCCGTAGGAGACGAGGTCGAGTCGCTTCTCGTCCGCCTTGCGCAGCCGGACGACGTACTGCTCGGGGGAACCTTCGGCGGCGAGGAACGAGATCCCGGAGTCCTCGGCGGTCTTGGTCAGGCCCCAGATGCCCGAATAGAAGTCGAGCTGCTTGTCGTAGTCGGGTACGGCCAGGTCGACGTGGCGCAGATGGGTCAACAGGTGGGCATTCATGAGGAGTTCCTCCTGGAACAGATCAAGTAGGGAGCAGCAGGGCCGCAGTGTCCTCCGCCGCGTACGGCGTGGAGGCCGGTGTCGGGCGGCCGCACGGTGCGCGGCGCCGCACTCGTGGGTGTCGAAGGGCTCACGGCAGGTCGCGGAGCGTGCCGAGCGTCCGGCTCATCAGCCCTGGCACGTCCGCCCCCCCGGCCCCGTCCAGCTGCCATTGCCCGATCTGCACGGACGCCTCCACCACCGCGCGTACGCGGTGGATTCTGCGGTCGTGGAACGCCTGCAACAGCGCGCCGTCCCATACGTCGGCGGCGGTGAGCAGCTCGGCCAGGACGAGGGCGTCCTCCAGGGAGATGGCCGCTCCCTGCGCCAGTGTGGGCGGACAGCAGTGCGCCGCGTCACCGATGAGCACCACCCGGCCGCGGTGCCAGGAGCCTTCGACCAGCATCCGGTCGAACCATGTGTAGTTGACCTTCGACGGATCGTCGATGTGCGGGAGAATCTCGGGCCAGTGACCGCCGTAGCCCTTCAGGAGGCGGCGCATCTCGTCCGCGTAGGACGAGGGGTGCAGGGAGGAGCGGTCACGGTTGGCCTCGACCACGTACGCGTAGAGGGTGTGCTCGCTCGTGGGGCAGTACCCGGCGATGAAGGCGCTGCCGCCGTAGGTGAGATCGGTGCGATCGAGCCCCTGGGGACGTGGGGCGGCGACACGCCAGATGGCCATTCCTGTCGGCACCGGGCGGTCCTCGATCCCGATCCCGGCACGGGTGGCGGAGCCCATGCCGTCGGCGGCGATCACCAGGTCGTAGCGGCCCGTGGTGCCGTCGCTGAGGCGGACGTCCACGCCATGGGCGTCCTGGCTCAGGATCTCGGCGCGGGTACCGAGCCGGACGCGGGCGCCGCTCGCCCGGACGGCGTCGATGAGGATCTGCTGCAGCTGCGGGCGTTGCATACCGACCGTGGCGGGCAGCTCGTCGCCCCCGGTGCGGATGTCCTCGACCACCTGCAGGACCGTGCCGTCCTGCGCGGTGACACCGAACGAGTCGAAGGGGAAGCCGGATGCCCGTACCTGCTCCCACACTCCGAGTTCGTGCAGCACACGCAGGGCGTTGCCCTGGACGGTGATGCCGGAGCCTGCGGTGGCGTTCCAGTCCTCCTTCGCCTCGACGAGATCCACGGCCATTCCCGCCCGGCGCAGCAGAATGGTCATGGCGTTGCCGGCCGAGCCGCCCCCGATGACGAGAACGGTGCGGACTGTGCTCATGCGGGGAACCCCTTTGTTCCTGCGGATGGTTGACGGCGGTTACTTGACGGCGATCGGATTGATGGGTGAGCCGACGGCGCCGGTGATCGGCAGCGGCGCGGCGGTGAGCCAGAAGTCATGGACGCCATCGGCCGCGCAGTCGGCGGCGAGCGCGTCCAGGTCCCACATCTCGCCGATGAGCAGGCCCATGTTGGGGATGGCCACCTGATGCAGCGGCTGGAAGGCGTGCTCGAACTCGTTGGGCCGCACCTCGAAGCCCCAGGTGTCGGTGGCGATTGCGGCGATCTCGGTGCGGTGCAGCCAACCGGCCGTGCTGAACGAGAGGCCGGGCGCGGGGCCGCCCGCGTACTCGCCCCAGCCCTCGCGTCGTGCCCTGGCGAGGCGTCCGGTCCGTACGAGGACGAGGTCGCCGCGGCCGACGGCGACGCCGTGCGCTTCGGCGGTGGCCGACAGGTGTTCCTCGGTGATGGCGAATCCGTCGGGCAACTCACCGCCCTCTCCCACCACCTGCCCCACATCGAGCAGCACGCCGCGTCCGGCGACGTACGGGGCCATGTGCTCGATGCCGGTGACGAGATCACCGTCGGAGGTGACGGTCTTCGCGGCGTCCCGGCCGTTCCACGCCTTGCCGTGGTCGAAGATGTGGCCGAGGCCGTCCCACTGGGTGGAGCACTGCAAGGGCATCGCGATGACGTCGTCGGCGCCGCCCATCCCGTGCGGGAAGCCCTGGTTGGCGAGGGCGGCATCGGTGCCGGTGTCGAGCATGGTGTGCACTGGGTTGGTACGGCGCCGCCAGCCCTTCTGCGGGCCGTCCATGTCGAAGCGCTGCGCGAGCGAGAAGCTGACCCCGCGCCGCACCAGTGCCGCGCCCTCACGCCGCTTGCCCTCGTCGAGGAAGTTGAGCGTGCCGAGCCGGTCGTCGGAGCCCCAACGCCCCCAGTTGGAGTACGCCTTGGCGGCCTCGGCGATGGCACCCTCGGGGTTGGTGCGGTCGAGAGTCACTGGGCCGCCTCCGCCACGCGGGCGATGACGTGCTGCCGGCGGGGCGCCGCGTCTGCCCATTGCTCCAGGAGCGAACGGGTCGTCAGTCCAGGAGCGCCGAAGGCCTCACGAAGGTGGCGGGCCCGCTCGTCCGGAGTGACCGGAGCGGGGTAAGGGACTCCGTCTGAGGCGGAGAGAGCGCCGAGTGCGAAGGGCCCGTCGACAGGGGCGGACGTGACTGCGCGTTTCACGGACGTGTCCTCCTCGTTGCGATGGGACCAATCTCGCCGGAACCTCCGTGATAGGGGAAATCGATTATTTGTATGCCGAGTATTGGCGTGACTTATGATGTGTCCGCAATCCCCGCAGGATGGAGCGCGCGTCGTGAACCTGACCAGCCTTGATCTCAATCTGATCGTCGCCTTGCGTGCCCTGCTGGAGGAGCGCAACGTCACGCGAGCCGGTGCACGCATCGGTGTGAGCCAGCCCGCGATGAGCGGCTCACTGGCCCGATTGCGCCGCTACTTCGACGATGAGCTGCTGACCCGCGTCGGCGGCCGCTACGAGCTGACCCCGCTCGGCCAGGTCCTGCTAGACCGTGCCTCAATCGTCTACGACCTGGCGGAACGCCTCTTCGCCACCAGGGCTTCTTTTGATCCGGCAGGGGAGACCCGCGAGTTCACCCTCGGGGTGACCGACTACTCGGTCACTGTGTTCGGGGCGGAGCTGGCCCGGACCCTCGACCGTGAGGCACCCGGCATTCGCCTGCGCTTCGTCCAGATCCCGGCGGCCGTCACCGATGTGGCGGGCAGCCTGCTAGGCACGATCGACGGAGTGCTCATGCCGCACGGCATCATCAGCGGATTCCCCGCGACCGAGCTCTACGAGGACGAGTGGGTCTTCCTCGTGGCCGAGGACAACCCCGAAGTCGGCGAGCGGCTCACTCGTGAGGACCTGTCCCGGCTGCCCTGGGTGACCTACCAGCGCGCCTACGACTCACCGGCGGTGCGCCAGCTCGGCATGCTCGGCATCGAACCCCAGGTCACCGTAGGCGTCGACAGCTTCACGGCTTTGCCCTTCCTGATCGCCGGAACGCGGCGCGTGGCCCTCATCCCCGCACTCCTGGCCGAACGCCTTCGCGGCACGGCGCAGGTTCGGGTCATGCAGCCGCCCTACGACGCGGTGCCGCTGCGCGAGGCGATGTGGTGGCACCCCGTGCACACCCATGACGCGGCCCATGTCTGGCTGAGGGAAACGGCCGTGCGTGTCGCTTCGGAGATGCAGACGTCAAGCGACCTTTGACGAGCCCGCGCGATGGTGGGCTGCAGGTGCCGTCCCGGGGCAGGGCTCGTCGTGGAATGTGGGATGCCGCCACGCCCCGGGTACCGGTACGTGCCAACACGCTGACGGCGTCGAAGCCTCACGGTGTCGGCAGGGTCCGGGCGGAGGAGGCGGTGCTCGCCGAGAGCGCTACCGCCTGCATCGCCGCGACGCTGAACCGGAGTCGTGAGGCGTCGGTAGGGCCGAAATGTTCGACGGTCTGGATCCCGCACAGTGAGCGTTTTTCAACCTCGCAGCGCTGACCGCAAGTTGGACGTCACTGCGAAACGACGAAGCTCCTGGTAGACGGTTTCTCGACCGAGATCACCCATGTCCGCCAGCGGCTTCGAGTGCCTGTCTACCCGCCGGCGATTGATCTGTCCAGCCGCACCCTGCGGTACCTGAGCAGGCAACTCGCCGCTCGGCAGCGGGATATCGGGACACGGTGGCGGCGCCTGCCGACGAGCCACCAGGCCCTGCTGACCCTGGCCCATCTGCGATGCGGTGACGCCTACGCGCAGCTCGCCGCAGGGTTCGGCATGGCCATGGCGCGTTCGCCGAGGCTGCGGATCTTGGTCGCGAACCTGTCTACCAGGAGCTTTCTTCGTGCCCGCGGCCGGGGCTGTCAGCCCAAGCACTCGTGCGGTTGGAAGGGGTTCAGTGGGTTCACGAATTCTGAGCTGGGCTGGAGGCACGCCTCCCCTCTGGGGTCGGATTTGTGGCGCGGGGCACGAGGAGCCAGCTGGCCTCTGGAGTTAGCGGAATGGAGCCTGCGGAGGCTACTGGTCGTGCCAGTCTCGTCTGGCCCGAGTGGGCGGGATGGTCTATCGACCGTGACGCTCGTTTGACGCTCTGGGCGTACTTACAGGGTGTGGGGAGCAGAAAAAGTGGCTCTGACCTGGTCTTTCCGTGGCTCACTCAGGCCGACATGTTTCCGATGACGGAGCACGTGAAGTCGAGACCTCCCCGTGCCCGGCCAGAAGTCCCAGAAAAGTCCCAGAGCGCTCCCACGGCTGACGGATGCTCTTTCGGCTTCACTCGGCGTAGGGCAGCGTGGCGGGCCGGGGCTGTGCGCTGGAGGTCGGCCTTTGTTCCTCCGCCGTGATGGGCAGCTCGCCTCCGCTAGCCTCGAAGTTTCGTGACGGTCCGCCGACGGAGTCGGTGGACCGTTTTCGTTGAGTGGGTTGAGAGTGGGCAGTTGAGGGCCCGAGTGTCGTCTCGGGTGGGCGCCGGGTTCCACTGCTCCGGGGTCGGTCTGCTGTCGTAGGGACGAGAGAGTTGCTGGTCAGTCGGGGTTTGGCAGGAGTGCGAGCTGGTCGAGTGCGGCGGTGATGTGGCTGGTCCAGGGCCAGTGCCGGGCCAGGCGGAGGATTCGCCGGCGGCCGGTGGTGACGAGCTGTCCCGCCGCGGTGAACAGGCGGAGCCGTAGGCGGCGGGGTTCCCAGAGTCTGGCCTTGCCGGTCAGGGCGAGCATCGGCATCCAGGCCAGCAGGTCGAGGGCGATCTGCACGATCTCCAGCCAGATCAGGTTCTGGGCGGTGCGGTGCAGGGGCAGGTTTCGCAGGCCGGTGGCCCGCGCGTTTCGGATCCGCTCCTCGGCCCGGGCCCGCAATCGGTGACGGAGCTCGAGCTCGGCGATCGGCCGCCCCGAGGTGTTGGTCGCGAAACACGTCAGCCGCATGCCGTCCGCATCCGTGAGCCGCAACTGTGCCCGGGATGCGGTCGTTCCTTGCGGACGATCAACCGCATCCCCTTGGGCCAGCCGGTCATGACGTCGCCGGTGAGTTCGGCGACCCAGGCGCCGTCGCGGATCTCGCCGCCGCTTTCGACGGCCGGAGTCCAGGCCGATGCCGGAACCTTCAGCACGTGCTGGTGGACCTGCTCGGTGACCGTCATGCCGACCGAGTAGGACAGCCACCGCCCCCTTTGGGCGGGCCAGGCGACGAAGTCGTGGGTTGCCGCCCGCGGAGTCGGTGCGGATCAGGGTCCAGCGCCCGCGCCGGTACTGCTTCGGCAGCTGGGCCAGGGCCAGTTGGGTGGCGGTGATGTGGTCGGCCGCTGTGTTCGAGCCTGCGTTGCCCGGTCTGAGCAGGGTCGCGACCGGTTCACCGGTGCCGCCCGGTCCGTGGTCGACGAACCCCACCAGCGGGTGATGTCCGTAGGTCCGTTTCCAGGTCGGGGCCGCGTCCTCCTTGGCCGAGTGCGCGATCACCAGCACCCCGTCCAGATCGACGGTCACCGTCCCGCCCGCATCAGGCGCTTCCCCGCCGGCCAACCGCCAGACACGCTCACGCGCTTCGGCCCGCGCGGAACGGATGGCCCGCAGGGCCTTCTCCCCGGAGGCGGCGAGGGAGTCGATGAAGGCGGGAGACCGTCGGATCGGAGGTCACCGGCCCGAACACCGCCGGCTCGGCTCGCAGCATCCCGACATCCGCAGGCAGTCCCCGCCCAGCGCGACCGCCAGAGCCACGTCCAGCAGGATATTGCCCGGATCGTGCACCGCCAGAGCCTTCCGCCACGGCATCAGCGCCGCTGATATCGCGGTGTCCAAGCCGGCCTTGCGGACGGTCTCGACCAGCAGCACCCCCCGGCCTGAGAGACCACCGCCCGGCCACCACCCTCGACGCGGACACGCGGGTAGGACCCGATACTCTTCTTCACCTGAGAAGTGCCTCCGGCTTGAGCAGGAACAAGGACCTCGACAATCCTCATTCTTGCTGGTCAGAGGCACTTTTTCGCTTACCTGCCCACCCGTCGGACAGCCCGCTCCATGAAGGCGAGTTAGGCTGCAGTGATCGTTCCGGAATATTCTTGACGACTGAGGAAGGCACGGTACGGATGCCCCGAGCCATGCGGCAGGGCGGACCGGTGAAGAACCCCTCGGCGCCTCGACTGCCGTCCCGGCTCGACCCGGCGGAACTGTGGCGGGACGCCCTGGAGGACGACGCGATCGTCAAGCGCGTCGCGTACGTCGGCACCTCGTTCGCCGGTGTACATGCAGAGGCGTTTGAGACTGAGGGCTGCCGGTTCGAGGGAGTCCGCTTCTCCGGGGCCATGATTCGGCAAAGCCAGTTCTCCCACTCAGTCCTCGACACCTGTGACTTCGCCGAACTGAAGGCCAGCGATGTCTCGCTGGTCCGCTGCGCTGTGTCGGGGAGCCGTGTCACCGGGTCGTCGTGGAAGTCTTCGACCTTCCGTGGTGCATTGACCAGACCGCATCCCGGCTGAGCCACGAACTAGAGAGGGCGTTCGGATAGCGGGGCCCGATGCGCTCATGCGGACTTGCGGCGCTTGGGCTTCTGCCCGCTTTTCCGGGCTGGCGATGCGGGCAGGGGCGGGGTGGATGTCAGGTGGGGCCAGCTGCTTCGGCCCGGACTCGCTGGGCGACGTCACGGGGTTTGATGTTGTGGTGCTGGGAGATGCGGCGCAGCATGTTAAAGGCGTCGTCTGCGTCGAGTCGGTGGCGTTCCATCAGGATGCCCATGGCCTCACCGATGGCGTGGCGAGTTTCCATGGCGTGCTCAAGTTGGTCGATGGTGCGGGCGCTGGCCAAGGCGACGGCGGCGTGCGACGAGCAGCCATCCTGCGGTCTCGATTTCCGTTACGCGTCCCACGCCAGCGGCCAGCTGGACACTACCTCCAAGCCCGGCCCCCCAAGGCCGGGTTAATTTGACCGCAACACACCGCTGACCCCAGCAACCCTCGTTACAAACCATTATTTGGACAGTCCCGACTCGGTCTCAATGTGCCGGTCAGTCGTGCGGTTGGGTGATCGGGCTGGTGTTGGTCGAGCGTGTCGTTGCTTTTTGGAGGTCGGTTCCCTGGAGGGCGAGTGTGCTGGTGGCTGCGTGGAGGGCGGCTTCCAGCCGGTCGGGGGAGTGCAGGGTTCCCCTTCCGTCGGGTGGGATGATCCATTCGAGGTGTCCGGTATCGCGGTAGGGCGGGGGGACGGGGATCCAGCAGCCTTTGCCGACGTGGCGGATTCCGGCACCGATCCACTGCTGGTCGGGTCCGGGGGGCAGGAAGAAGCCAACTCGACGGGCTTTGCTGTGCCGCAGGACAGGGCCGGGGGTGCGGAGCGGATCGTGCCACAGGACGTTCAGGGCGAGTAGCCCAAGCTCCTCGGGGACGCTGAGGACGTTCCAGTAGCGTCCGGCTTCCAGCAAGGCGGTGCCTGTTCCGTAATCCCACTGCCGTTTGCAGTCCCGAGGGTTCGTTGCGGCTGCCGCGAGCCACTCGACACTGCGCATCCACGCCGTGTTCCACATGTCCCCTCCTAAAAGTGTCGTCATCTGCTGTGCAGGGGCATACGCCACCCCTACGGCTGGACGTTGTGTAGATACGGCCAGGTCAGCTGCCTGATCATGTTGGGTGATGTTCGAGGCCAAGAGGAAGGGTGGCGCACGGTGGCGCTTTTGCAGCCCATGACGTGCAGCGCACTGATGCCGCCGACAGCGCGCCAGTGCGCTGCCGCAGCCGGCGGTGTGCCGTTGGCATCGACGGCGTGCCCCGTGCATGGCGGTGCTGACAAGATCCGCTCTGTGCTGCGGCATGCCGGGCTCGAAGCCTTGGCGGTGCGTTCACAGGGTGTGGGTCAGCCAGCGTTGCAGGGCGTCGTTGACGCTGGCGGGCAGGTTGCTGAGCTGGTTTAGGGCGTCCCGGTCTTCGGGGCAGGGCGGGATGCCGGCTGTGGTCAGTGCTGCCTGCAGGTCGAGGCGGCGCCGGTCGCGTGGGTCGATGGTGTAGCTGAAGCGTTCGGCGGGGTTGGGCGGTGCCAGCAGGAAGTCGGCGTCCTGGTAGGGGCCGAACGCGCGGGGCCCCTGGTGTTCGAAGGCAGTGGTGGTCACGTGATCTCCTCACCGGCGGTGTGCGGTTGTCAGGGAGGAGCCCTGCGGACCTCGCGTTGGTTGCGACGGCGGCGGGATGTCATGCCGTTGGCGTCTTCGGAGGCTCATCGTCTGGTCCGACGAGCGGGCTGGGCCGCAGGGGTGGTGCAGGTGTCGGCGATACCGTTCTGGCCGCGTTGCAGTTATGCAGGTCCTTGCCCGGTGACGCTCCGGGCGTCAGGGGACGGATGTCGGGTCAGCCCTACGGCTCAGGCCCTCGCGCGGCTCCAGGTTCAGGCGCAAGCGCTAACAGATGCTGCGCCATCGAGCATGACATGCGTGTTATGCCATGTGGGCCCATCCTGGGGAGGCTGCCCCATCGGCTGCACAGTCCGACCACCTCCGGGAGGTCGTGTGATCGTGCTCGCTCTGCTCGCACCCGCCCTGATGATGGCGTTGCTCGTTGCCATGGGCGCTTTTGAGGAGCGTCTCTTCCCTCGCTCGACACCGGCAGATGACGCGAGTCCTCCGTCCGATGACATCTCTACGCGTTCTGATTGACGGTACGACGGCTATGGTGTCGCGAGGCTGGCTGTAGGGCTCGTCATCCGCCTACTACTGCCCGTTGGCATTGAGTCTCGGCCGAACTCCGGGGCTAGCAGAATTGCTAGGTGGGTGATCCATAGACAGATCAGGAACACGATGACGCCAGCCATGGTGTCGGACGTCTTGTTGTAGGCGAAGCGCACGACATACAACGTGAATCCGGCTGAGGCGATTATCCCGAGCACCAGGGCCAGGAGACGCCCGGGGTGGTGCTTACTGCCGACGACAGGTCTGGGCCCGCTTTCGGGCCCAGTCGGGCCGCGCGGACGCGCGAGGAGTCGATCACCGCCCTCGACCAGTCGAGCTGGTTCTTCGACCGCAACTTCTCCAGCAGCGCGTGCAGCTGAGCTGGGCCCGGACGCCGGCCTCGTTCCAGGCCGCCAAGCGCCGCCAGCAGATCATGCCCGAACCAACGACCAGCTCCTGGGGCAGATACTCCCACCGGATGCCGGTGTGTAGGACAAACAGGATCCCGCGCACGGGCTGCCGGTCCCCGCACCCGAGGTTGCCCCGACCAAACTTCGGTGCCGGATCGGTCAGCAACGGCTCAATGCGCGACCTCAGTTCATTTGACACGATCCACGGTCCCGGCTGACGCTTCACACGATCAGACCAACGAGCGGACAAGCCAACAGCCACATGATCAACAGCTTTGGGAGAGCCAGTGCAGCGGGTTTACAGAGGGGTTCCGCCGACGGCTTCCCGTCATGATCGACCCTGTCGGGCGGTTGCCTGTATCTGGTTGTAGTGGCTGGCGTGCCGGTTGACCACCGGGATGAAGTCCTAAGCGATCTTCCTGGTCGATTTGCAACGCGCTTTACTGGCTCTAACAAAAGCTGTTGATCATGTGACTGTTGGCTTGTCCGCTCGTTGGTCTGGTCGTGGGGAAACGCCAGTCGCGACCGTGGATCGTGTCGGATGAACTCTGGTCGCTCATCGAGCCGTTGCTGCCCGAGCCGGGCCCGAAGCTGGTCGAGGGCAGACCTCGAGTGCCGGACCGCCAGGCCCTGTGCGGGATCCTCTTCGTCCTGCATACCGGGATCCAGTGGGAGTACCTGCCCCAGGAGCTGGGCTTCGGCTCGGGGATGACCTGCTGGCGGCGCCTGGCAGCCTGGAACGAGGCCGGCGTCTGGGACCAGCTGCACGTGCTGCTGCTGGAGAAGCTGCGGTCGAAAACCAGCTCGACTGGTCGAGGGCGGTGATCGACTCCTCGCACGTCCGCGCGGCCCGACGGGGCCCAAAAGCGGACCCAGCCCGGTCGACCGCGCACGTCCGGGCAGCAAACACCACCTCATCGTCGACGGACAGGGCATCCCGCTCGCGGTGTCGCTGACCGGCGGAAACCGAGGGCGACGTCACCCAACTCGAGCCTCTGCTGGACAAGATCCCGGCCGTCGCGGGCCGGGCCGGCAGACCTCGCCGACGGCCCGACGCGCTGCTGGCCGACCGCGGCTACGACCACGACAAGTACCGGCGCCTGCTCTGGCAGCGGGGGATCCGCCCCGTGATCGCGAAGCGAGGCGAGCCGCACGGCAGTGGCCTGGGCGTCTTCCGCTATGTCGTGGAGCGCACGATCGCATGGCTCCACGGCTTCCGCCGCCTGCGCATCCGCTGGGAACGACGCGACGACATCCACGAAGCATTCCTCGGGCTCGCCGTCTGCCTGATCACCCACCGCCACGTCCAACGGCTTTGTTAGGGACAGTTAGCGCAGGATTCACGGTGACAACCTGTGGTTCACCCTCCGGCTGCCTGCGGGCCCGTTCCTACTCACACAAGAGGTTGGAGGTCCCTTCGACGAGCCACCAGGGCCACGGGGCGGCTGTGGCGGGGCTTCGTTCCCGCACAGTGAGGCTTTTCCAACCTCAGGTTGAGGCGAGTTGCAGGACGAGGACGGCCTTCACGATCTCGGTGATGCGGTTCGTGCTGCACCGGAGCTTTGGAGTAGGCGCCAGCCCTTGAGGACGGCCATGGCCTGCTCGACGAGGCAGCGGATCTTGGCGTGGCTGTTGTTGTGGCGTCGCTTCCATCGCTCGAGACGGCGACCTCGAAACGGCACGCGGACGTGACTGCCGGCGCCCTGGTATGCCTTGTCCGCCCAGCACTTCAGCCCTGCACCGGCGAGGGCGTCGATGATTCCGTGAGTTCTCGCGGCGGTGAGGTCGTGGGTGGATCCGGGCAGCGCCGGGGATGCCCACAGCAGTCGGCCGGACGGGTCGGTGAGGACCTGGACGTTCATGCCGTGACGCTTGTGCTTGCCCGAGTAGTACGGGGTGTCGGCGGCGATCCGGTCGATCGGTAGCAGGGTGCCGTCCAGCAGCACGAACGCCTTCGTCCGCGCCGACCTCATCGCCTCGGTGAGTGACGGGGCGAGGACTGCCAGGATGTCGACGGCCTCACGTATGTAGCGGTACACCGTCGCGATGCCGATGCGGAACCCGGCGGCGAGCTGGGCGTAGGTATCACCGCACCGCAGGTGAGCCAGGGCGAGCAGTGCGTGTCGCCCCGTCGTGAGGCGTCGCCACCGGGTCCCGATCTCCAGCCGCCGGGAACGAAGGTGCCGGGCCAGGAAGCACAGAGTGCGGCTGGACAGATCGATCGACGACGGGTAGACAAGCACGCGAGGCTCCTGACGGACACGGGTGATCTTGGTCGAGAACCCGTCTACCAGGAGCTTCGTCGTGTTGCACAGCAGCCCAACTCCGGGGCGTCGAGCTTAGGTTGCAAAGGGCTCATCGTCAGAAAATCTTGAAGGTGGGGGACTGTGAACGTCAAGCTCTTCTTTGTCGCTGTGGGCCTCATGATGCTCGCGGGCTTGTTCTTCTTCTTCACTCTCGGCTCCTTCGACGTCCCTCGGGAAAGGCGACGGTATGAAGTCGTCGCTCTGTGGCTCTGCCTGGGATTGGCCTCTCTGGGGTCTTCGATCTACATAATCTCCGTGACCTGAGTCGGAGATTCGTCGACAGCGAGCGGCGGCTTTGTCGATCACGGACGTCGCGCACACACCGCGTCCGTGAGAGTCGCCGGAACGTTGGACGGAGAGCGTGCGCCACAGCGCCAATCCCGCGCCTCCGTGTGCTGGAGCAGAAGCCGGATCACCGAGATCGTGAAGGCTGCCCTCGTCCTACAACTTGCCTCAGCCTGAGGTTGAAAAAGGCTCAGTACTGGCCACAGCCAGCAATTGGGCCACGTCGGCGGATGCGGTCGCGTCTGGTCTGACCGTCGGGTTTGATACCGGCGACGATCCCTATGCGCCGCTCCGGTGAACCAGAGCAAAACCCGCTCGCTTACAAATGTGAAGGAAGATATGTAGGACTTGATAAAGGAAAGTTCACCCATACCGGGGGCGCGGTCACTCGTTCTGCCGCGCTTCCGGAAGAGACGGGGCGGCGTTAGCGGGATATGGCGAAAGCGACGTCCCCTGGCCTTCCTCAACGCAACGTGAGGCGCAACGCGACGAGGACAGAAGATCTACCCGCGACTCCTGGCTGGCCGATGGGTGCGACATACTCAGTACTTACGGCGCAGGGCGCCGCCATGGGAGACAGTATGTGGACCGAACATCGGATCACCGAGCCGCTGTTACGCGAGTTCCTCGGGCTCTTGGAGGCAATCCAGGAGGAACTCAATTCTCGGTGGGACGGCCAGGATCGCTTCGGCCGGCACGAGAACAGCGCATGACGGCAAAAAGGACATGAACCATGACTATGTAAGTCCTTCGTTTGCGCAGCGTGAGTATTACTCCGACGCGCACTCCTACGGGACGGGAACCGACTGGAACGGGGGGCCTGGCGACGGCGTCCATACGGGGGTTCCTCTGACTGCACCCGACACGGGCTGGGATGCGGTCGAAGAACTTGCCTATCTCCTGCAGGAAGCTGTTCCGGCGGAGCAGCCGGCCAGGGTGCCGCCGCCTCGCAGCGAGCCTTCATCCGGCGTCGGCTTCACCGACCCGCTGGACGGCCTGGCTCACCCACCGCCCGCCCGACGCCACACTGTCGGGCATCGCAAGCTGCAAGTCCGAGAAGCCCGGCTCAAGTGGTTGCAGGCCGGCAGTTTCGCTCTCGTTGCCCTTGTCACTGCCACCGTGGCGATGGTCAGCGTCTTCGGAGGCATGGTGACCTACAGGCCGCTGCAGAGCATCACCTCGGGAACGGGTGTCGGCATCGCCCCGTCATGGCCTCTACTCGTGTACGGCCCCTGGGTGGCGGCCTCGCTGTCCATCCTGCGTGCTGCCCTGCATCGACGCCGAGCCGTGCACTCATGGTTCATCGTCCTGCTCTTTTCTTCCGTCGCGGTGATGCTGTGCGTGGCACAGGCAGACAAGACCATCACCGGAATCGCTGGAGCTGCCCTGCCCGCCGTTGCGTCACTCGCGTGTTTCCAGCAGCTTGTCCGGCAGATCACACTCACCCTGCCGCCCCGGCAGGCCACGCGCCGCCACCGCCTGTAGCCGCGGCGGCCGAGGCGGAACGCGGTCGGTGAGACGGCTGATCAGGCGTCTGGTCTCGGCGAGCCGAGGTGGACGAGCTGCGAGGATCCGTTTCTGCTTCCTCCGTGTGCAGCTGTCGAGCCACAGGACCGGAGCGGGCCATCGCCGGCGGCCGCCACCGCTGCGCTGTCCGCCGGGGCAGCAAACGACAGCGTTACGTCGGTGCCGCGGCGGGAGCGCAACAGGATGCGGCCGTCTGCGTAGCGGGCGAGCTGCGCGCGGTAGCCGTCCCACTTCGGCTCCCGGCCCAGCCGGGCGACAGGTCGGGGTCGGCGGTCGGGGCGATCAGTCGGAGAACTCATCAACCGGAGGGCCGTGGCATTCGCGCGTACTCCGCGATGGCCCGGCACGCGGCGCCGGGCTTGCTGACGGTCAGGCGTGGGTGCTGGTGAACGGGGCGGTCGGTACCAGCGGCAGGCAGAAGTCGAGTACGGGCGGCGCCGGCGTCCCAAGCCGCCGGAGTCAGAGAGTGGCCGGCCTCCGCGGCGGCCGCGGTTGCATCGGTGATGACGCTGGTCGGTACGACCCGGCTGCCGGGCACCAAGACCTCCACCAGTCCCCGAATCTGTCCAGCGACGGTAGCCAGAAGGACATCGACGTCTCTCACCTGGGAGCTCACTTCGGAGCTCGTGTAGTCGATGACCTCGTCGGCGCCGAGACCTCTGACGAATTCGTGCTTTGCCCCGCTAGGGCCTGCTGCGAAAGTGGATCTTGTTCGTCGATGATCAGCTGTCGTGGGACGTGGGGATCTGACGAACGGCCAGTGGGCCCGGCTTGAGCCGCTGCTGCCGCAGGGCATTAAGCCAGGCCGTCCGCAGGTGTGGACGCGGCGGCAGCTGATAGACGGCATACGGTGGCGGACCCGGACAGGTGCCCCCTGGCGTGACGTGCCGGAACGTTACGGGCCGTGGGACCGGGTCTACGACCTGTTCCGGCGCTGGCAGCGGGACAGGAACCGCCCGGCGGCGTCTTCGTCGAGCCGGCCGACCACGGCCTCGGACGCTCCCGCGGCGGACTGACCAGCAAGATCCACCTCGCGGTCGAGCAAGGCCAGAAGCCCTTGTCCGTCGTGATCACGGCCGGGCAGCGGGGCGACTCCCCGCAGTTCGAAGCGGTCCTGGAAGCCATCCGGGTGCCGAGGCTGGGCCTTGGCAGGCCGCGCAGACGCCCGGACCGGGTGCGCGCCGACAAGGCGTACGACTCTCGCAGTAACCGCTCTTACCTGCGCAGACGCGGGATCAAGGCCACGATCCCAGTCCCGGCAGACCGTGTCCGCAACCGGCTCAAGCGCGGATCGCGTGGCGGGCGACCGCCGACGTTCGACAAGGACGACTACAAGCGGCGGCACGCGGTCGAGTGCGGGATCAATCGCCTCAAGCGCCACCGGGCCGTCGCCACGCGGTACGACAAACTTGCCGTCCGCTACGAGGCAACCGTGCTGGTCGCGGCCATCAACGAGTGGCTGTGACCAGCACTTTCACAACACGCCCTAGCCGTTGCGATCACATAGGCGCCGTGAGCCTTGGCGATCTGAACGGCGAGGTGGCCCACGCCTCCGGCCGCGGCCGGAATGAGTACCCGCTCTCCGGCAGCTACCCAGGCCACAGTCACCAGTGCCTGCCAAGCGGTAAGACCTGCCAGGGGCAGGCCCGCCGCCTGGAGATGGCTCATGCCCGGCGGCTTGAGAGCAAGGTGTCTCGATGGAGCGGTCACGAACTCCGCGTAGGCTCCCGCCTCGGCGGGAAACCGTGGCATTCCGAAGACCTCGACTCCCGGGCTGAAGCGCGTCACACCGGCTCCTACGGCAGCCACCGCTCCAGAGACGTCCCAGCCGACCGAGAAGGGCAGGTCACCCAAGCCTCCGCCGGTGCGCATCTTCCAGTCGACGGGATTCACGCCGGCGGCCTTCACTTCGACCAGGACCTCTGTTGGTCCTGGTTGCGGCACCTCAACCTCGACAACCTCGAGAACGTCCGGGCCACCCAACTTGCTCTGCATTACTCGTCGCATGTGTTCATCGATATCAAACTGGTGGCGAGAAGATGTGAGTAGTGCATGCTCAACATCCGTCATCCAGCAGTTCTTCAGTTCATGTCACGCCCATGGAAGAACACGCCCCTATGTCCGCAGTGTCCAAGGTCGCCTGACGCTGTGCTTCTCCCGCGACGGCACGTGCTGTCCTTCAAGGCTTGGTTCGGATGAGCAGTGACTCTGCATGCCAGGAGGGGAGTGCGCAGATCTCATCAAAGCCGAGAAATGTCATGAAAGCTCCCTCGGGAGGTCGATTCCGACGTCATGTCTTCATTCAGCAGCGTCTGGAATCCGCCGATGAGTAATCGTTGCTCGGTCCTCGATGCCCCAGTCTTCACCGCCTACCGGTGAACCTCCCATGCGTGTGCCGGAATGGCCGCGGGATCGCGCGGCGCCCCGAGCATGTTGAGAGCAACCTCCGCAGCTGCCAGATCCTGGACGCCGAGGCCGATGAGTTTGCAGATGGTGATTTCCTCATCGTTCTTCCGGCCGGGTGCCGAGCCGGCGAGGACCTCACCGAGTTCCGCGTTGAGCCGGCGGTCCACTTCCACAAGCCGTGACAGATCGCCGTGGACGGCGGTGAGTTCACGGCTGTCGACCACGATCCGGTCCGCCCGCCTCAGGCTTTCGCATGTCAGCTCCGCCTTCGTCGGATCGTCGGCTCCCACCGCGTTGATGTGCACTCCGGGTGTCAGCCATGACGCGTGCACCAGCGGTTCGGTGCTGGAGGTCGCCGTCACCACTACGTCGGCGCCGTCGAACGCGGCCTGGGCGCTGTCCACGCCGATGACGCGCAAATCCGGCCGCCTGGCATGCAACGCGGCCGCGAGCGATTGGGCATGGGACGCGCGCCGTCCCCACACGCGTACCTCGCGCAGCGGGAGTTCGTCGGCCACAGCGAGCGCGTCTGGAGGTAAGCCTGAGTGCCGGCGCCGATGACCCCTAGGACGCGGGAGTCGGGCCGCGCCATCATCCGCGCCCCAAGAGCTCCCGCGGCGGCCGTCCGCACGTCCGAGAGGTGGTGCTCGTCGTCCAGGAGCGCCCGTAGGTCACCGGTCGTCGCGTCGAAAACGGCGATGACGCCGCTCGCGGGCGTTCCTCCGCGACGTGCACGCTCCTGGAACCACGAGGCGACCTTGACGGTGAAGACCTGCCGGCCCGGCAGCCACGCCGACTTCACGTGGACGTCGCCCTCGGGGCCGGCAGGAGCGAACACGGCCACGGGTGAGTCCCCGAGCCCGCGGCTGTAGTCACGCAGGGCGGCAGCGACGGGCTCCAGCACGTCCCGGTAGCCGACCGTGCTGCGGATCTCCTGCGGCCCGAAGTAGGCGGGCCCGCCGATCACTGTGGCAGCCCTTCGAGGCGGCCTCGGGCGACGACGGCGACTTCTCCGCCGACTCGCACGGAAGCGATGTCCTGCGGACCGCCGTGGGCGCTGATCGTCATCTCGCTGGGGCGACCACAGAACTGGCCCTGGCGCAGCACCTGCTGGTCGCCGTCCCCGAGCCGTCCGTGTCGGCGGAGGTAGGCGGCCACACACCCTGCTGCGCTGCCGGTGGCCACATCCTCGACGACGCCGTCGTTGTTCCAGTGCCGCCCCTCCAGGGCGTCGGCGTCCAGAAGGTAGCCGAACTGCGCTCCGACCTGGGCCAGCGGTCCTGCGATGTCGGACCTGATCCTGGCCCGCTTCAGCGCTCCCGTCCGCACCGGAACGATCAAATAGCGCAGCCCGGTCGAGACGATCTCGGGACGGAGTTCGGCGTGGAGGTCCTCCTCGTCCAGGCAGAACCAGGAGGCCAGGTCGTTCAGCACGGGCCGTCCGAGGAATTGCGGAGGGCCCTGGTCGAGAACACTCGCGTACCTCCCGTGGCCACGGCGCTCCGTGACCACCTCCACCGTGCGCGCCTTCAGCTCGAGCGACCATGTACGGCTGGTGTCGCCGCCCGCCACCGCATGCAGAACGCTTGCCGCCCCGATGACCGGATGCCCGGCGAAATCTAGCTCCTCACTCAGATCGAATACCCGTGCTCGCCAGGCGTCGCCCGCCTCATTCTTCTGATCGAGGAAGATGGATTCGAAGTGGCGCATTTCCTCGGTGATCCGCTGCATTTGGGATCCGGTCAGGCCTGCTGCACCGGGAAAAACAGCAAGGCTGTTCCCGCTGAAAGGCGTTCCGCTGAAGACATCGACATGAAAATAGTGCATAGGACCGACGCTACCGATGGGACGAAACGAGCGGAACCCTCTCCCTGAACAGAGGGGGCATAGCATGTCGTTATGGCTCCCGATCTCGAAACGGCACTGCTGCGCGCATTCGACAGCTCCGTGCGGTCCGGAAGCATCAGCCGGGCCGCCGCGGCCCTCGGTCACAGCCAGCCCGCTCTCAGCAACCAGCTCCGCAGGCTCGAACGCACCGTGGGCCAGCGGCTGCTGCACCGCGGGACGACCGGTGTGTCCCACCCGGGGGAGGAGCGGGCCGGGGACCGGCCTGCCGAGCACCACCACTGGCATCTCTCCGACGCTGCGGACCGGTTGCCTGGACGCGGTCACCTCCGTCTCCGGCGGCGGCAGCCGCTCGCCGGAGGTGTTGGCCGAACTCCTGCTGCCGGTCATCTACGCGTACGGCACGAACACCGGGATCAAGGCCGTGGCGTCCGGCGGCCACGGCCACACCGAGGACGAACTGCGCTACGTACGCCGCCGCTACTTCTCGGCGGAGGCCGCGCGCGCCATCGCCATCCAGATCGCGAACGCCACCTTCGCCGCCCGCAGCACCGAGTTGTGGGGCCAGGGCTCGACCGCGGTCGCCTCCAACTCCACGCACGTGCGCGCCTATGACCAGAACTTCACGGAGTGGCACTCGCGGTACGGCGGCCGTGGGATGCTCATCTACTGGCATGTGGAGAAGAAGTCCCTGGCCATCCACTCCCGGCTGATCAACTGCACCGCCTCCGAGGTCGCCGCGATGATCGAGGGCGCGATGCGGCACGGCACCGCGATGGACGTGGAGGCCAACTACACGGACTCGCATGACCAGTCGGACATCGGGTTTGGCATCACGAGGCTGCTGAACTTCGACCTGCTGCCGCGTATCAAGCGGATCAACAAGGTAGGGCTGTACCGGCCGGTGGCCGGCGAGCCGGACGCCTACCCGCAGCTGAGCCCGCGCTGACCAACCCGATCCGCTGGGAGCTCATCGCCCAGCAGTACGACCAGATGATCATGATCAAGGCCACGGCGATCCGGACCCATACCGCCTCCACCGAGGCGATCCTGCGGCGCTTCACCCGCAAAGCCTCCCACCCCACCTACGCGGCGATGCTGGAGGTCGGCCGCGTGTAGAAGACCATCTTCGTAGCCCGGTACCTGTGGCTTCGGGACCTCCAGCGGGAGGTCGAGGAGGGCCTGAACGTGATGGAGTCCTCCAAGGGCGCCAACTCCCTGATCGCCTACGGCAAGGGCGGGGAGATCGCCTCGAACCGGCGCGACGAGCAGGAAATGTTCGTTCTGTTCCTGCGCATCCTGCAATCCGCTCTGGTCTACGAGAACACTCTGATGCTCCAGGACATCCTGGGCAAACCGGAGTGGGCCGACCTCCTCACGCCCGCCGACCGGCGCGGCCTGACTCCGCTGTTCTGGTCCCACGTCCGCCCGTACGGGGAGGTCAACCTCGACATGGATGCACGCCTCAACCTCGCCGCGGCCATCGTGCCGGGCCCCCGGAGCCCACTGGACGACCAGCAGGTGCCTTCTCAATAGTGGATTCCCTTCGCTATGGTGGACGGCATGAGTGACGGCAACACTTTGGCCAGTGGTCTGTCCATGTCCGAACTGGGGGCCAGGATCCGAGCCGAGCGACGGGCTCGGGGTATCAGCCTGGAGCGGCTCGCCGAGCTGAGCGGCGTGAGCCGGAGCATGGTGTCCGAGGTGGAACGCGGCACAAAGACACCGAGCGTGCTGGTTCTCGATCGCCTGGCGACCGCACTGGGCACCTCGATCGCTCGACTTCTGGACGAACCGGTGCGCCCCGACGTCGTAGTCCTGGCCGGTGACCGGCAGCAGGTGGTGCGGGACCCCGCCGGGTGGGAACGGCGGATCCTTTCCCCGGTCCTGCCGGACATCGAGTTCGAGTTCATGCGCACGACCCTGGAACCTGGCGTGGACGCAGGGGAGTTCTCTGCGCACGCGCCGGGTTCGCACGAGTACGTGGCAGTGGAACAAGGGTGTCTGCGCCTGACCATCGACGGTCTGCCCCACCGGCTTGAGGCCGGAGACGCGGCCTATTTCCCCGGCAACCGCCTGCATGCCTTCGCCAACGACTCCATCGACGTGTGTGTGTACTACCTGGCTATGGCACTGGCCCCGGCAGCCGACTCCCGGCTCCAGCGCGTGTGGGGAGGGCACGATGCATGACCTGCGTGGAGCAGCCCAGTCGGCGGCGGACCTCGCAGCCGATCATCTAGCGTGCGTGGCAGGAGGGCCGGTGTGGCGGCCGGTGCCCGAGGCGGACCGCACATGGCTCACCCGGCAGCCACTGCCCGCCGACGGCCGCCCGCTGACGGACCTGCTGGACGAGGTGCGCGACCGCATCCTGCCGTATCCGATGGGCAACGGGCATCCTCGGTTCTTCGGCTGGGTCAACTCCCCACCCTCGCCTGCCGGCGTCTTCATGGCCCCTCTGGCGGCGGCTATGAACCCCAGCTGCGCGGGCGGAGACCACGCTGGCGTGCTGCTGGAACGCACCGCCGTGCGGTGGCTGGCGGAGCTGGTGGGATTCCCCCACCGCCCCGGGGCCGGGCTGCTGACCAGCGGATCCTCCATGGCCACCGTCGTGGCGCTAGCCACCGCCCGCCACCAGGCGTTCCGCGACCAGGGCCACGATGTGCGCGAGACCGGGCTGTACGGGCACCGCCCGCTGGCGCTCTACGTGTCCGCCGAGGCACACAGCTGCCTGCGCAAGGCGGCGGAACTCCTCGGCCTGGGCACCCGATACCTCCGCATCGTCCCGGTCGACGCGGCATTTCGCATGGACATCGACGAGCTGCGCCGTCTGATCGCGGCCGACCGGCGAGCCGGGGTGCGGCCGTTCTTCGTGGCCGCCAGCGCCGGAACGGTCAACACCGGAGCCGTCGACCCGCTGGATGACATCGCCGCGATCGCCCGCGAGCACGAACTGTGGTTCCACATCGACGGTGCCTACGGCGCGCTCGGCATCCTCGCCAACGACGCCGTCCCCCAGTACGCCGGGCTGGAACGGGCAGACTCTCTGGCCCTGGACCCGCACAAGTGGCTCGGCGTCCCCGTTGACGCCGGCTGCATCCTCTTCCGCGAACCGGCTGGCCCGCACGCCGCCTTCAGCCTGGTCCCGCCCTACCTGCGCGACGAGGACGCCGGGGAGCTCGGCTGGTTTTCCGAGTACGGCACCGAGCAGACCCGCCCTTTCCGCGCACTGCGCGTGTGGGCCACGATCGCCAACCTCGGACGGGACGGCATCGTTCGCCTGGTACAGCACACCACCAGGCTCGCACGCACGCTCGCCGAGCTGGTCGAAGCCTCAGACGACTTCGAACTGCTCGCCCCGGCCGTCACCTCCATCACCGCATTCCGCCACCGGCCTCCGACCCTCGACACAGACCGCGCGGAAGCACTGAACGAGGCGATCCCGGCTGCCGTGCAGCGCCGTGGGCACGCCTTCCTCACTGGCACACGGCTCTCCGGCGCAGCGGCCCTACGCGCCTGCATCCTTCACCCGGCCACCACCAAGGACGACCTCATCGTCCTGCTCGACGAAATCCGGGCCGCGGCGCGCGAGGTAACCACATGAGCCCCCAACACCTGGTCCTCGACCTCGGCGGCGTGCTGTTCCACTTCGACCACGCCCATCGCCTGCAACGCCTGGCCGACGCCTTCGCGCTCCCCGCAGACCGACTGGACGTGTTGCTGTGGGGATCCGGGTTCAGCGCCGACTGCGATTCGGGCAAGTACCCGCACGCGGCGGAAGTCCGGGAACGTATCCGGGCCGCCACCGACTTCACCGGCAGCGAGGATGACCTCGACGCTGCCTGGTGCAGCGCCTTCCGGCCCGACCATGCCGTCCGGGAGACATTGGAACGCCACCGTGGTTCCCGGTCGTTGGCGCTGTTCACCAACAACGGCCCGCTGGAGCAGGAGGCGCTACTGCGGCTGTACCCCACGATGTTCTACGGCTTCGACCACCTACTGTTCAGCCACCGCCTCGGACACCGAAAGCCCACCCTGGCAGCCTTCGACGCCGCTGCGAAACAACTGGGCGCTTACCCGGACGACATCCTCTTCATAGATGACAGCGCAACCAACACCGACGCAGCACGCGCCGCAGGCTGGACCGCCCTACACTTCCAGAGCAGAGAGACCCTCGAACGAGCCCTGCGCCCCAGAATCCAGTAAGGTCACGGCACAGTGCACGCATGTTGATACCCCTGCCCCCACCGCTGATCCGCACGGACCCGAAACGGCGACCGCGCTGATCGACAGCGATGGCGTCTTGGCGTCCGTATGCCGTTGTTAGCGGCACGGAGCGGGTGTGACGGCGGTGGTGTGGGCCACTCGGCGGGGAGAGCGGTTGGGGGGACAGCCTCTCGGGTTCTTCACCGGCCGCGGTCGGTGAAGAACTCCTCCCCCCGTTCCCCGTTTCATGTGATCTTCGTGTCGCGTGGGGTGTGTCTTGTGGTTGCGGTTGGGGCAGGCGTATTTGAAACGTCCGCCCGTGTATGGAGACCTGGTGATGACGACCTCCTGCCGCTTACCGCGGCCCCTGCCCGACGGCACACGTAACGCCACGGTGGCCCGCCTGGAGCAGGAGATCGCCCAGATGCGGCAGGCGGTCGGCTCCCACGCGGTGGTCGACCAGGCCATCGGTGTCCTCATCGCAGTACACCGTCTTGCGCCGGCCGCCGGGTTCGAGGTGCTGCGGGAGGTCTCTCAGCACACCAACATCAAACTGCGCGCGATCGCCGAGATGGTGATCGGCTGGGCGCTGGGGCAGCCCCTGCCGGAGCCGGTGGGCCGGGAGCTGGGCGAGGCCGTGCAGCGGAGCTCGGGCCAGGAGGACACCCAGGGCCAGCCGTAGCAGGGAGCTTAGGAGTTCAGGGCCTGCTCGACGGTGGGGTGGCAGGTGATGATGGCGTCGATGCCGACCAGCTCCAAACCCGCAGGAGGGACTCCGGGGCACCGGCGATCCGCATCCACCCTTGCGTCCCGCTCACCTGCTGAGGGCAGGCGACGAAGACATTGATGCCGCTGGAGTCCATGAAGGTCACGCCGCCGAGGTCCACTACGATCCGCGACGGCGGCGCCGCTGTCCCCGGTCACGTAGAGGCGCTTGCCGTCGGGGTTGACCGCCCGCCATGACCGCGACCAGTCGAGCCCGGCGGACGACTCTTCACAGGATCTGCCGGTCAGCCGGCGGACCCAGATGGTTCACCACGCAGGCCGGGGTAACCCGACAGAGGCAGCCGCCGGATGTGCACAGCGCCAGTCGGCGGCGCAGGGCCACCCACGCTGGAGGAACCTCGTGAACAGCGAACCGACCATCCCATCCTGCGAGTCGAGTTTCCCCGCTGTCACGGCGAGCATCGCGGCCGCCCGGCACTGGGTCCGCGACTGCGTGGAAGGTTTCGGCGACCCGCTGCGCGGGCGACCGATCAGCCAGACCACCGAACTGCTCGTCTCCGAACTGATCACCAATGCCATCCGCCACGGCGCCGGCCCACCCCTGATCCGGCTCACCTGGAACGGCCGCCTGCTGCGCATCGCTGTCAGCGATGACAGCGACCGCTGGCCGCGCATGCGTGCCACTGAGAGGTCCGAGCCCGGCGGCTTCGGCATGCAGCTTCTCGAACAGCTCGCGCAACGCTGGGGCGTCACCCCACGTCACCCGGGCAAAACGGTCTGGGCCGATCTGAGTTCCGCCCCTGAGGAGGGAGGGGGAGAGCTTACCGTCCCTCCATCCGTGAGTCAGCCTGGCGCCACTGGGGGAAGGCCACGACTCGGTCGCATGAGCTGTCACCCGCGCGCCTCAACGGGATCCTGCAGGCCATTCCAGACCGAGGTAACTCACCGGCTCGGCAACGGCTATGTCCAGCGGGCGGACCTGGTGATGCGGGCGTCGGCGGCCGGGGGACCGGTGATGCTACTGGAGATCGACCGCCGCACCGAGGACGCCGACAAACTCCGGCGATGAGAAGCGTTTGCCCCAGCCGCTGGCTGAACAAGCGGCTCAATCCGCTCCCGCCGTGCGGGTCTCCTCCCCTCGACGGCCCCCAGGGTGAAGGAGTCGTCGCAGGGTTCTGGGTAATGCCACACAGCGCGGTGACCGGACCACGATCCACTCAGCGGCGTCCGCGAGCAGTGCAGGCATCCGCGGAATGGCGTCGGCGAACCCGGCAGCCCCCTCAGTGCACGAGCCTTCACGGCCCGGAGGTAGTGGAGTCGTAGCCGTTCGCCGCGAGCCTGGCCTCCACGACCTCGTCTTCGGGCAGCCTCATCAGCTGCGACAGTTCCTTGACGGTGGGGGTCCGGCCGAGTCCGGTGCGCAGCTCCTCCGTGGCGCGGGCGAGGCGGACGCGGGCTTCCTGCAGCCGCCGAGGAACGTGCACGGCTCAGGTGGTGTCGCGGAAGAACCGTTTGATCTCGCCCACGATGCATGGGATGGCGAAGGAGGTGAACTCCACCTCCCGCGACAGCTCGAACCGGTCGATGGCCGTGATCAGTCCGACCATGCCGGCCTGGACGATGTCCTGCATTTCTTGTGGCTAGCGGCTGCGGTAGCGACCGGCGGCGAAGAGGACCAGGGACATGTTCATCTCGATCAGCGTGCTGCGGGCGGAGCTGTGCTCGGACGTGCCCTCGTCCAGCACCGTCAGCTGGGAGAAGAAGAGCCGGGACAGATCCCGGGCGTCCTTAGGCGCAACCTTGGAGGGACCGGAAACCACAGGTAGGCCTGCTGTGCACGTGCTCCTGTCGGCCGCGGTCACTGCCGCCATGACGCCTCCCTCCCTGTCACGCATCACCAGCCCGCTATGACCCGGTAAAAGGTCGCATACGCCGATTGTTCGACTGCACCCCTTCTGCACGGTCTGGAGATCGTCAAGGTGGTTGCCGAGGGCGGGTCCGAAGCCCCCGCGACGGGGCGCGGCACGGTTGCCGTCAGGCGGCGCTCTTCTTGCGGCGGCGTCCGGCGCGGGCGAGTGCGTCGATGAGTTCTTCGCGGCTCATCTTGGAGCGGCCGGTGATGCCGTACTCGGTGGCCCGCTCATACAGCTGCGCCTTGCTGAGCTGCCGCAGTTCGCTCTTGCTGGTGCCGCGCTGGCTGCGGGCCGTGCCCGAGGCGCGGGCCGTCTTCGGCGGCGCCTTCCGGGCGGCGGTCTTCTTCGCCGCCTTCCCGGTCGTCTTCCGTGTGGTCTTGCGGGCAGGGGCGGGCTTCTCCCGCGGTTCCTCTTCTGTCTTACGTCCGCCGCGGGTCTGGTCGATGCTGCCCTGCAAGACCGCCATCAGGTCGATGACGTTGGTGGCCGCCGGCGCCTTTTCGGCAGGAGCGATCTCCTGGCCCTCGGCCTTCGCCTGCACCAGCTCGTGCACCTTCTCCTGATAGGTGTCGTGATACCGGGCAGGTTCCCACGACCCGCTGAGCGCGCCGACCAGCTGGAGCGCCATGTCCAGCTCCTTGCCCTTGCCCGCCCGGCCGGAGGGCAGTGCGGGCAGTTCCTGGTGTGGGTCGCGGACCTCATCAGCCCAGTGCAGGGTCTGCAGCACCAGGACCTGCTCCTCCGCGCGCAGCGCGGTCAGGTACTGCTTATTGCGCATCACGAAGCTGGCGATGCCGACCTTGTTGGTTTTGGCCAGGGCGGCGCGCAGCAGCTCGTACACCTTGGCGTACTCCTCGCCGCGCGGGGCGATGTAGTAGGTGCGGTCGAAGTAGACGGGCTCGATCGCCTCCAGATCGACGAAGTCGGTGATGTCGATGGTCTGGGAGCGGCCCGGCGCGATCTCGTCCAGCTCGTCGGGCTCCACGACGACGTACTCTCCCTCGTCCAGCTCGAAGCCCTTGACGATGTCGTCGCCGTCCACTTCGTCACCGGTGCGCTCGTTGACCCTCCGGTTGCGGATCCGGTCCGAGGTGCCGCGCTGCAGCTGGTGGAAGTGGACCGTGTGGTCCTCGGTCGCGGAGAACAGACCGACCGGCACGCTGACCAGCCCGAACGTGATTACACCGGTCCAGATCGCGCGCGCCATGACCGACCACTCCCATCTACCCCCTCGCACTGTGCTCCCGCTGACCACGCTGACACCCCTGGACGCACGGCGCGCGCTGGGATGAGCCCGACCACGGCGGAGCTATATCGGGCATGTCCGAATGGCGCCACGGGTGACTGTCATCCTTCCGGGGAGGGCTGTCCCAGGTCACCCCTGTGGACGTCGACAGCACACCGACGGCCGCCGGAGGTATGAGGTCTCGCCGCGCGCCGCCAGGCGGAGGAAGCCGAACGCGCGGCCGTCGAAGCGCCGGCCGTGAAGTCACGCAGCCGGTTCGGTATCGGACGCCGCCGGTAGCTGCGGGTCGCGGCAGGCCCGGCCACCAGCGCTGGGCCAGACGTCGTCTCCGGGCCTCGCGTTTTCGGTGGCGGCTGGAAGGCTTGTCGGAGGAACGGTGCCGAGCTGCTGCTGAAAAGGCGGCCGCCCGCCCCGCCTCTGCTCGCATGCCGAAACGACTTTTCAGGGGCGGCTTGGAGCGTGACATAGGTCGGCAAGAGGTCGTCGAGGCCGACGATGTGCAGGAGGCGCTGCACGGCTGGGGGAACGTTCGCCAGGCGGAGCCAGCCGGCGCTCTCCTGTGCGGCGCGGTGGGCGTGACGAGGAAGTGGATGCCGCTGGTGTCCATGAACGTGACGTGCTGACGTCGATGACCGTGTACGGCGCGCATCGATCGCTTGCGCCGCTGTCGAACGCCTAGCCCGCAAATGGCACGCTGCTGTGGTCGATCTCGCCGTGCGGCGTCAGGACGTGCGGGGGCCCTGCATCGTCCAGCCGCGCATGCCCTCACCGCGCAGGGCGACCACGGTGAAGGAAGCCGTTCCGCCGGTGCGGTGGTGACCGTCGGAGTGGGCCAGCGCCTCCGGATGCTCCACGATGGATGCCACCGCGTCCGGCCCGCGCGAGGATGCGACCCATGACTACTAATGACGCCTCCCCCTACGGTCGCTGGACCGATGCGGAAGGTGCCCAGGGCCAGGGCCAGCCCGCCGACGACCTCGCCCTGGCCCTGGCCCTGTACGGCCTGAACGAACGCTCCTCCGGCGGCACGGTGCGCCCGACGGCCGCGCTGATCACCGTCTCCCGGCCCGACGGCCGGACCCTGGGCACCTTCCGGGCCGATACCGAGGACGCGGAGATCCTTGCCGCACGGATCCTCCAGCACTCCGACGACCGCTACGGCCCCCTGCACGCCAGCGCCCTAGAAGCGCTCCTCTAGTCCCCCGCCGCAGGACCTCACCGCCCTGCTGGGGCCTGCCGCCTTGCTCTGGGCCAAGTACGGGACTGGCCGACTGCTCACGTTCCCACCACGCATGGCGCGATAGCGCAGAGCGGGAGTTGCGCGAACTTCTCCGTGCTGAGGGACAGGTCGGCTCCGCCGCACTGGTTGAGGGCGCCGCCAAGGGGCAGTCCGGCGAGGTTGCCGTTGGCCGCGCCGGTGCCCTGCGTGGTGGTGCCGTTGGCATGGGCCCCGTTGTTGAGGTTGGCACAGCTGACGCCGAAGGCGGGGGAGAGGAAATCACCGATGCCGCCGGCGGAGGCGGGGGCGGCTGTGCCGAGTCTCACCCCCGCGACCGCTACGGTGAGAGACAGAACGGTGACTGACTTTCACGTGGTCATGCTTGGGAAACGGCAGAGGCGGAGGCAGCGTCACTCATGGCCCTGGCGTTCGGGGAAGGCACCGACTGGGTGCGTGCGTTCGGTGCACGGTCACGGTGACCGTGCACCGAACGGGAGTCTCTGCGACTGGTGCGACGCGAGCGGAAGGCGTGAAGGACGCCGTACATCGGCCGGGACCACCGCCACCCGGGAATTCCGGCAGATCGAGCACACACGTACCGGGCGCAGCGGCCGGACCAATCCACTGGCACCCACGCCTTTCTGACGGCCCCGCACCGGACGAGGTCCCCTTGGATTCGGGGAGTCACCCGCTCCGAGCTGGCCCGGCGGCACGCGGACGTGTCGTACGTGGAGCTTGCGGATGTGGCGTTCGTCGACGTGGCGGGGGTGACCGCGCTGGCGGTCACCGCCATGAACCTGCACGACGGGAGGGTCGTGGTCGAGAATCCCCCGCCGCAGCTGCCGCGGGTGGACCGGGTCGAGGTGGCTCTGTGATGAGCACGGTGACCACCACCCACACGAGGCGTTCGTGCATCCTGCCCTCTTCTACCGCACCGAGCAGGAGTACACGCGGCAGACGGTGGCCTTCCTGCGCGAGGGCCTGACCAACGGCGAGCCGATGGCCGTCGCGGCGCCCGCCCCAACCTGGAGCTGATGCAGGCCTGGGCGGGACGCGGAAGGCATCTTGTTCCTGGACATGGCCGAGGCCGGCCGCAACCCGGGGCGGATCATCCCCAAGGTGCTGCGCGGATTCGCCGACGCCCACCCGAAGGGGCGTGTGCGGATCATCGGCGAGCCGATCTGGGCCGGGCGCAGCGCGGTGGAGTACCCGGCGTGCGCGCAGCACGAGGCGCTGATCAACGCCGCGTTCGAGGACCGGGCGGTGACGATCCTGAGCCCCTACGACGAGGTGCGGCTGATCCGCAGGTGATCGCCGATGCGAAGGTCACCCACCCGACCCTCATCAGCGGGGACGGACACGAGTCGGTCAGCGACGTCTACAACTGGCAGGCGGTCGTCGATCGGTACAACCAGGCGCTTGCGCCCGCACCGGACGCTGCGGCCTTCTCCTACGGTGGTGAGGACCTTCCGGGCGGTTCGCCGGTTCGCCCTCGCTCAGGCGATGCGGCTGGGAATGGCCGGGGAGCGGCTGATGGATGTGGAGCTGGCGGTCGCGGAGCTGGCGACCAACAGCGTGGTCCACGGCGGAGGCCGCGGGACACTCGCCATCTGGGCCGAGCAGGGGCAGCTGGTGTGTGAGTCCGCGATGCGGGCCGGCTGGCCGATCCGCTGGCCGGCCGCCGCCCGCCAGGGCGCGACCAGCTCGGCGGCCGGGGCCTGATGCTGGTCCACTACGTGGCCGACCTGGTGCGCGTACACACCGGCGAAGACGGCACGACCGTGCGCTTCTACCTCAGCTTGTGACAGCGCGCATGGGCGGCCACCCTGTCCGCATGGCCGCCCGCCCCGCTTCTGCTTTCACGGCGCAACGATTTCAGGCGGGAGGGCGGCTTGGAGCGTGGCATAGGTCGGCAGGAGCTCATCGAGGCCGACGATGCGCAGTAGGCGCTGCACGGCTGGGGGAACGTTCGCCAGGCGGATCCAGCCGTCACTCTCCTGTGCGGCAAGGTAGGCGTA
Organism: Streptomyces rishiriensis; assembly: GCF_030815485.1. Lineage (NCBI taxonomy): Bacteria > Bacillati > Actinomycetota > Actinomycetes > Kitasatosporales > Streptomycetaceae > Streptomyces > Streptomyces rishiriensis. The sequence continues at coordinate 140,371 of NZ_JAUSWV010000001.1, read as the reverse complement.
GAGGAGGAAGTGGAGGCCGCTGGAGTCCATGAACGTGACGTGCTCGAAGTCGACGACCGTGCACGGCGCGCATCGGTCGCCCGCGCCGCTGTCGAACGCCCAGCCCGCAAATGCCACGCTGCTGTGGTCGATCTCGCCGTGCGGCGTCAGGACGTGCACTCCCTGAGCAGTGGTGTGCTGGGAGACAGTCAGAAGGGATGCGTCCATGGGACCACCTCGTTCTTCCCCCGAGGAAGTGCCCACGGAGTCGACAGCCCCACGCAAACGCAAACCCGTTGCGATGTCAACAAAATCCGGGTTTGTATACCTCGCCCCGCACGAGGGCCGTCGAGTGCTGCTCGGATCCCTCGATAGGGCGCAACTACGAGGAGTGGACCCCTCTCGCGCCCCGATGAGCTCGGGAAGGTCGAGGACCCGAAACGGCGACCGCGCTGACCGACAGCGATGGCGTCTTTCACGTATGAGGCCGTGCAGTGGTACTCGGGCCAGGAGGACACCCCGCGCCCGCAGTAGGGCTCAGGGGTTCAGGGCCTGCTCGAGGGTGGGGTGGCAGGTGATGATGGCGTCGAGGCCGACCAGCTGCAGGACGCGCAGGACGGGGTTCTGGGCGGCGGCGATCCGCACCCACCCTTGCGTGCCGCTTACGGCCTGGTGGGCGGTGATGAAGACGTTGATGCCGCTGGAGTCCATGAAGGTCACGCCGCCGAGGTCTACTACGATCCGCGACGGCGGCGCCGCGTCGTCTCCGGACAGCAGCGCTTTGCTGAGCAGTTCTTGGACGTCGTTGTCGATCTTGCCCTGCACGGTCACGACCCGCACGCCGCCGACCATGCGGTGTACGGCGGAGAACCGGTCTGGCCGGTCCGCGTTCTCGATGTCGCTCACCGTCTCCTCGCCTGCGCTTGTGCCAGCCCTGGGACAGGGCGTGCACGGACGATTCTGCCCCACCGCCAAGACCCCATGAGGCAGCTGATCACGTTGAATAACATGCCTGTGACATGTATGACGGGCTCGGGGGTAGTGGCGCGCTTGTGAACGGTCAATGAGGGCGACGCCCGAGGCATCCCATGACGACGGTGACGGCCGTACCGAGCCGGACGAGCACCTGATCCGCGCCGGATACACCCTCGGCCGAGACGACGGCTGCATCGCCGACGCCCGCCAGCACGCCCTCGCCTTCCTCGACCAGGCCGAAGCCGACTACCTCCTGTCGGTATCCGCCCGTACGAGGGACCTGACCCAGCTGGTGATCAGTGAGCTGGTCACCAATGCCTGCAAGCACGTCCCCGGCCCGGTCCTGGTGGAACTGCGCATCAACACCCGCGCCGTGGACGTCGTCGTGTGGGACAGCGACCCCACCGTGCCCGCGGCCCGAGCCGCCGATCCCGACCGTATCGGCCAACACGGGCTGGAGATCGTCAAGGCCATCACCGATGAACTGTTCGTCGAGCAGGAGCCGGTCGGCAAACGCATTACGGCCCGCGCCTCCCCCTGCACGACACCTCGGCGGTACCACCACCGCCGCCGTCTGACGGACTGCTCGCCCCCGCCCGGCACCGCGCGATGCGTGCCCGTAGCCCTGCCAGCTGGTCGTGACCCAGACGGTCCGCGCCGTATCGGTCCATGGTTCGGACGGTCTTCTCGCGAGCTAGCCGCCAGACAGGCGGCGTTGTGCAAAGCTCTGCGAGGAGTGGACTGTTCGTTGTCTTCCTCTTTCGCCTTCTGTGCATCCCCGTCGGGGTGCACAGCGCCTTGTCTCAGCACTGGGACGGGGGCGGGTCGACTTCCGGTGTGCGACTGCTCGGGCCTGGGCGTGCTGCTCGGCGTTCGTGCGCTGGCCCTGGCTGCGGGCGGGTCCCTGTGCGTGATAGGCCCGCTCCGGCCGCTGGTCGCACGGGTGGTGCAGGTGACGAAGCTGGATTCCGTCCTGTTGGCAGACGCCGCGTGAGGCGAGCGTCCCGCCTCACGCAGGTGAGGAAGCCGAAGGCCGGGATGCCGAGCCGAGTGCGTGTGTGCTGGACGGACAGAGCGTCAAGACACAGCGAACGTCCCGGCCGCCGGTCAGGGCATCGACGCGGGTAAGAAGATCGCGGGCCGCAAGCGCCCTTCCAATTGACGCTCAGATTGCTCGATCCCGGCGACGGAGCACCGGGCATGTGTGAGGACGTGCTGATCCGGTCTGGTTCGTCTCTGCCACCCGCGGCTGCCGGTTCGCGTCCCGGCGAAGTCTTCCTCAGCGCCCCGGGCGCCTTCGGCGGCGGGGGAACGTGCCGGAGACGGAAACGAAGGCCTCCCGGTCGAGGGGGTCGGCCATGGCGGGCATTCCAGCCCGTCCGCGCAGGAGGAGACACTGCCTCATCCGAACCTCGCCGGGTGTCCGCCACCCGCTGGTGCCGTCGGCGTCAGCAGCAGACTGAGGTCGAACGCCGGCGCGCTGTGGGTGATGGCACCGACGGATATCGCGTCGACTCCGGTCTCTGCGACGGCCCTGACCGTGTCCAGCGTGATGGATCCAGACGCCTCGAGTCGGGGCCCTTCCGACCCTCGCAGTGTCACAATGTGCCGCATGTCTTCGATGGACATGTTGTCCAGCATGATCCACTCGACTCCCGCGCTCAGCGCCTCGATGGCCTGGGCTGCCGACTCGACCTCCACCTCGACGGCGACGCCCCGCGTGTTACACGCGTGCACTGCCGCGATCGCGGCGCTCACGCCGCCCGCCGCGGCGATGTGGTTCTCCTTGAGCAGGACCATCGCCGCGAGGTCGAGCCGGTGGTTGCTCACTCCGCCGGCGGCGACCGCGGCCTTGTCGAGCGCCCGAAGCCCGGGCGCTGTTTTGCGGGTGTCCAGGATCCGTGCCGGAAGCCCGGTCACCGCCTCCGCGAAGGCCGCGGCGGCGGTGGCGATGCCAGACATGCGTTGCAGGAAGTTCAAAGCTGTCCGCTCGCCGGTGATGATCTCTCGTGCGGGTCCGGCCAGCGTGAGCAGGTCCTGCCCGGTGTGAACGCGGTCGCCGTCCTGAACGTGCTCGGTGACGACGACATCGCTGCCGAGCTGCCGATACACCTCGCCTGGGATCGCCGTGCCGGCGATCACGCCGTCTTGGCGGGCGACGGCGCGCGCATGGGCGCGGGTGCCGTCCGGCACCGACCAGCGGGTGGTGATGTCGTCCTCGGCGCGGTCTTCGGCCAGGGCGCGGCGCACAGCGTCCGCCATGGCGCCGACGGCGACCGCCGTCTGGTGCGCCGGGTGCGGGGCTGGGTCACGGTGTTCGGGGAGCGAGATGCATAAATCATTCATATAAATATTGTATGCTTCACGCATGAGCCGTCAAGACGCCACTCGTGACGCTTCCACTGCGATCGGGTCGGCCCTCTACGGGCTGGCCACCAGGGCTGTGAGACGCCTTCCGCGCGATATGAGCATCACGTCCGCCGCCACCCTGGCCACCCTGCACAGGACCGGCCCTCGACGCATCACCGATCTGGCCGTGATCGAGGGTGTCACCCAGCCCGCGATGACCGTGCTGGTCCGGGTGATGGAGGAGTCCGGACTGGTCGAGCGCAGGGGCGACGCGTCCGACAAGCGGGTCACGCTGGTGTGTCTGACCGAGGCCGGCACGTCGTACGTTCAGACGCGGCGCCAGGCGGGCGTCGATGCGTTCGCGCGGCTGATCGACGAACTCGCCGACGACGAGGTCGAGGCCCTGGTGGCGGCGCTTCCGGCGCTGACGCACCTGGCAGAGCTCGAAAGCCAGGACCGCGAAGGGCCGAAGCGGTGACGGGGCGCACCCCGGAGCGCTCCGAGGCGCGGCTCCTGGTCCCCGCCCTGATGTTCATCGCCCTGGTCGTGGCGGCGGTCGCCAGCCTCGGGACGCCGCTGATCACCAGTGTGGCGACCACGTTCCACGTCTCGCTCGACAGCGCGCAGTGGACGCTGACCGTCGCACTGCTGAGCGGCGCCGTCGCCACGCCCGTCCTCGGCCGGCTCGGAGCCGGACCGCACCGACGGGCCACGATCCTCGCCACGCTGGCGATCGTCGTCGTCGGCAGTGCGCTGACCGTGCTGCCGCTGCCGTTCGCGGGGCTGCTCATCGGCAGGGCGGCCCAAGGCGTCGGGCTCGGTCTGACGGCGCTGATGATGGGCGTGGCCCGGGACCATCTTCCCGAGGAGCGCAGCACGGCGACGATCGCCCTGATCTCGGTGGTCTCGATCATCGGCGCCGGCGTCGGCTACCCGCTCACCGCACTGCTCGCCGAGATCGGCGGCGTACGGGCCGCCTACGGCTTCGGTCTGTTCGTCACCGCTGTCGCCTTCCTGACCGCGTGGCGTTCCATACCCGCGGCTCCCGAAGGCCGCTCCGCTCACGTGAACGTGGCGGGCGCGCTCGTCCTCGCGGGTGGACTGTTCCTCGTCCTGTTCCTGGCCGGCCAGCGGAGCCTGTGGAGCCGTCACCTCGCCGTGGCGGTGATCCTCGCCGTCGTCGCCGTGCTCCTGCTGTGCGTCTGGATCGCCTCCGAGCTGCGCAGCAAGGCGCCCCTGGTCGATGTCCGGGCGGTACGGCACCCGGCGGTCGCCGGAGCGAACATCGCCATGTTCGTCGGCGGGAGCGGCATGTACCTCCTGCTCACGCTCATCACGCGGTACGCGCAGACGCCGCACAGCGCCGGCTACGGCTTCGGGCTGACCACCTTCGCCGCCGGGCTGGTCCTCGTCCCGTTCTCGGTGCTGGGGTTCGTCGCCGGCAAACTCACGCCCCGGGTTCGGACGCTGATCGACGCACCCCTGCTCCTGGCCGGCAGCGCCGTCATCGTCGGCGGCGGGTTCGTCCTCTTCGCCGCGGCCCGGTCGAACCTGGCCGAACTGCTCGTCGCGATGGGTGTGCTGGGCTTCGGCGTCGGCAGCTTCTCAGCCGCCATGCCCGGCGTCATCCTGGCCGTCACGCCCAAGAGCGAGACGTCGAGCGCGATGAGCTTCAACTACGTCGTCCGCAGCGTCGGGTACTCCCTGGGCAGCGCGATAGGCGGCCTGGTCCTGGCCACCGGCACCGACACCGGTCATCTCTTCCCGAACGACCACGCCTACACCACCGCAGCACTGGTCGGCATCGCCGCGATGGCGGTCACCGCCCTGACCGCCACCGCTCTCGCCCGCCAACCGCCGCCCGAGATCAACCCCACCGCGGCCACGGCCAGCGTGCCGAGTCAGGGCCGGTCGAGCCGATGACCGGCTTGCCGGAAGGGCGGCGGCCCCGTCGCCCTGGTCGGCGCCGAGGAGACATATCGACGATCGCCAGCGCACGGCCTGCTGAGACGAGAGAAACAGGTGGACCACGACTCGGCCGGCACCGTGTGGTGTCGAGCTCGCCTGAGCCAACCTCATCGAGCGGCGCGCGGGAGGCGCCCGGCGTCTCGTACGACGACGTCCCCACTACCCGGCTGCCGCCCCCGTCGACGGAGCAGCAGATCCTCGGGGAACGCCGGCCCTCGGGCTGGGTCCTGCAGAAGCTGAACGGCAACCGCGGTCCCGGCCGGGGCGTCATCCATGCCGTCGACTGCGACGAAGCACCCACCGGAGCACCGAAGCTGACACTGGACCAGGCGCTGGACGCCGCAGAGCACCCCGGGACCCGGCTGTGCTCCCTGTGCAGCGCGGCAGCGGAACTCGACCCCATGCTCAGGGGCTTCGAACATGGCTTCGGCGGCTCGGAAAACCACAGCAGGGGAACCCAGTGATCGCCACACTGTAGAGATCGCGGTCGAAGGCCGGTGGTCTGCCGCCGGCCCGGCCGCGCCGTATCCGGTTGGCCTTCTGGTCCGCTCTCTCCGGGATCACCGCCCGGATGCCGCGGCGCCGCAGCGTCTGGCGGATCGCCCGTGACGAATACGCTTTGTCGGCGATGGCCGCGTCGGGCCTGCGGCGCGACCGACCGACGCCGGTCCGGGGCACTCTCACCGCGTCCAGGACCGCGTCGAAGGCGGTGGAGTCGTTGACGTTGCCCGGCGTGACGAGGACGGCCAGGGGCAGGCCCCGGCCGTCACAGGCGAGGTGGACCTTCGTGGTCAGCCCGCCGCGGGACCGGCCGAGCGCCTGACGACCCGCCGCGCGTTCCGGATCTTCCAGTTCGTCCCTCGACGCCGCCCCTTTTTGCGGGCGCCGGCGGCGTGCTGGTGGGCACGGTTGATCGTGGAGTCGACCGACACGGTCCACTCCACCGCCCCGGCCGAGTCGTTGCGGACCTGGACCTCCTCGAGCAGGCGGGCCCAGGTCCCGTCCGCCTCCCACCGGGCGAACCGCTCATAGACCGTCTGCCACGGCCCGAAGCGTTCCGGCAGGTCACGCCACGGAGCACCCGTCCGCAACCGCCACAACACCCCGTTGATCACCTGCCGGTGATCCCGCCACGGACGACCCCGCCCGTCAACACCCGGCAACAGCGGCGCCATCCGCTCCCACGCCGCATCCGTCAGCTCACCACGACCCATCACAAGATCAATTATCAGACAGGACCTAGGCTCTGAGTTGGGAGGGCTCCTTGCGCGGTGTTCCAGCACGCCGTTAACGAGAGGAACTCCGTATGGACGAGAGTAACGCGAAACGCCAGCCCAAGCACCCGTCCCGCTGGGGCAAACGATGCGTCGAAACCATCCGCCACCTGGGCAAATGGACGGGTCAACAGGGGCGAAACGTCCCCGGTCAGTTCCTGCACGGCGCCGCGTACAAACTCGGCAGCGGGGGCCGTGACACTGCTGCTCCTGTGGTGGGAGACGCGGCACTAAACCGCCTCGCGGGCCTGACCGCCGGGTGCTCCTGAGGCCCCGTACTGCACTGCCGCACCGGTGCGGGGCCTCAACGCGTATCCGCAGAGGGTCGGACTCCCCTTCCCTCGCAACGCGCAGCATGCCCGGCGGCCGCCGGGCCGGGCAGTCAGGCACCGTCCGGCCCGGCCGGGCTCGCGCGTCCGGCGGCTGCTCCAGAAGCTGGCCCGGTCATCGAGGCCGGCCACTGCCACACCTGCGCCCAGCCGCTGCCCGAGTCCACCCTCGTCCGCGCAACAGTTCTGCACCGCCCGGTGCCGCGGCCGCGACCAGGCCATGCGCCGCAGGGGTCTCCATTCCCGGCGGGCCCATCCCGGCTCTCCCGCGTCCGTGAATGGAGCCGGCGAGGCAGGCCGGCCAGTTGTGAGCCTCATACCCCGTTGCTCAGGTAGACGCGGTGATCTGTGAGGGCGTGAGAGTCCGCTTCATGCCTTCCTAAGCATGTGGGTATTTTTTGGGCATCAGAGTGGGTATTTTGTGGGTAGACCCCTTGAAGGGAGGTCTCATGCCCACCGATGCCGAGACGCTGGCGGCCGCGCTGCGGCGCCTGTTGCGCCGGGGACTGCCGCTCGATTCTGCCGTCGTCGGCGGTGAGCTGCTGGACCTGCCCGGCGTCGTGGCGCGGGCTCACGGTTCGAACGATCTGGCCGTGCGAGCCCACGCCCTGGACGGGGTGCTCCGCGGGCAGCTGGCCCGCCTGCCGCACGCCCCCCTCGCCCCGGCCGCCCGGCTGCTGTTCGGTGCCGTCCCCGCCACGACGGGCATGACGCTGACAGCTCGCCGGGCGGAGGCCGCCACGGCCTCCGGCTACGAGGTGCACCACTTCCGCAAGCACATCGAACCCCGCATCTGCAGCCTGCTCGCCGAACAACTGCTGGCCGACGCCCAGGCCTTCACGGCCGCCCACGCGGCCGCTCCCCGCCTGTCGCCCGACGCGGGATCGCTGCGGCTGCCGCCGGACGTGTTCGCCTGGGAGGTCGCCGAACACGAGGAAGCACTGTGCGAGTTGTGGTCCCGCCTGTACGCGCTGCGTGCCGCGCTGCTGAGAACGGCACGGCTGGCCAGCATGGACACCGCCGTACCGCTGGAGAGCGCGGATGAGGTGCTGTGGCGGTACGCCGCGCTGCGGATGGCCATCGCCCGCTACCGCGCCGCCTACGGGCCGGTCCTGCTGCCCGCCGACCCCGCTCCGGTCGCGCCGGCCGACCTGGAGAAGCTGGCCGGGCCCCTTCCCCAGCTGCCCCCGACCGACCTGGCGCTGCTGTCCCGCCTTCCCGTGATGGCCGATCTGCAGGACTTCATCGCCCAGCTCGGTGAGTCCGGCGACGGCGCGCGGATCCGCGACGCCTGGCACCGCGCTCTGACCGAGCAGCTGACCGACACCACCTCGAGGAGAACCGCGTGAGCACACCACATCCGCCCCGCCGCTTCGTCATCACCGGCGGCCCCTCATCGGGGAAGGAGGCGGTCTTCGACGAGCTCCACGAGCGCCGTCTGCCCGCCTCCACCGGTGAGATCGCCCGCGAGATCTACCGCAAGCACCGTGACCGGCTCGGCCGCCACCTTCAGGTCAGCGACCGCCGCGACTACTCACGCGAGGTCCTAGAGGGCTTCATCACCGAGTACTGCGCCCACAAGGCCGGCGACCGGTTCTACAACCGGGGCATCCCCGACGGCTACGGCTGGGACGCCTTCTTCGGCCTTGGCCCCTACCCCGAGCTGGAGGAGGCCGCGCGCACCTACCGCTACGACACCGTGTTCGTCCTGGACGCCCTGGACGACTTCACCACCGCCGACGACACGGTGTGGGCCCGCGAACGCGAGATCGCCCGGGTCCACCAGCTGATCATCCAGGGCTACTACGACGCCGGCTACCGGCCGATCTTCGTACCCGTCGACTCCGCCCCGGCGCGCGTCGACTTCATCCTCGCCCAGATCTCCGCACCGCCCGCCACCTCAAACACCTGACCTCACCCTCTGGGGGAAGAACGATGACAACGCCGTTACTCGTCTCACCCAACAACGTCACCGCCAACTGCATGGCCCGCGCGGTCGACCTGATCCGCCCCAGGATCCAGGCCACCAAGCCGGAGAACGTCATCTTCAGCGTCGGCACCCAGATCAACGGCGCCCCGCACCTGGGGACCTCACTGGTGCAGACCGCCGCGTTCCTCCTCGCCCGGGCCGTGCGCAGGAACTTCGGGATCGACGCCACCGTGCGCTTCGGCGCCCTGGACAACGCCCCGCACGAGATCCGCCTGGACCCCGAGACCCACCACGCCTACCAGATCACCTACTTCCACGCCCTGGGCGCGGAAGGCGTCGCCGACATGATCGGCAAGTACTACCGCGGCTTCTTCGACAGCCTCGCCGACGCCACCGGCATCGACTACGAAGTCCACACCTACACCCAGCAGCAGGCCGACCCCGCCTACCGGCTCGGCTTCCTCGCCACGCTCGAGCGCCTCGAGCAGATCCGCTGGGCCCTGGCCCCCTCCCACGGCATCGTCCACGTCCGGCTGCCCTGCCCCACCTGCGGCTGGGCCGAAAAACGCGCCGAACGCACCCGGTTGGACATCCACGGCTCCGGCGGCGCCGTGTTCAAAGCCGTGTGCACCGACCACGGCCCCTACGAGGTCCTGGTCACCCCCGACCGACCCGAGCCGTACCTCGACCTCGCCACCCTCTACCGCAACCTCGTCAAAGAACGCCTGCCCTCACCGCCGCGCACCCTCAACTCATGGTCAAGGGCGGCGACTGGGCCTACGGCTGCCAGCTCGTCGACGAAGCCTTCGCCGCCCTGCCCGGCCCCGGCGCCCCGCCGCGCATCTTCACCCCGATGGTGCTCACCGACACCGGCGCCAAGCTGTCGAAAACGCTGATCCGCGAGGGCACCGTGCCACCCCCGCCCGGCGCCAGGCCGTGGATGCTCGACGCCACCGCCTGGGACGGCAGCGTCGACGACTACGTCGACGCCATGGTCTGGCTGGTCGGCGTCATGCTCGCCGACCCCAAGCACTTCTACCGCTCCTACACCACCCAGGAGATCGACCGCCTCATGACCCGCCACACCGCAGCCCCAGCCCAGCCCCGCGCCCGGCACATGAACCTCTACCGCCGCTACTTCGACCTCGTGGCCTCCGGCCGCAAAACGATCGAGGTCCGCGTCCAGTACGCCAACCTGCGCAACCTGACCGCCGGCCAGCACATCAAGTTCGCCTGCGGACAGGACGAATGCCTGGTCCGCGTCGTCCGCGTCGCCCGCTACGCCTCGTTCGAGGAGATGCTCGACACCGAGGGCCCGGAGAACGTCAACCCCGACTCCCCGCGCGAGCAGCAGCTGACGAACATCCGACGCATCTACGGCCCCGAGAAGGAGGCTCTGGGCGTCCTCGCCGTCGAGATCGAGCGCGTCACCGCCTGACCCTCACACCAAGAGGCGCCCTGTCCCCGGCATTGCAGCTGCCGGGGACAGGGCGCTTCGCATCGTACGCACCCGCGTCTAGGCCCGCGCCCAGCGGCCGATCGTGTCCTTCCGCCGCTGGACACCGCCCGGCAGACTAGATGCTCATGCATGAACGGCCGTGCTGGCGCATCGGGGCACTCGGATGCGTTCGAGCAGAGGCCTCGCGCAGACGCCGTCGTGCCGTTGCCCCGGGGTCAACAGGACGGCCAGGGGCCGGCCGCGGCCGTCGCAGGCGAGGTGGATTTGGGTGGTCAGGCCTCCTCGGGATCGGCCGAGGGCGTGATCGTCCGGTTCGTCCGTCCGGTGTTTCCCCCTTTTCGGCCGGTGGCGGCGGCGTGCTGGTGGGCACGGACGATGGTGGAGTCGATCTGGACCAGCCAATCGATGTCACCGGCGGCATCCGCCCGGGACTGGACTTGTTGGAGGGCCCGGGTGAACACGCCGTCGATGGCATAGCGGCGGAAGCGGGTGTAGACCGTCTTCCACGGGCCGTAACGTTCCGGCAGGTCACGCCAGGAAACCCCGGTCCGGATCTTGTAGACTATCCCGTTGATCACCCGCCGCTCCTCCGCCCGAGACCGGCCCCTGCCAGCACTCGGTATCAGCGGAGCCAGCAACTCCCACTCGAATCGGTCAGTTCATGGCGACGGATCACGAAAACATGATCCACCATCGAACGATCTTTTGAAGACGGACCCTAGTCCACGGATAGTCCACGGCTGGCTGAGCCCCGCGATACAGTTCGATGCGAGCCCGCTCCGGCTGCTGCTCTCGACTGGTGCGACGGCCAGGCCAGATAGCGAAGCGTCCGCAGGGCGGGGGTCGGCGTCCGCGAGGCTTTAGCGGCGATTGTGTTCGTCGTCGCGTCCGGCTGCACCTTGAGGCAGCTGCCTTCTGTGTTCGGTCTGTGCTGGCAAACGGTCTACCGGCGTTTCGCCCAATGGGGCCGCGATCGGGTACGGGCGCGGCCCCATGAGGTCGTCCTCGACGACGGGCTGCGGTGGTAGCAGGCCTACTGTTTGACCAGGCTGAAGTCTCCCTTGTTGCCCGCTACGTCGTACCAACTTCCCGTGTAGGTACCACTCGACGCCTCTCGCAGTCCGCTGTGGAATGCGACATACTTTGGACCCACGTTGTGCTGCTTGAGGGTGATTACCTCATGTTGCCGACTGCCTACTTCACCCGAGAACGTGCTCGGGTCGGTAGTGCTGACATACTTCGCAGTGAAGGTCTCACCTTGACTACCGGTGATTTCGATGGTCTCGGTCCCTACAGAGCTTCGTTTGATGGTCCAACGGCTACCCACTAAAAAAGACAGTCGAATCTCCCTTGTGTGCGCGGATCACACCCTTGGCGTGTATCGCATTCGGCGACCAGGTTTCGCCCGATCTGGGCCCGGTGGCGCGTTGCAATAATGCTGCACCCAACGAAGGGTCGAGACGAGTCCAGCGCATCCGTACGTGCAGGGTAAAGAACAGCCCACCCGCGGAGCCCTGCTGTGGTTGGCACAGGATTCGGCCGGGCCAAGACCTCGCGCGCTGTCAAGCGGATCAAGTAGTCATTTCCGGCAAGCATGGGTACGGAGCCTTTTCCATCCTCAGTCTGAGCTGGCCTGCCAGATGGAGGCAGAGGATGGCCCGGACGAGGCCGGTAATCCGAGTGGTCGAACATCGGAGCTTGCACAGGAGTTCATGCAGATGGGCGAGCACAAGGAGCGTGCGCCACCCGACAGCCGTTCTTATGGAAGGCATGATGCTGAGAAGAGCACTGACCGCGGTTCTGATAGCGACCCTGTTTTTCACCGCCGCTGAATTCATCTGGCTCGGTTCCGAGGATGTCAATGGCGCCCTCACCTATGCCGGCCGCCTGAACGGAGCTCTCCTGCTGTTGGTGGCGTTGATCGAGTTGGCGGCGCTCGCTGCATACTGTCACCACCTTGCCACCGGTGCCAGACTTGCGGGGTACGCCGGAATTACGGTGGTAGTCGCCATGGTTGTGTCTATGCTTGTCAACTTCACATTGCTCTCTATGCAGGCCGAGAACTGGAGTTACACGCGCTGTGTGTGGGTCTGGCTGTTTCTGGGCATTGCGTCACTCTTGTCCGTCGCTTTTCTCTACACCCAGCGTCAGACTGTCGACCTCCCCAAGCCTAAATCGCTTGCTGTCGGAGCGCTCATTACCACTCTGGCCGCAGCCGCAAATTTCGGATACGTGCAGATCTACCAGCCGTACAGCACTCCAGCATCCGTCTCCACCGCAGTTGAGCTGGGGAAGGCCGACGTCACGAACGGAAGGGTGACGCTGGCGGTCCGTGCGTCACCCTCTGGTGGGTTCTTGAAGAGCCGAAGAAGTCTTGGATCGGGCCGTACCTTGTAGCCAAAGTCAGCCCGGAAGACAAGGTCGACAGCAGACCCGCGCCCGCTGAACCGCAACAACAGACCGCCGCGTACGGCCTTGACCACTCACCGAGCGGACGAACGCAGAAAATGGTGCAGGAACTCCTGAAATGAAGCCCGGCCGCAGTCGTCCGCGGAGTCGTGACGGAGATTGTGGGCCACATGGATCGGCTGCTCAGGAAGAGCGGCCTAGTTGTGCGTGACCGCCTGCGTTGATGTCGGAAGTGTCAAGGGCCCCGGACCATGATGGCGGTTTCTAGGGGCCTTTTTCTGGCGCCCCGGCAGGGATTCGAACCTGCGACACCCGCTTTAGGACAGCGGCTGGTGGATCGTGCCGGTGATCTGCGGCTTCGACACCTGCTGAAAGGCTGGAAACTTGACCGCAGGACACCCCCGTTGACCGTGGCTGACTCCTGCATCTGGCACGGCAGTGGCACAAACCTCAGCGGACGACAGTCAGCCAGGATGGCGAGTGCGCCGACCGAGCACGCACGCATATGCCTCACCCCCACCGGCCTCAGCCACGCTGCTTTGCAGAACGGGGGACGGAACAGTCACCTCTTCGCCGGACGAATCGCCCCTCCTGAGGATTTTTATCGTCGCGTAGGAGGAGACCAAGCCAGTCAGCGTTGCGATCAGGGTCTCTTTCCCGACGTCCCGGGCGAACTCAATGATCGGCAACCAGAACTCGGATGCGTCGTGGGTCAGGTAGGTGCGATCAGGCTTTTCGTCCTCGAACTCGACACCAAATCGAGCACTCCGACTCGTCCACGCTCGATGGGTCGACACACGGCTGATCGAGAGTAACTGGCCGGACGAGACTCGGCGCTGCCGCAGAGTCGCGCTTCCGCGTGCTGGTCGTTCTCGTGGTGCACCCACGAGCTGCTTCACCCCCGTGCCGGTGACACCAGCTCACCGCCACTTCAAGGAGACAGCCTCTAGATCGCCGCTATGACCTGTCCGAGGACGCCTCAACCGAAACCACGATGGTCTTCGGCGAGGTCTACCCAAACGGCGTCGAGCGGAAGTTCCGCGCTGTCGGACAAGGCTACGCTTTCGGACTGGCCGGCATCGTCGCCGACTTCGGCGTCAACGTCTGACCCGCCAACCGCCCGGCCGGGCCCGCCCAGCAGCCGGCCCGGCCCGACGCTGCAAGGTCCAAGCTCAAAAGCTGCAAACAGCTCCGGCCGATGGTCGGCCGCAACTGGTGGACCTTGGCATGCCGGTCTTCATCGGCCTCGGCCACATGCGGCTGCCCCAACCGTTGTCGACATGCAGAGACGAGTGTGTCAACAACGGTTGGCGGCAGCCCGCTCTTCAGGGTGCGGTTCAGAAGTCGACGCAGACCGGGCCCTCGTTGACGTTGACCAGGCCGACCTGGGTGACGGCGGCGTTGCAGTCGAAGTTCGTGTCGTCGCCACCGCCCTTGTTCTCACCTGCTTCGTCGAGAGGGCCGAAGTTGATGCAGACCGGGCCCTGGTTGACATTCACCGCTCCGAGCTGCGTGGTGAAGTCGTTGCACTGCCCGTAGGGCGCGGGCCCTTCGCCCCGCTCGGAGTGGTCGTTGGCCGAGGCGATGCCGGGACCGGCCATCACCGCGGCAGCAGCAAGAGCAACGCCCGCGAAGGTCGTACGGAAGGACAGCATGATGTATCTCCAAGAAGTGGAGGTTAGGGACACAGCAGATTCCACCAGCGTCCGCCCTCACCTGCATGCCGTGATACGCCACTTGGGCCGCTGAGCGCCCCGACACGCTTCCTTGACCCGGCGCCGGTGGCGGCCTGGGGCGTGGCACCGCACTGCTCATAGGGGATCCGAGAACGGGACCGGTGCTGCCGTAAGCAAATCTGGGGGGCGGGACTCGGCCAAGCGGGCGCCTCGCCTGGCGCGTGCTGCCGGTCATCCTGAGTCTGAGTGCTGATCGGCCCGAACGCTAGAATTCCGGGCAAGCGGCGGATGTTCCTCACCTGGCTGGCGATTTCCTGGTCTTCTCCATGCTGGGCGGCTTCGCGACCGACGGCTGGATGCTGGTCGTGGCCCGGTTCGTCACCGGCGTGGCGACGGCCTTCATAACCACCGCTCCCATGTCGATAACCACGACCTCGACGAGCCTCGCGCCGCTCGCCGCGCTCGGCGGGCGCCATCACCGACGGCATCGCGCCCTGCTCGGCCAGCCGCCACCACAGCCCGCTGCGCATAGCCACGACCCGGGTGCCGTCCTGCAGAGACAGCCCGCCGGCCACTTGGGACGCCGCGACCTCACCATAGGAGTGCCCCACCACGCTCCGGGCGGCCAGACGGGGACGAGCGGGTCGAGGTGCATGTGGTCCAGCGCCGACACCGTCGAGCCGCAGGTCGGTCGGGCCGGTCGTGCCGTAACCCTACGGCCTCCAGCGGCGCCGGCCCTGGGTCGAGCCGCCGGCCCGGCGCGTCCCGGACGGCGACACCACGTTCTGCACGGTGGTGGACCACGCCGGTTTGCCGGTGCTCTCGCGGGCCCTGGGGCTCGACGCGGGCGCCCTGGACACGGTGCTGCCCGCGCTGCTCTCCTGGCGCGAGCGCTGGCAGGAGGACTCGGTCGTCGACTCCTGACGCTACTGGGTGACCTGGCGACGCGCCGCGCAGGCACGCCGCCGTCGGCAGGTGGCCGGTGGTGGTTCCGTAGGGCTACGACGAGGACACGCTGACGCTGCTCGCCGAGCGGGCGCTGGCTGCCCACGGTGCCGAGCCGGTACGGATTGTGGTGGACGCCGCCGCCGCCGAACGCGGCACCCTGATCTCCGACAGGGGGTCCGTCCGCCCCGGCTGCAAGCGGTGCGCCGGGCGCTGCTGCCCGCCGCGGCGGCGGTCAGAGCGACCGCGGCGCCAGTGCCTGCGCGGGGGCGATCCTGCCGGAGGGCAGCGGGCGGTGCGGGCGCTCGGCGGCGGCGTCCTCCTCGCGGTCCGCCCAGTCGTTGAGCGCCACGCCCGCCTCGTACAGGCCTGGCCGATCGGCGAGACCTCCGCTGGATCAACCGCCCTCCCGCTTCCGGCGACACCGGGCACTGACCCGCCGGCTGGGGATCACTTGCAGGTGACGTTCGCGGTGAGCAGGCGGAGCAGCTGTTGGGAGGTCGTGTGTTGCTCGGGGGGCAGGCCCATGGCCTCGCCGATGGCCACCGGGACGCTGCGGGCCTTGTCCCGCAGTTCCGCGCCGGCCTCGGTCGAGACCTTCGTCGGACGGGTCGCCAGCGATGATCCCGGCTATCTGGAGACTGGCGCCGAGGAACGCGCTGAACCAGACGGCGAACCACACGCCGGGCCGGGCGGCAAGTCCACGAAGCGTGTTCGTCGAGCGCGGCGCGCATCGGGGTACTGAAGCCACGGTGCCGGCGCGCGGCCGTCTTTCAGAAAGGACCTCTCCGCCCAGCGGCCGGACAGACCCGAGCAGCAATGCCCGCCACGTGGTTCAGTTGGCGGCGGCCTTCAGTTGGAGAGCCAGCCACGGTTCCAGCCAGCGTGATCCCTGCGGGGTCAGGTGGACACCGTCGCTGCGGACCTGCACGTCGTCAACCTGCCAGGTGAAAGCTCCGCCCGGGCACAGGCGACGGGCCAGGTCCAGGGTGGCGACCGTGCCACGGTGGCGGGCGGCGACCTCGCGGAGCAACTGGTTCCAACGGTCGACACGGCTGGGTTGGTCCTCCGGCCACAGGCCGCCGTCGAGGCGTTCTCCGCGATGGTTGCAAGGCTCCGTGGCCAGCAGGACGCGGGCACCGCGCGCAGCGCCGATGTCCACTGCCCGGTTGAGTTGCGCGGGCAGTTACTGGTCGAACGCCTTCACCCCGATATGGGTCCACTGTTCGTCGCGCACGCGGTCCATGGTCTCCCAGCGGCCGAAGAGGATCACAACGACGTCAGGATCGTGGCGGTCGATCGCCTGGCGGAGGTCGCTCGGCCACTGCTCGCACCGCCGCGACACGTTGTGGAGGGTTCCGAAGTAGCGGTAGGGACTGCCCAGCGCCAACCCGCAACCCTGTCGGGTGACGTCGTGGATGGCGACGCCTGGAGTGGGGGGCAGGTAGTGCAGCAGGCTCCAGGCGATGGAGTCGCCCGCGATCACGGCCGACACGGGTGTTCCCGGCTTGTGGTGCCGGCGCGTGGCGGAATGTGGAGCCTGACCGGTGGAGTCGTAGGGGTCCGTGGGCGCGGTCGTCGTCTCCTGCCGTGCCGTGGCCGTGGAGGGACCGAGTCCCGCCCCTGCCGGGAGAGCGACCACCGCCGCGGTCGCCACCGCTGCCAGGCCAAGGCCGGTTGTCACCAGCGCCGGAAGCGGTCGGCGGAGCAATCGCGGAGCGCCGTGCTGGATGGGAAGTTCGATCAGGAGGAACGACACCATCGCGACGGTGACGGTCACGGTGCAGCGGACGGTGAACAGGACGGCGTGAAACGTCCGCACGGCGTTTGGCCAGCCACCGTCCCAGGTCGAAGCCCTGAACGATCCCTCGCTCGGTGTGCGCGAGGGCCGGATGCCCGGACCGCTGCGCGTGACGGCGGGCATGCTCGAGGCCCTCGGCGAACAGCTGCGCATGCCACCGCGTCAGCCCCTGGCCGTGCCAGGCCCGCCGCGGCACCGCCAGCGCCGCTGGCTCTGTGCTGCGCTCCTCCCACGCCACCGCCATCGCATGCCCGGCCGCACCCGCATCCCCGCCTGCGGCGGTCTGCGGCACCCCGCTCGTCCCGCTCTGCGGGGACCGGGCCGCCAGGCGCAGGCCCGCCCCCACCTCGAGCGGCCGGTGCGGGCCGCGTACCCACCACACCCCCTGCGCCCCGCGCAGCGGCGGCGCCCCATCGGGCCGGCGCCGCTCACGGGCCATCACCGACACCCACCGGGTCAACGGCCCCGCGGGACCGGCCGCTTCCACCTCGGCCAGCCAGGGCCGCCCCAGCCGCCCGCCCAGCGCGGCCGTGAAGGCTTCCGCGCCTGCCCGGTCACGCAACAACCCGCCCGCCCTGCTGCCGGCCCGTTCCCGCAGCCCCGGATCAACCAGGGCCCAGGCCACCGCGACGACGTCGGGGAAGACCACCGCATCCCTGACCAGCAGCCGCCACTGCCGCTCGCCCCAGCCCGCCGGGCCGGCACCGCGCCCGCGCGTGGCCGCCATCACCTGCTCCAGACGCGGCCCCCACACCGTATCCCGCGCCCAGAATTCCTCCTGTTCCCACCATCCGCACACCACCGCACGCGCCAGCGCGAACACCTCACTCGGCGCCACACCGGCCGCCCCCGCCGCCCGCATCACCCCCGCCCACCGGCGCTGCGCCCGGCCCAGCTCGTCGGTTTCGGTTCCGCGAAGAACAGCGCGGGACTCTTTCGGTGAAGACCGACAAAGCCGATGCGCGGCCGGGTGTGGATGACTTCGAGGAGGTCGTCGAGTAGGACGCATACGACGACAAGAGCACCAGCCTGTTCAGCAACGCGATCCACGGAGCTTCCTCCCGGGCGACCTCGCTCAACGCACAGCTGGCGCTGGGCATCACGGTCGTCGCGGCCCGTCACCGTCTCACTCGCCTTGTTCATGCCGTCGGACGCCGCCGTGAGGGCGACCACCGGGAGCGGCAGTGGCAGCTGCTGCCCGTCTGACCGATGAGACGCTCGCACCGAGCTAGAACGTCGCCCCCACCGACAACGTGTGGGCCGTCCTCGAGCGAGCACCCCGCGACAGCGACGAACGCACAGGAGTCCTGCGGGAGCTGCGGTCGCTGCGCTGGGGGCTGGTGCCGTCCTGGGCGAAGGAACGTGAAGCTCGGCATCCGGATGATCAACGCACGGGCCGTCGCAGCATGGGAAGATTGCATCTCGTAAGTGCCTTGCTGATCGTGCCTGATGTGGTCCTCGAGACACCCCCTCATCGCACGCCACAAGGTACTTCTTCGTTCCCCGAGAAACTGTCCACAGACATCAAGCCGGTGGATCCGAGCTGAGTCGCCCGCCGGTGGCAAGTTTGGGCAGGGCACCTCGCCAGGATGAACAGCCACCGGCGTCGGCCTGGCCTGCTTCCGCGGAGAGGTGCACACGCGCTCCGACCAACGGCCTTGCGCGGCTCTGGTCAGCCATCCATACGGATCCCCTTGAATCCGGGCCCTAGGACCTGTCTGACAAATGATCTTGTTGGGGTTCGCGGAGCCAGAGGATGAGTGCCGCGAGGTGGAGTCCGGTCCGGTAGCGGGCGGCGAGTTTGTCGAAGCGGGTCGCGATGGCGCGGAACTGCTTGAGCCGGTTGAAGCAGCGTTCGACGACGTTGCGGGCCTTGTAGAGATCGCGGTCGAAGGCCGGTGGTCTGCCGCCGGCCCGGCCGCGCCGTATCCGGTTGGCTTTCTGGTCCGCTCTCTCCGGGATCACCGCCCGGATGCCGCGGCGCCGCAGCGTCTGGCGGATCGCCCGTGACGAATACGCTTTGTCGGCGATGACCGCGTCGGGCCTGCGGCGCGGCCGACCGACGCCGGTCCGGGGCACTCTCACCGCGTCCAGGACCGCGTCGAAGGCAGTGGAGTCGTTGACGTTGCCCGGCGTGACGAAGACGGCCAGGGGCAGGCCCCGGCCGTCACAGGCGAGGTGGACCTTCGTGGTCAGCCCGCCGCGGGACCGGCCGAGCGCCTGACAATCCGCCGCGCGTTCCGGATCTTCCAGTTCGTCCCTCGACGCCGCCCCTTTTTGCGGGCGCCAGCGGCGTGCTGGTGGGCACGGTTGATCGTGGAGTCGACCGACACGGTCCACTCCACCGCCCCGACCGAGTCGTCGCGGACCTGGACCTCCTCGAGCAGGCGGGCCCAGGTCCCGTCCGCCTCCCACCGGGCGAACCGCTCATACGCCGTCTGCCACGGCCCAAAGCGTTCCGGCAGGTCACGCCACGGAGCACCCGTCCGCAACCGCCACAACACCCCGTTGATCACCTGCCGGTGATCCCGCCACGGACGACCCCGCCCGTCAACACCCGGCAACAGCGGCGCCATCCGCTCCCACGCCGCATCCGTCAGCTCACCACGACCCACCACAAGATCAATTATCAGACAGGACCTAGAGGTTGTCCCGTATGGAACGTGAGTTACCCGGTGAGGGCCAGGTTGTGGAGTCGGGCGATGCCGAGCATGGCTTGGTGAACGCCGTTGCCCTTGAGCCGGCAGTCGCGCAGGATCTTCCAGATCTTCAGCCGCGACAGGGCGTGTTCCACCCGGGCTCTCGCCCGGCGGTGGACGGCGTTCTCCGCTTCCTGCTGTGGGCTGAGGTGCGTCTGGCCTCGCCGTTTGCGGTGCGGGATGAGCAGGCCGGTGCCCTGATATCCGCCGTCGGCGATGGTGGGGGCTCCACGGCAGGCCCGGTCGACGCCGGACTCGGTGAAGGCCCGGCAGTCGTTGCGGCTCCCGGGCAGTGGCAGGCCGATTGCCACCACCAGGCGGCTGTTGGCGTCGATGACCACTTGGAGGTTGGTCGAGTGCCGGTAGTTTTTGCTCGAGGCCGCGACGCTGCGGTCGCGGCTGGCACGGACAGCGCCACCGGACGCCGCTTCCACGAGACAGAACGGTCCGCGGTCTCCCACCGCTGCCCGTCATGTCCGGCCGTTGTCACTCGCTGTCAGCGGGGGCATGGGACGAGAGGGCGTCAGGGGTGGTTTGGTCGGCCTTTGCCGCGTCGGCGAGGGCCGCGGCGGCGGCTTCCGCGGCCTGTGCCGCGTCGTCGGCGGCCCGCTCAGCGCTGTCGTCCGAGGGTTTCTCGCGGGTGGCCGGGGACTGGGGCAGCACCTCGGTGAAGGCGCGGGAGACGCCCTGGAGTGCGGAGGTGATCTCGCTGGGGATCACCCAGAAGTTGTTGCCCGAACCTTGCGCGAGTTGGGGCAGCGTCTGGAGGTACTGGTAGGCCAGCAGTTTGGGGTCGGGGTCGTTGCGGTGCACGGCCTGGAAGACCTCGTCGATGGCCCGGGACTGGCCCTCGGCCTGGAGGATCGCCGCGGTACGGTTTCCCTCCGCGCGCAGGACGGCGGCCTGCTTGTCGCCCTCGGCGGTGAGGATCTGCGATTGGCGTTGTCCCTCGGCCCCGAGAATCGCGGCCCGCTTGTCCCTCTCGGCTCGCATCTGCTTCTGCATCGCGTCCTTGATCGACTGCGGCGGGTCGATGGCCTTGATCTCCACGCGGTTGACCCTCAGCCCCCACTTGCCGGTGGCCTCGTCCAGCACCCCACGGAGCTGGCTGTTGATGGTGTCCCGTGAGGTGAGCGTCTTTTCCAGGTCCATGGATCCCACGACGTTGCGCAGGGTGGTCACAGTGAGCTGCTCGACCGCCTGAAGGAAATTCGCGATCTCGTAGAAAGCCGCTCGCGGGTCGGTGACCTGGAAGTACAGGACGGTGTCGATCTCGACGACCAGATTGTCCTCGGTGATGACCGGCTGCGGCTTGAAGGAGACGACCTGTTCCCGCAGATCGATCACCGGATGAACCCGGTCGATGTACGGGATGACGAGGCTGAGGCCGGGATTCAGGGTCCGGTGGTAGCGCCCGAGTCGCTCGACATTGCGAGCGCGCGCCTGGGGCACGATACGAACCGCCCGCATCACGGTGAAAACCGCGATCAGCGCAAAAATCAGGCCGGCAACGAGGAACGCCGAAGTTTCCATGGTTTCAGTCCCGGGGGTAGACGAGCGCGGTGGCGCCGCTGATCTCCATGACGTCGACGGTCTTTCCAGGCGGAATAACCAGCGTCTCGTCGTAGGCGCGCGCCGTCCATTCCTCGCCGTCGATACGGACCCTGCCGCCGATGCCTGTCACCTCCGAGAGGACATAGGCAGGCCTGCCGACCAGAGCGTCAATGCCGAATCGCTCCACTTGGGGCCGGAGCACGTGGCGCAGCGCAACAGGGCGCAGGAACACCACGGTGCCCATGGCGACCAGGGTGAAAACGAGGAACTGGAAGGGCAGGGGCAGTCCGACCGCGGCGGATCCAGCGGTGACCAGCGCGGACACACTCAGCATTCCGAGCGCAGCGGTAAGCGTGACGATCTCCGCCACAGCCAACACGGCTGCGACGATCAACCAGATCAGCCATGGATTCATAGGGTGCCTCTTCTGACCGATACGGGCGCGGAAGAGCCTGACTCACACCATTGGACCCCGATTCCGGACAGGGGCGATACCCCTGGGAAGAAAACTCGGGCCGAACGAGCCGAGGCGTACTGGTGCGACGCACCCCCAAGCGGCTAACTGTCCCTAAAAGACGCACGGATCGCAGGGCGGGCGAGGTCGCCAGGCGGCTCGCGGCTCCCAACCAGCCTGGCGCTCCGGACGGACCCTGATCACGCAAAGACCCCTGCTGCGGGAGCGGCGGGCGGCCGGCGGGGGGTGAGGGGGCTTCCGGCGGCCTGCCCGGGACACGCCGGTCGAAACGATACTGCGCGGGCCCCGGCGTGATCGTCCGCACAGTGGTGCCTGGCCGAATTGCACGACTGTGTCCAGGGGTGATCTCCATGACCGACCGTCCTCGCCCGCTGATCCTGATCCGCGGGTTCGGAGGCCCGGATGTACAGGACGAGCAGCGTGACGCCTACCAAGGATTCAACGACGGCACCGTCTATCCGGGGCGCAGGGGCGAGAATTACCTCTACGAGGGCTTCGTGCTCCGGTGCCTCAAATCGGGACTGTATCCCTATCGGGACGCCACCAATGTCGTCGGTTACTACAAGCAGGACATGCCCGCTCCGGACGACGTCCCCGAGTGGCTCGTAGGCCTGGTGAGCGGCACGGTGGTCGTCGACGCCGCTCTGGCGGAGGACGTCTTCGCCCGTCGGCGGGGCGCATCGGGGACGTTGTGGATCTACCGCTACTACGACCTCCTCCCCCGCACGCTCGAGTGCTTCGGAAAAGGGCTGGTACGACTCATCGAGATCATCAAGCGCGGCACGGAACACGCCGAAGAGGAATTCGCCGGTGTGGACATCGTGGCGCACAGCATGGGCGGCCTGGTGGTGCGTTCCGCACTGAAAGAGCTGGGAAAATCAGGAAAAACGGGCGGGGAGCTCATCCACCGCATTGTCACCCTGGGCACGCCGCACCGCGGGATCGCGTTCGAATATCTTCCGGCCGAACTGGTCAAGCGTCTGCCGCTCGCCGCCGGGGACGAGATCGCCGCCTTTGACCCGCATCACTCGAATGCCGAGGACGTCGGGTTTCCCCATCAGAGAATCCTTACCGTCGTCGGCACCGACTATGGAACGTACGGCAACAAGTTCGCCAGCCTGGGCAACCGGCTCTCCACCCTCCTCAGCGAGGGCATCCTGGCCTACAACCGCAGCGACGGCCTGGTCAAACAGGCGTCCGCGCAGCTTCCCGGAGCGCCTCGCACCTTCGTCCACAAGTGCCACGGCGGCCGGGACTCCCTCGTCACCTCGCGCGAGGCATACGAGATCGCCATGCGCTTCTTCCACGGCAGCCACCACGTCCGCCTCCATCTCACCAACGCGAAGGTGAAGCGAGGCCATGACATCTTCGGCAGAAGCGAGTTCTACTTCGGAGTGAGCATCAAGCCCCGCTTCGTCGACTTCGACCTGTTCCACCAGAGCAGCGAGGCGGAGAACTGCTACGGCCCCTTCCACAAGGACGACTTCACGGATCCACTGCCCAACCTCGCGACGGAGTTGCGCCAACCGCTCGCGCAGTCCGGCGACGCCACCTCGGGCTGGGCGGGCCCGGACCGATTGATCTGGGAGGGCTGGATGGACGCCTCGGTCAAACCGGCCGGGGCGAGGAGCGATGCGACCCTCGTCTTCCGACTGGACTTCTACGTCGGCGAGCGCGACACCTTCGGGGTGGGATTCTCCGACAACGTCGTCTTCCGCAAGCAGTACTACGTGCAATACGTGCCGACCCCCGCCGGACCGTCGCTCTACCGCCACACCGGCGAAAGGTATCTGAACCCGGATGTCACCCCCGAGCAGTTCGCCGCCGCCGCGGCCGACCAGAGCTCGGGGGTGCAGAAGATGACCCCCGACGACGAGGCGCAGCCGACCAAGTGGACGTTCAGCGTCGGGGACCCCGGATTCGAGGCCGATCTCACGATCTTCCTGACCTCCGACAGCTGACCGGCTCGGCATCACCCATATGGCCCGCTCCACGCGACAGCGCCTCCGGTGTCCGCGAGCGTTTCAGCCATGCCCGAGAACCAGCAGTACGAGCGGTACATCGGGGGCAGCCCGGAGGCCGAGCGCCTGATCTTCGAGCGACTCGCAACCGACCTGCTGCGCGTGCAGCTGAAGGCGAAGAAGCGCAGCGGCTCCGCAGCCCTCCACCGGACGTTCCACGCCAAGGCGGTCCTCGGCGTGGAGAACGCCCGGCTGAGGTTCCACGACGATCTGCCCGCCGAACTTAGCTCGGGTTTCGCCAGGCCCGGAGCCGAGTACCCGGTCACGGTCCGGCTGTCCAACGCCGGCGGTGTCCGCCAGCCCGACCACGCCCCCGACCTGCGGGGTGCGGCGCTGCGCGTCGAAGTCGGTCCCGACGAGATCCACGATCTGCTGATGACGAGCTTCCCGGTCTCGCATGCCCGCAACGCGCGCGAGTTCGTCCTCTTCGCGAAGGCCATGGCAGGCGCTGACACCCGACTCCGCAAGGCGTTCGCGTTCTTCGTGAAGCTGCCCCTGTCCGTCGGCTGGTCCACGGCGACGCGTATGCGACGCAACGTCTCGGCTGGGGCCCGGCGTCCGGTGCGGAGCCTTGCACTGGAGACGTACTGGAGCCGTGGCGCGATCCTGTGGGGCGAGGCCGGACCGGTGCGCTATCAGCTGCGCCCCGCCGCCGGCGCCCCCGAGGCCCCGGACCCGTCCCGCACCGACCCCGACTACCTGCGGCGTGAACTCGCGCGCCGGCTGCATCGGGCGGACGTCGTCTTCGACGTGTGCGTACAGCGTTACGTGGACGGCAGGCGCACGCCCATCGAGGACGGCGCCGTCGAGTGGCGGGAAGAGGATGCGCCCGCCGTGCCGGTCGCCACTCTGACGATCCCGCGCCAGGAGCTGGACACCGCCGCGGCACGGGCCGTCGGCTCACGCATCGACCAGCTGGCGTTCAACCCGTGGAACACCACCGGCGCCTTCCGCCCCCTGGGCAACCTCAACCGGGCACGCAAGGCGGCGTACGAGGCGAGCAGCGCCCACCGCCTGGGCCTGCGCTTCGTCACGGTCGAACCACGGCGCAACACCCTGCTCGGCTACCCGCTGCGAGCCCTCTTCCGCGCCGTCAACCGCATCGTCCCGTGGCACCGGCTGCCCACCGGGCCAGGGCTGCTCAATCTCATGGCGTTCCGGCAGACGCTGCGCCGTCACAACCTCATCGACACCGAACTTCACGAGGCCCCGCCCGCAGCCCGGCCCGCACCGGTCCCGGTCGACGAGGACCTGCGGACCCGGCGCAGCTACGACGGCTCCTGGAACGACCTCTCCGCACCGGCGATGGGCGCGGTCGGCGCCACCTTCGGCCGCAACATGCCGCCGGTCCACCGGCCGGACCTGTTCGACACGCCCAACCCGGTCACCGTCAGCAAAAGGCTGCTGCACCGCGACGGGTTCATTCCCGCGACGTCCCTGAACATCCTCGCGGCCGCGTGGATCCAGTTCCAGGTGCACGACTGGGTCGACCACAAGCGCCACCCCGTCGGCGAGAAGTCGGTCGAGGTGCCCCTGCCTCCCGGCATGACCTGGCACAACATCCCCGGCGGTCCGCCGGAGAAGGTGATGCGCTTCGCCGAGAACGAGGTCCTGTGCCAGCCCGGCGGCGGACAGCCGCCGACCTTCGCCAGTGCCGTCTCGCACTGGTGGGACGGCTCGGAGATTTACGGCGGCACCGCCTCGGTCGCGAAGTCCCTGCGTGAGCCCGACGGCCGTGCCGAACTGCGGCTGGAGGAGGAGGGACACCTCCCGCTCGGCAACGGCCTTCCGGTCACCGGCTTCCGCGACAGCTGGTGGCTCGGCCTCAGCGCGATGACGACCCTGTTCGCCCGTGAGCACAACGCCGTCTGCCGGGCGCTGCGCGACGAGTATCCGCACATGGACGAGGACCGCATTTACCACACGGCACGCCTCGTCGTGGCCGCGCTGATCGCCAAGATCCACACGGTCGAGTGGACGCCGGCGATCCTCGCCACCAAGGCGATCGACATCGCCCTGAAGACCAACTGGCAGGGCCCGCCCAAGACCTGGCTCGACCAGCTGGGCACCTGGCTGTTCGAGGCGCACGACCTCGGCGGCATTCCCCGCACTCTGCCCGACCACCACGGTGCGCCGTACTCCCTCACGGAGGAGTTCACCACCGTCTACCGGCTGCACCCGCTCATCCCGGACGACTACGAGATCGTCGACCACCGGTTCGGCCACCGCCTCGACACCCTGACGTTCAACGACGTCCAGGGCGCCGCCACGGAGCCGCTCATCCGCAAGATCGGGCTGGCGGACACGCTGTACTCCCTGGGCATCGCCCATCCCGGGGCGATCACCCTGAACAATTTCCCCCGCTCCCTGCAGACGTTCGAGCGCGACGGAGAGGTGATCGACCTGTCGGTCGTCGACCTGGTGCGCACCCGGCGCCGTGGCGTCCCGCGCTACAACGACTTCCTGGCAGGCCTGCACAAGCCGCGCATCCGGCGGTTCGAGGACCTCTCCTCCGACCCGGAGACGGTCACCCGGCTGAAGGACGTGTACCGCTCTGTCGACGAGATCGACACCATGGTGGGCCTCTTCGCCGAGAACCCGCCCACCGGCTTCGGATTCAGCGACACCGCCTTCCGCGTCTTCATCCTGATGGCCAGCCGCCGTCTGCAGAGCGACCGCTTCCTCACCGTCGACTTCAGGCCCGAGGTCTACACCCCGCTGGGCATGGACTGGATCGACCGCAGTGGCATGACCAGCGTCATCCAGCGGCACTGCCCCGAGCTGGCGAGCCTCCTGCCGCGCACGGCCAGCGCGTTCGCGCCGTGGCGTGCCGTCCAGCCCGTGCGCAATCAGGGTGACGCGGACCACGACTGACCGGGAGAAGGACATGGCGGTACAGCAGCGAGCCACGCACACCGGCCTCGAAGACCTCCTGGCCCGGCCCCTGTGGGAGAGCGTCTTCCGGCGGCGCACCCACCGGGTCAGCAGGGGCGCGTCCGTCGCGGCCAGGTCGATGAGCTATGACTCTCCCCACCGGCCGCAGCCCCTGGGCGAGCTGGAGGAGGCCGTGCTCATCGCCCTCACCGGCTGCTCCGGCCTCAGCATGCCCGACCGGCCTTTCGAGGACCCGCGCGACCACAAGCCCATCATGGCCAAGCCGAACCTGAACATGGTGGGGCGTACGGCGGGCAGCCCCGACAACGCCCAGGGCACCCACTTCTTCATGATCAACGACAGCGGGACGTACTACCTGAGGAAGCTGCCCCCGTCGCCCGGGGCGGGATTCGACCCCGACACACTGCTCGAACGGGCCGGCCGGGCGAAGGTGAAGGTGCTGGACCGCCGCCTGGACGTGGCCGAGGGCATGCGCGACTTCCCCGCCTACCTCGACTCCAACCGCTTCCTGTCCAACCTCCCGGGCACCACGGTCTTCCTGCCGGTCGTCGACCTCTCCCACCAGTACATCAACGCGCTGATGTACCTGCTGACCCAGCCCGACGGAGCCCGGCCCACCTTCGTCGACGACCGCAACCTCTACCGCCCGGCCGGGGTGCGCAAGTGGGTGCGCAACGGCTTCCTCAACCCCGACCTCAAGCTGCCGCTCGGCGCCCTGGGGCCGATGCGCACCCAGGTGGAAGCCGACCTGCTGCTGCAGAACATGATGCTGGTCGCCGACGCCATGGGACTCGGCGCCTGGATCCACGCCTCGATCAACCCCCAGCTCATGCTGGGCGACCCGAAGTTCTCCCGCACCTACGGCCGCATGCTCGGCTTCGACTTCGTCACCCCGCGCTTCAAACCCGCCGACCTCCTGCGCTGGCAGGTGCCGCTGCCGAAGTACGCGACCCTGCGCGCCCACCCGGTGGGACTGCGGGCCGCCGGCGAACACCTCATCAAAGGCGCCTGCCCGCCCAACTACCCCTCGATGGAAGCCGCCGTGGACGCGGTGGTGCAGAGCAAGTTCGGCAAGGGCGGCATCTACGAGGACAAGGACGTCTTCAGCCGCATCTACAAGGACGGGTACGCGCCCCGCTACCTCGAAGAGGCGGGCGAGTACGACCAGCGGGTGATCGACTGCGCACGCGACGTCTGCGTGTACATCCACGCCACCCACGGACGCTTCCCGGCCCACACCGACGCCATCCACGTGCCCGGCATCTGGCTGCAGACGCACCACGTCGAAACCGAGTACTACGAGCGGTTCTTCCGGAACGGCCTGACCGACGCCCACCGCGCCCACGCCGCGCGCTGGAAGGAGTAGCCGACCCACCATGGGCCCCGGAAGCACGCACCGAAGGAGCGCCATGCAGGTGTACGAAGCCATGGTCAGGGGGCTGGAGAGCGCGGGTGTCGACACCGCGTTCGGCGGCAACGGCGAGAACATCGCCAGTCTGGCCCTGGCACTGGAGAAGTCGCGGAAGATCCGGCCGATCATGACCCGGCACGAGCAGGCCGCCTCGTTCATGGCGTGCGGCTACGCCATGTATACGGGCCGGCTCGGGGTCTGCTTCGCCACCGTCGGTCCCGGCGCGTTCAACCTCTTCTCCGGCCTCGCCGTCGCCCTGTCCGACTCCTACCCGGTGCTGGCCCTCACCGGTTTCGTCTCCCTCGACTGGCGCGGCCACGGCGCGGTGAACGACACGTCGGGGCGGGGCCGCACCCCCGACTCGCAGGCGATGTTCGCCGCGACGACCAAGAAGTCCTTCCTGCTCACGGACATCGCCGACACGTGCGACGTCCTCGAGGAGGCCGTGAACACCGCCTTCGAGGGCCGGCCCGGCCCGGTGCACATCCACGTCCCGCAGAACCTCACCCACCGCGGCACGACCGTGGACAACTACCACGACGTCAGGCTGGACGTGGCGCCCGTGCGGCCCGACCTGGAGCAGGTCCAGACCATCGCCGGAGTGCTGGCCGACGCCCTGCGGGAGGGGCGCCGGATCGTCCTCCTGGCCGGCTTCGGCACGATCCGCAGTTACGCCGAGGCGGCGGTGCAGCGCTTCGTCGAGCGCTTCCAGATCCCCGTCGTCACCACCCTGGACGGCAAGGGCGTGATCCCCGAGACCCACCCGCTCGCCGCCGGAGTGTTCTCGGAGAGCGGCCACGCCAGTGCCTGGCAGGCGTTCCGTGAGGCCGACGTGGTCCTGGCCATCGGCAACTCGCTCAACCAACACGCGACGTTCGGCCTGCGCGAGGGCCTGTTCGACGGCAAGACGCTCATCCAGGTCAACATCGACGCCGGCGAGATGGGCAAGCACTACCGGCCCGCTCACGCCCTCGTCTCCGACGCGCGTCTCGCGGTCGAGGCGCTCGGCGCGGCACTGGAGCGGAAGTCCGCTCCGGCCGGACCCGTGCAGGTGCTCGGCCGGGACCACGAGACCCGGCATGTCCCCCACCTTCCCGGGGCGATCCATCCGGGGCGGCTGGCGCAGGCGATCGGCCGCATGCTGCCGGAGGACGCCGTGCTCCTCGCCGACGCCGGTGCCCACCTCGCCTGGCTCGGCTACTACGTCGACCTGGAGCAGGGCCAGAACTTCCGCAAGACGGGCACCTTCGGGCCGATGTCCGCGCACGTGAACGGCGCGATCGGGGTGAAGCTCGCCCAGCCCCACCGGACGGTCGTCGTCGGGTGCGGTGACGGCTGCTACTCGATGGCCGGCTTCGAGCTGATGACCGCCGTCGAGAACGACATCCCCGTCATCTGGGTCATCTTCAACGACGACGAGTACAAGCTGGTCAAGCTCTACCAGATCGCCACCTACGGCGAATCGGGACTGGTGGAATTCCAGAACCCCGACTTCGCGATGTACGCGAAGGCCTGCGGTGCCGACGGCTACCACGTGGAGACGCTCGACGAGTTCGAGGCCGCGTTCCGGGCCGCCCTCACCTCGAACAGACCGACAGTGATCGACGTCAAGATCACCCGATGGGCGCTGCCCCACTACAGCACATCACCGGAAGGCGTCGTCCCCGGCATGTGGGAGGCGCTCGAGGACCGGCTCCACCAGGGCGGACGGGCCGCGCAATGAGGGAGAAACCGATGAGAGTCTATGAGGCCATCGTCAAGGGGCTGGAAGGCGTCGGCGTGCGGGCGGCGTTCGGCGGCGCGGGGGAGAACGCCGCCGGTCTGATGCTGGCGCTGAAACATTCCCGGCAGATCCGGCCGATCATCGCCCGGCACGAACAGGCAGCGTCCTTCATGGCCTGCGGCTACGCCATGTACACCAACCGGCTGGGCTTCTGCTTCGCGACCGCCGGGCCCGGCGCGTTCAACCTGTTCTCCGGGCTGGCGGTGGCGATGTCCGACTCCTACACCGTCCTCGCCGTCTCCGGGTACGCGTCACGGGAGTGGCAGGGACGGGGGTCGCTCAACGAAACGTCGGGCCTGAACCGCACGCCCGACTCCCGGGCGATGTTCGCGGCCACCACCAAGAAGTCCTTCCTGCTCACCGACGCCAACGACACCTGCGACGTCCTCGAGGAAGCGGTCAACATCGCCTTCGAGGGCCGGCCCGGACCCGTGCACATCCACGTCCCCGAGGACCTCACCCACCCTGGTGTCGAGGTCACGAACTTCCGGCCGATCCGGCTCGACGTCGCCCCGGTCCTGCCCGACCCGGCGCGCGTGGACGAGATCACGTCGGTGCTGGCCGACGCCCTGGCCCAGCGGAAACGGATCGTGGCCCTTGCCGGCTTCGGCGCGATCCGCAGCGGGGCGGGACCGCAGGTCAAGCGATTGATCGAGCGGTTCCAGATCCCCTTGCTCACCACGCTGGACGGCAAGGGCATCGTGTCCGAGGCACATCCACTCGCCGTGGGCGTCTTCGCGGACAGCGGCCACTCCAGTGCCTGGAAGGCCTTCCGCGAGGCCGACATCGTGCTGTGCATCGGGAACTCCCTCAACCAGCACGCGACGTTCAACTACCGCGAGGACCTGTTCAAGGACAAGCTCCTCATCCACGTGAACATCTCCGAGACGGAGTTCCACAAGGCGTACCCGCCCGACCACGCGTTGCTGAGCGACGCCCGCCCGGCGGTGGAGGCCCTCGTCGACGCACTGGAGAAGAAGATGCCCGGCGATGTGCCGGCGGCCGACGTCAAAAGCCGGGACTACGAGGCCCGGCACATCACCCACCTCACCGGGAAGATCCACCCCGGTCAGCTCGCGCAGTCGATCGGCCGGATGCTGCCGCCGCACGCCGTCCTCCTCGCGGACGCGGGCGCCCATCTGGCCTGGCTCGGCTACTACGTCGAGCTGGAGGAGGGACAGAACTTCCGCAAGGCCGGCTCCTTCGGGCCGATGGCCGGGCACGTCAACGGCGCCATCGGCCTGAAGATCGCGCACCCGGAACGGACCGTCGTCGTCGGCTGCGGCGACGGCTGCTACTCCCTGGCCGGGTTCGAGCTCATGACCGCCGTCGAGAACGACATCCCCGTCATCTGGGTCATCTTCGACGACGAGGAGTTCAAGCTGATCAAACTCTTCCAGCTCGCCACCTACCGGGAGAGCGCCCTGGTCGAGTTCCAGAACCCGGACTTCGCGGCGTACGCGCACGCGTGCGGCGCCGACGGCTACCGCGTGGAGACACTCGACGAGTTCGAGGAGGCCTTCCGCACGGCCCTCGCCTCCGGCCGGCCCACCGTCATCGACGCAAAGATCACCCGCTGGGCCGTCCCCCACTACAGCCCCTCACCCGACGGCGTAATCGACGCCCTCGTGGAAGCCGTCGAAAAACGCCTCCGCGACTGATCGACCGCGCCCCGACACCGTTTCACCCAGGCCCCCCGGCCGGCACCGACGCACCGTCCGCCTGATGCCGGGCAAGCAGCCGCGGGCCATGGCGGGGCCGGCAACGACGATTTCCCCGACCTCGCCATCGGGCACAGGGGTGAGGCGGTCATCGAGAAGCGGCAGTCCTGTGCCGTGCAGGGGCTGGCCGATCGGGACGCTGCCAGATGCGGGGATGGCGTCGACCCGCGGATGCTGACGATTCCGGTGGTCTCGGTCTGGCCGTGCATGTTGATCACTAGCCTGCCGCCCGACACGGCGACCGGCCCCCAGCTCGCGGCCTGGATCAGAGGGCACTGGAAGATTGAAAATCTCCTGCACCACGTCCGCAACCGCACCTTCCACGAGGACGACTCCACTATCCACGTCGGTCGCCTCCCACGCATCATGGCTGGCCTGCGCAACCTTGCCATCAGCGTCCACCGTCAGGACGGTCGCACCAACATCGCCGCCGCCCTCCGCTACACCACCCGCGACTGCCGCAGATCCCTGACCGCCCTCGGCCTCACCGTATGAATCCGGACAAATCTCGATCATGCAAGGGACCCTGGGCTGGGACCCGCGCTGTCTGTGCTTGGCAACACGCTGCAGAAGGAGTCCGCTCTTCTACCCCTTGCCCCGGGCAACTCCCAAGCCACATCAGCGCCTTGGTTCCGGCAAACCCTCAGCAGATTCAACCCGGAGGAGCAGAAGGTCATAGACCGGCCCGTCGGCTTCGTTGCGGTACGGGCCGGCGTACCGGTAGCCGAGCCTGTCGTACAGCGAGCGCCCACTGGCGTTGTCGGGACGTACCAGCAGAGAGGACCACTCCGGGTTGATCGATGTGACGAGTGCGGCGTGTAGACGGGTACCGATGCCCCGGCCCTGCCAGGCTGCGGTGACCGCAAGCTCGCACAGCCCCATCAGACGACCGGCGCGGACAGGTTCAGGGATCTGGGGCAGCAGTTCGCTGCCGAACCAGTACTCCGGCGTGCAGGGAAAGGCGTACCCGAAGCCGACCATGGCGCCGTGCGCGTACGCCGCGACCAGTGTGAATCCCTCCCTGTGGTGGTGGACATGTCCGAGGACCTGACGGCGCAGCGCGGGTACGGACAGGCCGTCAGTGGCGGCGCCAGGGGTGTCCACGATCTCGGGGTGGGCGTCGGCCCAGAGGTCGGCGACCGTGTCGATCAGCGGTGCGACCTGGCCGGGTCCGTACGTGCGGATCACGACGTCTGTGTGGGTGCTGGGGGTGCTCACGCCCGTCCTCCTGCGGTGGCGGTGATGGTGCGGTACTCCTCGACCCAGTCTGCGACCGCAGGGACGCGGTTGTGCCGCTGGAGTGCACCCGCAACATTGTGAAGCGCTTGCAATAGCCGGTCGGAGCGCACTTCGGGGAGAAATTCCAAGACCTTGCCTGCGGCCTCGGCGGCGGCCTCCGGCTCGGGCCTGCCCCTCACGGCATGTTGGATGGCTACGTCGGCGGTGTACAGAGCAGAATTCCTCGCAAATGTCCCCCCGTGTAGCATGACTGCCTGCTCGGCCCCGGCCGCGGCGCGTTCGTGCTGTCCGAGATCAGCCCGGGCCAGGGACTCCAACCCGGCGAGTTCGCCGGGTGCGAAGAAGCCCAGCCATGCCGGGTCTGCATCGCTGGGCCCCTGGGCATACAGACGATGGGACTTCACGATCGCCCGATCCGTCGCGCTGGCGTCACCAGCGAGTGCCCAGCCTCCGGCCTCACGCATGTGGAACAGGGACAACAGCCGGGCGGAACCGATGTGGCGGGCGACAGTCTGCGCACCCTGCGCGGCGGCGACCGCCTCACGCGGCCGTCCCTGGGCCTTGGCCAGCAGGCTCAGGCAGCCGAATGCATGGCTCTCCAGTTCCGGGTCATCGGCGATCCGCGCGGCCGCGAGTGCCTCGCCGTATAGCGAGTGAGCATCACCCGGGCGGCCGGAGTCGTACGACAACCATCCGGCGGCGATCGACAGAGCGCCGACCGCCGAGCGGAGTTTCCGCTCGGTCTTCCCCGTGTACGTTCCGGTCTGTAACCACTGGTAAGCGGTGTGCAGGGCCCGTGAGGCGGCCTGCCGCAGCATCGCCGAACCGTGGTCGTGGTCCTGCTCGTACAGCATGGACACGGCCCGGGTAACGGCGCGTACGTGGGTGGCGCCGATCTTTCCCGGATACGTGTCGTCAGCGCCGAACGGTAGCCCGAGGGCGACGCCCGCGCCGTCGAGCAGGAAGTCACGCCGCTCCACCGGATCACTCTCCTCCCGTGGCACGGTCACGGTATCCACCGTGGCTGCAGAGGGCGCCGGGCTGGTACGAAAACCCAGTTGTGCCATGCTGCGGCCGGTCATCTGGGTAAGGATCCGCCGGTAGACGGCGCGAGGACAGTCGACCTCCCCGTCTTCCCAGGCTGCCACTAATCGGGTCTGGCACCCGACGTGCTCGCCCAGCTCCTCGCCAGCCTTGCGGACCGCCGAGGCGAACTCCATTCGGCTCATCTGGAAGTCCAGCTCGCGCACCTGACGCAGCACGGTATTGGGGAGCGCTCTGCGAGGTTCGGTCATGCCGGGCTCCGGAGTCCGCGAAGCGGAAGGGTGCGGCAACGGTACCGCGCTCCTTCTCATTTCATGCCCGGCCTAGGCTAACGCTCACTTGCCTGGACCGACTTACATCGTTCTTGCATTGCTCTGGCGTCGAATCCACCGGGGTACAGGTGCTTGGGTGGTAAGTGACATGACGCCTAATCAGGGATCTAGGAGGTGCGGCCGTAGCAGATGCTGCGAGCAGCGCGAGGCGATGGTCCGAACGTCGGGCCACCAACAAAAGGCCAGTTCATCCGCCAGACATAACACAGGGGCAGGCCCCTCCCAACGCTCCGGCAGCGCGGCCCGCTCACCTGTCTGGCACTGCGTACCGTGCGGAGCCGCCTCCACCTCTAGCATCGAGACCTTTACGTGCCCGTGCCACACACATAGGAGACGCGATGTTTGTGCATTCAGACCGTCTGCCCACAAGCGTAGCCATCCCGCAGGGCATCAACACCCCCAAGCCGTGGGGCATCAGCCGCATGGCGCCGTACCCGACATCGGCTCCCGAATACGCACAGGCAGAGCTGAACCCGGTCACCCAGACCGCCATATTCTTCGACGGCTCAGGCCGGGCGATGGAGATGCCCGGCCACGGCACCAGCACTGGCACCAGTCCGGCCACGGGAACCAGCCCCGACGGCAACGGCTCCACTCAAGACAGCGACACAGGCAGCGACAACGACCAATGAGCGATCAGCGTCCAGTGCTGGTCGTCACCAGCCTTTATGACCCCACAGCCGACGTGGTGATCAACGAGCTCCACGACCGGGATGTCCCAGTCATGCGGTTCGACTCGGGAGACTTCCCCGCATCGCTGTCGGTGGAGGCAGAGATCACTCAAAACGGCATCCAGGGACGCATCAGCACCCCGACGCGCAGTGCCGAGCTGGCCCACGTCCGCGCGCTCTACTACCGTCGCCCAACCGGCTTCGCCTTCCCTCACCTCGAAGATCAGGATGCGCGGTTCGCTATCACACAAGCCCGATACGGCCTCGGCGGTGTGATCGCCTCGCTCCCTGACTGCCTGTATGTGAACCACCCTCACCGCATTGGCGACGCTGAATTCAAACCGGCCGGCCTCGCCGCTGCGGTGCAGGTCGGCCTCCAGGTTCCGCCTACTCTCGTCACCTCCCAACCTGAGGCTGCCAGGACCTTCATCGAGCGCCACGGACCGGTGATCTACAAGCCCTTGCACAATCCCGCCTATCACGTCGACGACGTCTCCTGCACGGTCGAGATTGCCGAGGCGGCTGCCGGAGACATCGACGACCGGGTGTCTGGCACCGCCCACCTTTTCCAACAGCGCGTACCAAAGACAGCGGACGTCCGCGTGACAGCGATCGGACCTCACACCTTCAGCGTCCGGATCGACTCGGATCTGTTGGACTGGCGCACCGACTACAGCCACCTGACCTACACCCCCGTATCCGCCCCCGAGCAGATCGAGATCGCACTTCACGACTACCTCGACCACTTCGGACTGCTCTTCGGCGCATTCGACTTCGCTCTCGACGCCGAAGGCCAATGGTGGTTCCTGGAATGCAACCCCTCCGGCCAGTGGTACTGGCTACAGAACGAGACCGGACTGCCCATGTGCGCAGCCCTGACCGATCTACTGGAAAGGAAATCGTGAGCGACTACGAACCACTCCTGCGGCGGCTCATCGACGCCGTGACGGCCGTCGGATCTCTGCGCACGGACCCGTGGAAGAAGGCCGCTGAGGCCGTGCCCAGGCACGAGTTCCTGCGCACTGGCTTCTTCCGCGCAGTGCCCCACACGTCGCCCACCGCCTGGGCCCCGGTACTTCAGGATCAGGATGGCTGGCTCTCCGCCTGTTACGCCGACGAATCTTTGGTCACACAGATCGCTGGCACGATCAGACCAGCCAATATCCACGGCGAGATCATGCGCGAACCCACCAGCTCCAGCACGCTCCCCTCGCTGGTACTGCGCATGCTGGAGGACCTCCTCGTAGAGCCGGACATGAACGTGCTGGAGATCGGGACCGGAACCGGCTACTCCACCGCCGTGCTCTGCGCGCGCCTGGGCGATGACCACGTCAGCTCGATCGAATACGACGAGGGGGTCGCCCAGCAAGCTCGAGACGCTCTCAGCCGACTCGGCACCTTTCCCACTCTGCTGACTGGCGACGGTCTTGCTGGCCACGAGCACGGCGCACCCTACGACCGGATCATCGCCACCTGCGCTGTACACACCGTGCCCGCGACTTGGCTCGAACAGACCCAGCCCGGCGGGCACATCCTGACGACCATCGGCGGCTGGCTCAACGCATCCGAACTGGTCCGCCTAACCGTCCACGAAGACGGCACTGCATCTGGGCCAGTACTGAGCGGACAGGTCAGCTTCATGCTCGCCCGCCCCCACCTGCCGCCGCCCATCGGGCTGCTCCCCGACCTCAGTGCCGGCAACGAACGCGAAGCCCTCATTGGGGCCGACGTCCTCACCGACTGGACCAGCCGCTTTGTCGCACAGTTCGCCGCGCCCCAGGCACAGCACATGCAACTGCGGCAGGGCGAGCAAGACGAGGACGTCCTGATCGATGCCATGACCGGATCGTGGGCCGCGCTCTACGAAGAGAATGGTCGCTGGATCGTCCGGCAGGGCGGTCCTCAACCCCCCTGGGACGCCATCGAGGACCATCTGGGCCGCTGGCATGCCGCCGGAACTCCGACGGTTCAAAAGGCCGCAGTCCGGGTTACCGCGCAATCCCAGAGCATCCACTGGGGGCATGCATGATCATTCCGGGTGGGATTCGACTGAACCTGCTCCGCGATCGACGGTGCCCGCCAGGATGGGCCGGGTGACTCGCACCGCAGACCTCTGGCACCACTACGGCCGCATCCGGCACACCACCGACCGTGCCGTGCCCGGCGAATTCCACTGGAGCTGGGGCCAGGACAGCGGCCCCGGAGCGGAACTCCTCGGCGACCTCGACGGCCGGTGTGTAGGCGATCTCGGAGCTGGGGCGGCCCGGCAGGCGTCCCACCTGGCTGTCCACCACCACCCCGCCGGCATCGTCGCCGTCGATGCCTCGCCCGCTCAGCACGCCATGGCCTGCGACCTGTACGGCCATCTCGCCCCGCGGCTGCGACTGGCCCTTTGTGACGTGCCCGCCCACCTCAGGGCCAGCACCGACACCTACGACGTGCTCTACAGCGTCTTCGGCGCCGTCGACTTCACCGAGCCGCGCGAGTTGCTGCCCGCAGCGGCGAGCGCGCTACGCCCGGGTGGACGGCTGGTTTTTTCCACCCTCGCCCATCACCTCGGCGGCACGCCCGCCCACCCGTACGTGCAGCACACCGAGATCGGCGGGAAGACACCGGACGGCACGGCGGCCGTCATACGCCGCTGGGTGCTCCGGGAACACGTGTGGACCAAGCTCCTCGACGAGGCCGGGTTCACCCGGATCACTACCGAGGTTCTGCCCGGCGGACCGGGGCCGCGCGCCGCCGACACGCTCCTGGTGACGGCGTATCGCACGCAGGAACCGCACACCGTCTGACGACGGCGTGCGAACGGTTTGGTTTCCCGGCCTGTCTTGAACACTCTGAACTGGCCCCGCCGAACTGGCCTTACCGGGGCGCGTGTGCGGCAATTCCTCCGGCTGAAGTGGCGCCGACTGCCCGTCTGTTCCGGCCCGGCTTGGCTGGGATGGCTCTGCGCGTCTCCACCCGGCCGGATCCGCTCACACGGAGAGGGCGTCCGCTCGCGCGGAGAGGACCGCCGGATCGCGGTCGCGGTCACGATCCGCCGCGGAACACCTCTGCTCGCGCGGAGAGGACGGTCGGTGCGGTAGCAGCGTGCACGATAAAACGGGACACCTCCGCGCGCGGGAGAGGGGCACCGGCGAGCACCGGCAGACGGCAGTTGGTGGTGGGCGGCTTGAGCAGGCCGGTCAGCTCTTCCAGCCGGACCCAGTTGTGCGGGGCGGCTGGCAATGCCGCAGGTTCCAGCGGCGCTCGAAACGCCTGGAGTTGGGCGAGCCGGGCCTGGCGCGGCCCTCGGTGTTCGAGGCGCACGTCACGAGCAACTGGACCCGGACCAGGTGGTCGTCGTCGGCGAGCTTGCCCAGTGCCTCGGCCGGCTCGACCCGGCGGGGCACGGTGGCATGACCAGCCGCCGTCCGCCCCCCGTGGCAGGCTTGTCGCTGAGGAGCTGCTGCAGCTGCCAGCCCAGGGAGTCCTCGATGCCGCTGGCGTCCTGCCGCAGCCAGCGCGCGGCCCGCTGGGCCTCCCGGCGCTCGGGCCGGCGCGCGGTTACCCATCAGCTGCAGGCGGCGCGCCCGCAGCGCCCACTTGGGGGCGCGCTGGATGTCGAGCCGTATCTCGGCCAGGTTCGCCGAGCTCGGCGCGCAGTTCGGCCACGGCATCGACGAGCGGCTGCAGCGGGTCGGGAGTGAGGGGCACCTCGCGCAAGGGCGCGGTGGGCTTGCCACGCAGGATGAACTCGGCCCGTACGGTGTGCTTAGCTGGCTCGTCGACGATCGGCCTGGCCCGGCTGACGGTGACGTCCGGTCCGAACGGGGTGATGGATCAGCAGCCGCTGGGCGTCGGCCGGGCCTTCTGTGCGGTAGCGCAGCGGGCTGGAGCCGTCAGCGCGCAGCCGGATCTGCACCGACTTCGCCCGGCGGGGCGCCCACCAGGGCATGGCTGTGGAGGCGCGGGCGAGCTGGACGCCGCGGCGGAAGATCTCCTACAGGCTCAGAGAAAAGTGCATCGACCATGGCGAGCACGAGCAGAGCGCAGGCGATCGTGGATCGCCTCCGCCCGCGATGGCCGAGCTGCTGCTCCACCGCTACAACCGGGCGCTCGGCGCCCAGCCTGTCCCGGAACTCGCCAAAGTGTCGGCATAGAACCGCCGGGTCGCGGGAAGATTCCCGTAACTCCTGCACGCACATGCCCCGTTGTGGCACGTTACTCATGGTCCGTCAGGAGAGTGACGGCGGGGGAGGCAAGGTTTCCATGGGCGGTTTCACCAACACCGAACTGGTGGTCATCGGCATCATCGTGGTCGTCGTACTGGGTCTGGTCGTCTTCGGCCTGCGGCGCGGCACGCTGAAGAGCGCCAGCGTGCGAGGCATGGGCGTGACGGCCGGTGTCGAGGGCCACGAGGAGTCCAAGCCCCTGAAGGGGCAGACGATGCAGACCGACGGCCTCAGGACCAAGAAGTCCTCCATACGGATGGTGAAGTCGGCGAGGACGTCGTTCAAGAGGACCCGTTTGGACGAGAGCGTCATCGAGATCCTGCCGGACGACGGCTCCCCGTTGCCCCGCCCCACCGATCCGCCCCCGCCCGCGCGGACAGCCGGTGAGGACGGCCGCTAGGACCATCCGGTGGAGCGAGACGAACATCGGCACATCGACCGTGCCGAGCAGCTTCGGAGTGCGCGGAGCGTCACCGAGCGGGACCCCCGGGCGGACCGCGAACGCCAGGCGATGTTCTTCGAGGGGCCGGAGTACATCGGGAAGTCGTCCCTGCTGTTCGAGATCTACCAGCGGCACCGGGCGGACAGCGCGTACTACGTCGACCTGGCGGACATCCCTGAGGAGGAGGGCGTCCTGGAGCTACTGGCCACGCTGGCCCAGTGGCAGGGCGTCGAAGCGCCGAGCTACCGGACCGCACGGGACCGGTTCGCGGAGCAGTCCAGGTCGACTCAGGCCGACTTCCGCAACGTATGGGCACGGCACACCACCATCCAGCTGCTCTCCGAGAGCAAGGACCGCGCGAGGGAGACCGCTTCGCTGAGCGACGCCTTGCTCGACAACCTGATCGAGGGCGCGCGCCGACCGGTGATCTGTCTCGACAGCTTCGACGTCTGCGCCCAGCCGATGCGCAACTGGCTCGGCCGGTCGCTGCTGCCCGCTCTGCTCTCCCGGAGGCAGGTCAGCGTGTTCGTGGCCGGCCGACAACTGCCCAGGCTGCCAAGGGCTTTCACCGCCGATGCCGTGCACACGCTGGTACTGCCGCCGTTCGACGTGACGGCCGTTCAGGAGTGGATCGAGGAACTCGGGCTGGCCTACCTCCGGGACCAGGCCGTGGCGATCCACCGGCGTCACGGCGGTGTGCCCGGGCTGCTCGACGAGTTCTTCAGGCAGCACATCGAGAAGCGCGGGCCCGCCCGCGACGACCAGGACAGCAGGGACAGCTGACGCCATGACCCAGGAACCCGTCGCCCAGGAGGCCCTGGCTCGCTTCGCCCGGCTGCCGACCGACGAGGCACGACTGATCGAGGCGCTGGTCGTGCACCGGTGGTTCGACCCGGACGTGGTGGCGTACACCGCGGCCGATCTGGGAGTGGAGGTGGCGCCGGAGCGGGTGACCAGATCCCCGTTCGTCGCCCTCGACCGGGTACGGTTCGGCCTGCCCGGCGGCGAGTCCCGCCATCGGGTCAGGCCCGTCCTTGCGACGGCGCTGCACGCGCGCATGCGGGACGAGCGGCCGACGGTGTACCGCCAGGCACACCGGATCGCGGCGGACTACTTCCACCAGCGCCTCGACCCCCTGCGCACCGACCGGCTCACCTGGTACGTCCACGAGATAAGGCACCTGACGGCCTGCCGTCCGGAACAGGCGACGGAACGGCTCGCGGCCTTCGCGCACGACGCCCTGATCGCCGGGTACGCCGAGGCCGCGGGCCGTGCCGCCGCCGAACTGAAGGCCGCGTCCGCAGAGCCCGACGGCCGGCGGCTGGCCGGGATAGTCCAGGTCGTCGCGGAGATCCTGAGCGGGCCCTCCCAAGTCGAGCACTCCACCATCGCTGTGCTGGACGATCACCTCGCCCGCTACACCACGCCCTCCGACCCGGCGGCCGTCCGTCTCGTGCTGCTCGCCCGTGATCTGGTCGTCTACTACACGGAGCGGCCGGCTCCGGTTACCCCGCTGACCGCGCTGGTGGTTCCCGACGCCACGGCGGTGGTTGATCCGCGCGGTGTGCCGGTACTGGGCGGCGAGCTGCGGCTGCTGGAGGACGTCACCCGGCCGTCCAGGATCATCACGTCCCGCACCCAGCGTGTGTCGCTGGAGTCCAGCACCCTCGCCCATCACCAGATCATGACCAAACTGGCCACCGAGGACCGGCCCGGGCGGACGATGGTCCTCGCGGACCTGCTGCCGCCCGGACGCGGGGACCGACTCGACGCGCTGCGGCTGAGTGAGAGCGGCGGCCGGCCGGTGGGCGTGCTTGGAGCGAACGCGACGACGCGCGCGCTCGCTCAGGGAGTCCACCGGCTGCTGGGCCCGGGCGAGGACCCGGCCGGGCGATCCTCGCGCGCCGAGGTGTCCCGGCGGCTGGGCGCCCTCGGCTGGCACAGCGGCACCGACGAGCTCAACGACCTGCTGCTGCGCGCCCGGCAGTCGGACGACGTCGACGACTTCCTGCAACGGCGCATCGCCGACGTGATGCGTTACACGCCGGTCGTGGCCGTACTCGACGTCTACCCGGGGCTGCCCTCTGAGGTGACCTACAACTACCCGGAGAGCTGCACCACCCGGCGGATCAGCTGGGGACGGGTCGTGGTCTCGCTCACCCTCACCCTGCCCTGGGAGGTGCGCAACCGGCTGGAGTTCGTCACTCCGTCCGGGCTGGTGGCCGCCGGAGCGGAGGGCCGGTCGGAGTCGGAACTCGTCCCGGTGCACCGCGAAGGGGAGTCCTCCGCCGTGCAGCGTTTCGACGTCCGTGCGGCCCGTCCGGAGGACGGCGGCGAGGACGACGGCATGGTGCGTATCGAGGTCGACCTGGGCTACCGGCTACCGGACCATGAGTTCCGGGACGTACGCATCACCGCGGCCCTCGGTATCCTCGCCGCCGCGTTCGCCCTGTTCCTGACGCTCGCCAGCACCCAGCTGCTGTCCGTGATCGGCACCATCCTCGCCTCGCTCGGCGTGCTGGTGGACGTCACCCGGGACCGCACCCACCCCGACGACCACGAGCCCCTGCACGTCCACGCCGGTAAACGGCTCCGCCGGGTCCGGCAGGTCAACGCGGCCCTGGCAATCACCGCCGTCACCGTGCCCAACGCCCAGAACCTCCTCGGAGGCCTGATCGCCTCCGGGGTGGCGCTCCTGTTCTCCCTGTTTACCCTCGTCGCCGTGATGGCCACGGCGAGAGCCGCCCGCCGCCCCCTCCCCCCGCCCGGACGCGCCGCCCTGCCGGGCCGCCGGCCCGTCGGCCCGATGGCCTGATGGCCTTGGTGCGGGCACCCGATTGTCACTCTCGCCGTGGTGGCTTCCTGTCCGCGTGCTCCTCATCTCCGGCGCCGGGACTACTGGACCAGCACCGCCAACGCTTCCCGGTCCCCGGCGCCGGCATCCACGTCTATCCGTGTCATCTCGGCAACTCCCGTTCGCACGCCCTGCGGTACAGCCCTGATGCGGCACCGCGCCTACGGCTGAGCGCACCAGCCGGCCCCGACTGCACCACCGACCACCCGGGCCCGACCACGGTCGCGGTGCGACAACACCGCCCCCGACCCCGCTCACAACCGGGCCGACAACCCCACCCACAACAGTACCCATCCGCGGTAGCCCCGGGCATCATCGATGCAGGTCACCGCGGTATCGCGGGCTTTGTCGGCAGCCCGACATCCCCCCTGCACACCCCCCCCGCCCAACCCAGGACAGGATGGAAAAAGGGAACAAGGGACGGGCGGGGCGGTGGGCGGCCGGGGAGTGGCGCGGCCTGAGTAGGTGATGCGCGTCGGCGGCGGCCTCCGCGCAACCTGCTGGGCACAGGTCCCACCACGGCTCCGAGCAGCTCACATACGGGCGCGCCGTATCTGAGCAGCCGAGGCCGTCGGCCATCAGGCCCAGCACCGGCTACAAGCCCCTGCCGTCCGTCGTCGTACCGCGGTCCCCGTCTGCACGCCGTGTTCCGCAGTAGCCGAACAGCGTTGCCGAGCCGTCGCAGCCACAGGGGCCCGGCCGGATGGGGTGGTTCACGGCGAACAGGCGTCAGCTGCTGCCCCTCACAGCGGCGGTGCGGATTTGAACGTGTGCGTGCGGTGCCACAGGTAGTACGGTTCCCGAGTCGGCGTCCACCAGC
Source organism: Streptomyces rishiriensis (assembly GCF_030815485.1). Taxonomy (NCBI): domain Bacteria; kingdom Bacillati; phylum Actinomycetota; class Actinomycetes; order Kitasatosporales; family Streptomycetaceae; genus Streptomyces; species Streptomyces rishiriensis. Next base: position 97,099 of record NZ_JAUSWV010000001.1, on the reverse strand, counting down.
TGACGATGCGCCCCGCCAACTTCTCCTGGATGTACGCCTCGACCTCGGGTATCTCGGCGGCCAGCCGGCTTACCTGGACGCTGCCTTCAGGCGTGACGGCGACGTAGCCGTGTTCGTACACCGCGTCGCATCCCAGGGTGCAGGCGAGCATGGCGATGTTGGCCAGGTCGCGCTTCTCGTCGTCGCTGCACATCGCGCGCTTCTTGATGTGCGCGGCAATCAGGAAGGAGCCCGGCAGGCTACGTCCGCACAAGGCGCACTGGCCCGTCGAGCCCTGCAGCAGACGCCTCTTCAGCGCGGCCTGCTCGCCCCGCTGGGCGCGCTGGACCGTGCGCTCCAGGTCCCCGTCGAAGGCCGCCACGGCGGCCTCCTCCTCGGCTGTATCGACCGGTTCGAGGGCCGCCGTTGAGGCATCAAGTGTCAGCAGGGTCTCGAGTGTTTCACTCTCCTCCTCGCTGAGGACGGAGATCCCCATGATGTTGCGGTTGGGGTTCCAGCCGAGCAGGGTGCGGATCTCCTCGATGGCAATGTCGAAGCCGCGGGTGCCGGAGAGGGCGTACATGTACTCCCAGGTACTGCCGGCGTGGTCCGTGCCCCACAGGCGTGTGGCGAGTTCCTTGTTGCGCCACATCAGGGCGATGGTGCCGCCGAAGTAGGCACGCTTGTCACCGGTGAAGAAGACCCAGCTGCCGGGGCGCATCTTGTTGATTCGGGAGACGTTGACGTTCTTCTTGCCCGGCACGACGCCCCACATCTGGGCTTCGCCACCGGGGAAGAGCTGCTTGAGCTCGTCGATGGTCGATGCGTCGAGGATGTCGGCGTGGTCGTCGAAGACCACGGGCTTGATGATGGTGTCCTGGTAGTGCTGGTCGACGTCCTTCTCCGACCGGCGGGCCGGCTGCATCACGATCCGCATGACGTGGATCATCCCCCCAACTGTGTGTACTTGTCAGCCTTACCCCGGGCCAGATGCACCGGGTACTTGTGACGATTCTTCTCGATCTTCTCAGCCAGAGCATGCTCGAGGTCGATGTTGAGGACGTCCGCGAGCCTGAGCAGATAGGCCAGGACATCCGCCAACTCCTCGCGCACCTGCACCGCACGCTCGTCGTCCTGCATCACGTGGGCGGACTCTTCCGGTGTCAGCCACTGGAAGATCTCCACCAGCTCCCCGCTCTCACCGGCCAACGCCATCACCAGATTCTTCGGCGTGTGGAACTGCTCCCACTCGCGTTCGACGGCGAATTGGGCCAGTGCCCGCTGCAGGGAGATCAGTGTCATGGCACCAGCTGTATCAGATGGCACCGACATTGATGCTGATACTCGGGTTCCGGTGGTCGTGACCCGGGCACTGACTGACGCCCTGCTGGACTGTCTTCGCGTTGTTCTGTCCGGCCGCCGGGATCTGTTCTCATGGCCCCGGCCGGGCGGAACATGACCTGATAGGAGCTTGGTCAGAAGCCCCTTCAATGTCCTGTCTGCGCCACCCGGCCGGCGCCTACCTTCGGCTGGGAAGGCTGTATCAGCATGACATCAGAGGGTGCGGCGGACATCGTGGACCAGGATGTGTTCGGCGGGGTCGACTCCCACACCGACACCGTCCACGTCGCTGTCATCAGCGACAACGGAGGCCATCTCGCCGACGCGGAGTTCGCCACCACCACCGCCGGATACGCGGCGGCCCTGGCCTTCCTGACCGCCCACGGGCGGGTGATCGCGGTCGGGGTGGAAGGCACCTCGTCCTACGGGGCCGGCTTCACCCGGACTGCCCGCTCTCACGGACACCAGGTCATCGAGGTCAACCGCCCCGACAAGGCCGAACGTCGCCGCACCGGCAAGTCCGACCCCATCGACGCCTACGCCGCCGCACGCGCCGCCCTGTCCGGACGCGCCACCAGTTCCCCCAAGGACGACACGGTCGGTGGGATACGCGCCTTGCACAACACCGCCCGCTCGGCCGTCAAGGCCCGCACCGCCGCGCTCAACCAGATCGGCCAGGTCCTCGTCACCGCTCCGGAGGCGATCCGCTCGAAGTACGGGCAGCTCAAGGGCACCGACCGCACCGAGGCCCTGGCTCGGCTGCGACCGGCCGGCGACGCCCTGCACACCGCTGTCCTGACCGCGCTGAAAAGCCTCGCCCGCCGCGTCAAGGAACTCACTGCCGAGCACGAGACGCTGACGCGGGCCCTGGATGCCGAAGTCACCACACACAACCCCGGCCTGCGGGCGACCTACGGTGTCGGCCCCGACACCGCCGCGCAGCTGCTGATCACCGCGGGCGGCAATCCCGAACGGATGCGAACCGAGGCGTCCTTCGCGGCTCTGTGCGGAGCCGCCCCGGTCCCCGCATCCAGCGGCCGAACCAACCGCCACCGCCTCTCCAGGGGCGGGGACCGGACCGCCAACTCCGCGCTCTACCGCATCGCCCTGGTCCGTATGTCCGGCGACGTCCGAACTCGCGCCTACGTCACACGGCAAGTCGCCGCCGGACGGACGAAGAAAGAGATTATCCGGATGTTGAAGCGGGCCATCGCCCGGGAGATGTTCCGCTGTCTCACCACCACGCTCAACATTCCAGGCATAGCCGACCTACGGCCTCTGCGGCAGGCCAAGAACATCACCCTCACCACCGTCGCCCAGCACTTCGGCGTCTGGCCCACCACCATCTCCAGACTCGAAAGGGGACTCAGCAGGGACGACGACCTCGCTCACGCCTACCGCGACTGGCTCCGAGCCGCTTGACAGCAATAGGAGCATCATCGCCCGGCCTGGGCAATGCCGCCGTGCTGCCTGCCAGTTGGGGTTGATATAGATCGCGTATGCATCTCTACGGTGGCACGGTGGCCCAGGCGGCCCGCAGTGTGGGCGATGAGGCGTTCATCAACGCGGCCGAACGGCGCTTCACGAAGGTGTTCGGGCTGGCACCCAGCACGCAGGAGGTGCACAGTTGGCGTCGCAGCTGGCCGGCCCTCACCTCGATCCTTCACATCGCCGGGCTGGACGACCTGCACCTACTGCTGGAGTACTCGCTGCCCGCCACGGGAGAGCGCATCGACGCCCTTGTCCTTGGCAGGGACGCCGACGGGTGTCTGTGTGCCGTTGCGATCGAGCTGAAGCAGTGGACGCGCGCCCAACTCAGCACCGCCCGGCCCGGAATGGTCCGCGTGAGAGAACGCGTCGTACAGCACCCGGCCCGTCAGGTCGGCGGCTACGTGCACTACCTGCAGCAGTGGGTGAGCCGCGCCGACTTCCCGTTGACCGCCCGCGGCACCGTAGTACTCCACGACGCCCCCGCCGACCTGGTCGCCGCCCTTCGTGCACCAGCCGCTCGCGGCCCGGCGGCCGCGTACCCCGTACTGGGGCGCGACGATCTCACTGCGCAACCATCCCCGCAAGCCCTGGCCCAGCGACTAGGCTGCGCCGAGCTGAGCCCCACCGGCCGCGACGACATCGAGCGCTTCCTCCACGTCGAACACCGCCCCTCGGCGGCGCTCTTGGAGCGGGCAGGTGAAGTCATCGAGGGCCGCGACGCCTTTACCCTCATCGGCGACCAGGACCTGGCCCGCCAAGAGGTCCTGCACGCGGTGGATGCGGCACGCGAGCGGGGAACGAAGAACATCGTCGTCGTGACCGGGGGACCGGGCACCGGCAAGACCGTCATCGCCTGCCGGCTGCTGGGCGACCTGTGCAGACAGCCCAACGGCAATCCACGACTGCTGTCCCCGTCCGGGACCCTCACCCGACAACTACGCAGGACCGTCGGCGAAGACTTCCGAGGCCTTATCGCCACCTTCCTCGACAAGATCCCGGCCCACATCACCGACGACAGTGTGATCCTCCTGGACGAGGCCCACCGCGCCCGCACCTACCCCGATCACCAGCAAGGCGCATTCCCGGTGATCCTCGGCAAGCTGCTCGACCGGGCCGCCGTGACGGTGCTGTTCCTCGACGAGCGACAGATCGTACGGCCGACAGAAGGCCTCACACTCGACCAGCTCCGACAGCACGCACAGCGCAGCGGATACTCCTTCGCCCACATCGACCTGGTCAGCCAGTTTCGCTGCAACGGCTCACGCGCCTACCAACAGTGGGTCGATCACCTCTTCCGGCCCCAGGGCACCGCCCCAGTTTGGGAGGGCACCGACTACGACCTGGCAGTCGCACCCAACCCCGAACGGCTCGAGCACTGGATCGCCGAACATATCCACGCCGGCCGGACCGCACGGATGACCGCCGGCTACTGCTGGCCATGGGACTCCCCAACGACCCCACCACTGCTGCCGGAAGTAGAAATCCCCTGGGACGGGCCAAACGGGCCACAAACCTGGGCACGCCCATGGAACTCCCGCGCCGACGATCCCGTAATCGACCACCCCGACATACCAGCCCGCCCCTTCTGGGCCACCGACACCGGCGGCCACGACCAGATCGGCTGCATCTACACCGCCCAAGGAATGGAATACGCCTACAACGCCGTCATCATGGGCGGAGACCTCGTCCGGGTGGGCGATCAGTGGGTCGCCCACCCCGAGGAAAGCCGCGACTCCCAGCTGCGCGACCTCCCGCCCCACCGCTACCTGCAGTACGCACTGAACACCTACCGCGTACTCGCCACCAGAGGCACCCGAGGGACGCGCTTCTACTCGACGGACGACAGGACACAGGACTTTCTTCATACGCTGACCGCCCCGCACAACGGGTAGAGGCCTCGCGTGGCCGCCGGCCCAGCTGCGCTTCGTCCCGGACAACGCCACACGCAGTGGCTGGAAGACAACGCTCTCCTTTCGCCTCGGCGGGGCTGTGCCGTCGGTGGAGTAGACGCAACGACGCTTTGCGGTGACCAATCGGACTGCAGCGCCTAGACGTTGAGGGTCTGGCGGCAGCTTGAACATCCGCCGCTGATCACGTATGAAGCGGCCTGCAGAGAATGCGTGTAGGACGGATGCGGGTGGTGGATGCGCGGTCCTCGCGCGGCCAGGAGGCCGGCCTCGTCGCTCACGGTGCGCCGACGCGGGGCGCTGAAGCCACGCGGACGGCCGCGTACGTCGATGCGCCCTGGCGCTGCGACATCGTCGGCTGCAAGGCGATGCCGGTGCTGGCACCGGCCGCGCGTACAGGGCTGCCCGGCCACGGCCGCGCGGTGGAGCCGCAGCGGTGAACCGGTGTCCGGAGCCTGACCCTCCTCGACCTCACCCTCTCGCCACCGCGCCTGGCACCCACACCCCTCACGGTGGTGGAAAATCCCTCGATCCTGGAAGAAGCCCTCGCCCGGGCCAGCACCCTGCCCCTGGCCTGCACCAGCGGCCAGTTGCGCGCCGTCGACCACGCCCTCTTCCAACTCGCCGTGGACCAAGGGGTCCCCCTGCACTATGCCGGCGACCTCGACAACGCAGGCCTGCAGATCGCCGCCACAGTGCACCAGCTCTACGGCGCCGAACTGGTGGCCATGGGCGCCACCATCGTCCACACAACGCGAAGCACACCTTCAGCCATCCCCATCGGCGCACTGCCACCCGCCCACAGCAGCACAGAGCTGGGCCATGCACACAGGCGGCCGCATCGTCATACCAGGAACACGACGCAGTCCTCGACCGCCTCCTCGCCACGCAGGACGCGAACGTTACGACTTCGAAGGCACATGCTCCGGCGCACGACGCGGACCGTCTATCGGGGGGCGAGGATGGCACAGCTCGCCCCGGCGAATCGATCTCCACGTGAAAGGACACGATTGACCCTCATCTACGCCTTCCGGGACGAAGACGACTCCTGGCATGGCGACCCGGACGCCGTCGTCCTCGAGCCCTTACCCGGTGCGGGCACCCTGACCATCCCGCTTCGGAACACAGGAACATAGCGGTCTGTTCACCGGCCAGGGGCTGCACGTCCTCTACGCAGCCTGCGACAGGAAGGCCAGCCAGACCTCCCACCGACTCGACAACGGGGAAAGCGTGCCGACGTCCTGGCGCGCACATGAGTTGCTCGCCCCTGCATACCGGGTTCCCCCTGCCCCGATCAGTTTCCCGACACCCAGCCGCACCCCCGTCCCGCTATGCCCAAGGTGAAGCTGGAATTCGGCGACCCGCACCGCCGCTACTGCCTGACCGCGCAACCGGCACACGACGGCAGGATGGAACTGACCGTCCTCGTCTACTCGTCCGACGGCATCATCCACGGCGAACTCACGGGCGAACTGGGCCCCGCGACCTCAGCGACATCGGCCGCCTCATCACCGCAGCAAGAGCCTGCCCCACCCCCGAACCGCCCCGCCCCCGGCCATCGGCCACCACTGCGGCCAGCGTGAAGAGACGAGCCGCCCACCCGGGGGCCGCGTGGACGGCCGAGGCCGAGCAGCATCTGCGGGACGCCCACCGCGCAGGCAGCAGTCTCCAGCAATTGGCCTCTAACCTCGGACGAAGCGCGAACTCCATCCGCTGGAAGCTCCAAGGACTTAAACTCACCCCCTACCCTGCCGACCTCGTGCCCATCCAACCCACCGAGACAGCACCAAAGCTGCCCAAAGCCTCCACCGTGGAGGAGAAACGCAAGGCCCATCCCAATGCGTACACGCCCTGGACCGACCAGGACGAAAAGGACCTTGCCGCTCGCTGCGGCTTCATCGATGCGACGATAGGGGATCGGTACGTGAAGCATGTCGCCGAGGAACACCAGTTGGCGCAGGTCTACCTTCAGGCAGCCGTGGCTCAGGCCGCGCTGGGAGAGGTCGACGAAGCCGAACATCGTCTGGGCGCGATACTGGCACTGCCACTTGAGGACCTGCTGGCCATGGCTCGTACGGTCGCCGCCTACGTGGACTCGGTGACCATGGTCACCGGCAGTGAGTTCGCCACCGGAAGGCCTGCGGAGAGCGGCGAGACGGAAAGCCTGGACGAAAGGGTGCCGCCCGATCGCGCCCTCACCCTGCGCCTCATGTCGGCCTGGTCGTCCAACGATGTGACCTCCTTCGACGCACTGTTCACCGCAGCGGCCAGCGACAGCATCGGGGCCCTGCACGCGCGGGACCTGTTCGTTTTCGCACTGGAGGTCACGGAGTACAGAGCAGTTCCGGCAGCGAACCCGCAAGCGATGGTCAAAGCGCTGTGCAAGGCTATGACGAAGCACGGCCCATCCCACTTCTCGTGGGATCTTCCGCAGCGTTGACACGCAAGACCGAACGCATAGGGCCGCGGACGCGCCAGCCCCGCTTTCCCATGATCCGGTTGCCTGCAAGTTAAAGCGCACACAGCACAGCAATCAGACCCGGTGGAGAACTCTCCTTCGTGGGTCACCTCGACCGAGAAGATGAGGGTGTTGCGCGACACAGGAGTGGTGACCATGGGCAGGGTTCAGAACGAGGCCCCGGCAATCAATCTGTCCAAGATGCAGGCGCAGGCCCCGGATCTGGTGAGCCTGTACAAGGCGGCCGGGTCCAGCGTGCGCGCGCACGGTCTCGAGGGGGTGCGTGCTGCTGTGTATCTCGTGTTGGACCGTTCAGGCTCGATGCGGCCCTACTACAAAGACGGCACCATGCAGCATCTCGGTGAACAGGTCCTCTCCCTGTCCGCGCACCTCGATGACGACGGCACGGTACCGGTGGTGTTCTTCTCCACCGACGTCGACGGATCCACCGACCTCAGGCTCGGAGGGCATCGTGGCCGCATCAGCAAACTGCACGAGAACCTTGGCCACATGGGGCGGACGAACTACCACTGGGCCATGGACGAGGTCATCGACCACTACCTGGCTTCCGGCAGCGACGACCCGGCCCTGGTGTTCTTCCAGACCGACGGCGGGCCCACCAGCAAGTCCGCCGCCGAACGCTACCTGTGCAAAGCCGCCCGCCTGCCGCTGTTCTGGCAGTTCATCGGCTTCGGCGACCCCGACGACAACGAGTTCGCCTTTCTCCGCCGTCTCGACGACCTGGCCGTACCCAGACATCGCATCGTCGACAACGCAGGCTTCTTCCACGCCGGCCGTGATCCGCGCACCGTACGCGACGACCTCCTCTACGACCGGCTTCTGCAGGAGTTCCCCATCTGGCTCTCGTCGGCTCGCACCGCTCAGGTCCTGCAGTGAGCGCCTGAACCGCATCGAACCGGAGAACCGGACTCGCCCGACGTGGCGCGTGGACAGTCGAAGGCCCTCTCAATGCGCCCCTCGGGCCCAGCCCGGATCGAACCACGCGGCCGCGGTGCTCCATGGCGTGCGCAGTGTTCCGAGGACGGGAAGATCCGGTGCGGAGACCGCTGGCCGAGCCCAGGCAGGTGAGGCCGTAGCCGCAGGATTTTGAGCAGCGGGGCGGGGCAGGGGATGCTGACCGGCATGAATGGGGTGCCGGTTGCCGCTGATGTGTTCAACGCCGTATCCGGAGCTACCGGGTGGGCGGTCGTGGACGTGGAGACATCGGGCCTGAGGCCGTACGAGCACCGGGTGCTCTCGGTGGCCGTGCTGACACTGGACACGGCCGGGGAGCTGGTGGAGGAGTTCTCCACACTGCTGGATCCGGGCTGTGACCCCGGGCCGGTGCACATCCATGGCCTCACGAGGGAGCGGCTGCGCGGCGCGCCGGTGTTCGAGGAGGTCGCCGAGCACATCGGGACACTGCTGGCCGGCCGGGTGATGGTGGCGCACAACGCCCAGTTCGACTACGAGTTCCTCGCGCGCGAGTTCGCCCGGGCCCGATCGTGGCTGCCGGTATCGCAACGGATGTGCACGCTCGCGCTAAACCGGCGGGTCGCGCCGCCCACCGACGACCTGAAGCTGGCCTCCCTGGCCGCCCACTACAAAGTGCCCCAGCAGCGGGCGCACGATGCCCTGGACGACGCTCGTGTACTCGCCGGGATCCTGCGCGGCTCGCTGGCCGCAGCGGGGGAGCTGGGCCTTTCCCTCCCGCTGGTGGCGTGCCCGCCCAAGCAAGGGTCGGGGTATCCGCCCAGGGTGCCGAAGACCCCCTGCGTGCACCGTAACCCCGGTCGGCTCGTTCCCGGCGCACCGTTGGTGCAGGGCATGAAGGTCGCCTTCACCGGTGACACGCGCACCGCCCGGGAGGAACTCGTCGCGCGCTCCGTCGAGGCAGGGTTGAACGTGGTGGGCTCGGTCAGCCGTCACACCAGCGTGCTGGTCACCGACGAGACCGACTCCGACAGCGCCAAGTTCCGTGCCGCACGAAGTGCGGGCGTGCCGGTGATTACGGAGGATGCCTTTCTCGGCCTGCTCGCCGGCGTGCAGGCCGGTACCGCTCACGCGAACCCGGTGCCGCCGGCACCGTCCATACCCGTCCAGCGGCGCACCGACCGCCCAGCCACTGCCGCACCGCTGTCCGGGCGCCGGATCCTGGTGCTGGGCGGTCCCCACGACCACGCTTCGGCGCTGCGCACCCGCATCGCGGAGCTGGGCGGAGCCGCCGCCGTCAATCTCTCCGCCGGCGTCACGGATGTGATCCTCTTGGCCGACGGGGCCGGGGACCGCCGCATGCCCCACATCACGGCACGCGACCTGCCGGTCCACGACGCCGACTGGCTCACCACGCTCACGTCGCCATCGGGCAACGCCCGAGACGTGGAGACGACCGACCCGGTCGATGTCCAGATCCTTCCCCGCGGTGGCGTTATCGACCTGCCGGCCGCACACGACGGCGCCGGAACGTGGACGGTCACTGCAAGCTGGGGCCATCAGATCAGCTGCGAGATCGACGTGGTCGCGTTCGTTCTCGACGAGGACGAACAGGTCTCCTGCGACGAGGACTTCATCTTCTACAGCGCGCCCGAACGACCCGACGCGACCGTGCGCCTGACCACCGACGGTCCCAGTGAACAAGCCATCACAGCGGACCTGACCTCTCTTCACGACGCCGTCCGTAAAATCGTCATCGCCGCTGCCATCGACGGACCCGCGACATTCGCCCAGGCCGGAGCCATCGAGATCACCGTCGCCCAGGGAACCGGCACGCGAGCCGTGGCAACGGCCACCCTGGACGCCGCGACCACCGAACGAACGCTGCTGCTCGCCGAGGTCTACCGGCGTGGTCCGGGATGGCGTGTACGAGCGGTCGGCCAGGGATATGACCACCAACTGACCGCCTTGGCCCGCGGCTTCGGCGTCGACATCGTCGGCTGACCTCTCACCCACCCTCCGCCGCCAGCGCCCTGCACGACACCGGGCCCCACCGTGCCGAGATCCTGCGGGATGACGGGGCCTGCGGCATCGCCCCCACCCCGTCGTCCGGGCCCTCTGCCCGCCACCGCGCCGCCGCTCACCGCATGCTTCCCGTCAACTCGGAGGTGGTCCAGGCCGTCGCGGTCCTTGCCCGTGCTGAGCTGCCCGGGCTATGGGGTGACATGCCCTCGCGGCTGTGCCCGACGGCGGCCAGGTTTGAAAGCGGCAGAGATTCAGAAGGGCCGTAGCGCCGATCACTCCGGCCCTGTGCATTGGTGTTGGCGGCCGCCACTGGCGCGAGGGCTGCCGCGACGTCCGGTTCGAGCGCGGACAGCGCCCCGGCGAGGGTGTCGATCGCACCCAGAGCATAGTCCGCGGCCGTCGGGGCTCTAACTCTCAGGCCGCAGGGAGTGGGCGAGGTGGCAGGCGCTTTCGACGGCTGTCTCGGCATACCCTCTGCTTAACCGGAATCAGAGACCGACCTGGACACGACAAGCAGCGTCCGCAGGTCTCCGGCTCACGCGAGGACTTGGCCAGGACGGCCCGAGAGCAGCGGGGGAGAAGATGACGGGGAAGACCCCGCCGAGCACGGGGCGCACGGCCTGGCCGAAGGACGAAGCGTGAGCGCTGCGCCGCAGCGACCCGAGCTCCGCTTCCCCCCGGTCGAGAACGGCCTGGACTACCTGGTCGACGTCACCAACCGGCTCGCGACGGCCCCGGGCGTGGACCCCACCCCGCGGGACCTGAAGTACGCGGTGCGCAGCCTTCAGGACGCCACCGAGACCCTACTCAAGGCCAGGCTCCAGCAGGAGCACTGGGCGCTGGTGGTCGCCAAGCCCGACGGCGCCACCCGTGCCGCCTTCGCCAGAGGCGACTTCCTCTCTTGCACCTTGGCCGAGGCCATGGGGCGCCTCCAAAAGATCGCCGAAGTGAAGCTGCCTCCCAAGGGCGTCGCCGCGGTCAAGAGGCTGGCCCGCGACCGCAACGCGCTGGCCCACTGGGGCCTGACCACGAACGCCGCCGCCATCGAGTCCCGCGCCGCCGCCGTGCTCGACTTCCTGCTGATCTTCCTCGACGCGGAGCTGCTGCCCGGTCTGGACGCGGCCGACACCGCTGCGGCGGAGACGACCATGAACGTGGTGCGGTCACAGCTGCGCGGGATCACCGCCTACGTGGACAAGCGCACCAAGGACATCCGCGCCGGCCTGGCCCCGCTCACGGCTGTCACCGTGGAATGCCCGGAGTGCGCGCAGCCCGCCCTCGTCGCAGGCGGGGGGCAACCGGCGTGCCGCTTCTGCCTGCTGGCCTGGCAGGACCCGGCCGGGGCGGCGCTCGACTACGCCTGGATCGTGCGCGGCCAGACACCCGACGACCGGGTCGAGGGACTGCGCCCGGTCCAGGTCTGCCCGACCTGTGACGAGGAGGCGCTGGTGCTGGAGGCAGCCACCGTCGAGGCGGTGCCGGACACCGTCCGGCTTTGCCTGGGATGCGGGACCGACCACACCGACACCGAGCTGCACGCCTGCGAGGGCAGTTGCGGCCTGCTCCTGCCTGCCGACTTCCCGGGCTCGCTGTGCGACAACTGCACGACAGCAGCATGGGAAAGGTTCTGACGTGGCCCAGACCGACCGACAGCCCACCGCCCACTGCCGGGAGCTCCAGCAGTCATGACGTCGACCGACCTCGTTCCCGCCGGGCCCGGCCACGGTCAGGCCGTCCGCCGCCGGCACCGAGCCGAGCCGGACATCGTCTCCGCCGCCGGCGAGCGGATCTCGGCCTCGGCCGCCCGCAAGCTCACCAACGCCGTGCCGCGCAGCCGAGGAGGAGCCCAACGCGGTGCTGTCCTACCTCTCCTACCTCTCCGACCTCGGCGACCACGGCCACCCGGCGGCCTCGGTCGAGGCGCACTTCAGCACCCTGCGCGCCATCGGGCCATCCAGGACACGCCTTTGTCGGACAAGGAGATCAAGGCCTGCCAGCTCGTCATCCGCCACCGTGCCGGTGAGGAGGCCCGACCGGTGAGGTGCAGCCCTTCCGGATGGTTCGCCCGGTGCGCGGCTACCTGCACGCTGGCGGCCCGGGCGGCCTGCCCGATCCTCATTCGGCCCCGCGAGGGAGCGGGGTCGGGCGAGGACCCACGGAGCGGCCGGAGATCAGTGCTGGCGCGGGCGGATGGTGCTGCTGGGCTGTCGCTCGCAGTAGGACGGCGCGGACGTGGGGCTGAACGGCCAGTGCAGAGTTCGGGGCAGATGCGAGGACGCCCTCCCCACCGTGTCGGCGGAGAGGGCTCGGGACAGGAAAGACAGGACGGCTGCTGTTCTGGCGGGAGGCTCTGCGGCACGAAGGATGTGCCCGGTGTATCGGTGGACGCCGGGTATCCGCACGGCATGAGTCTCTCGAAACCGTTGAAGGTTTTCTTACTCGGCATCGGCGTCTATGCGCTGCTTGTGCTGATGTTCCGGTACAGGCGTGACGGCATGTCATGGGACCACTCGTTCCTGGCCGCTCTGGTCGGAGCGCCGGTGGCGCTGTTGTGGGGATGGGTCCGGGACCACTGGAACGACCGGGCTCGAGAGGCCGGCGCGAGGTGGCGGCGCAAGCGGCAGAACTGACCCGCACGGAGCAGACCGGCCGCCAGGCAGCCGGCGGGGGCGGTGCGGGTAGCGGGGTGCGTGGGCGGGGCGCGGGGTGGTGCTGGCGGCCGGTCGGCCTGCCCGGTCCTCGCTCGGCCCCGCGAAGGAGCGGGATCGGGCGAGGACCAGACGGAGCGGCCGGAGATCAGTGCTGGCGTGGGCGGATGACGGTGCTGCTGGGGGTGTCGTCGGGGCTTTTGGTCGAGGGGATGGGGGCGGCGTGGACGTGGACGTTGGGGCTGAACTGCCAGCGCGGCGGGTGGTGGTGGATGACGGGGCGCAGGGTCAGGCCGTGCAGGGCGACGATGCTGGCCAGGGCCCACATGAGGGCGGCCAGGCCGGTCGCGGCGGCGCGGCCGCCGTCGGGGGAGGCGGACCAGACCATGACGACGCTGGCGGCGCCCCACAGCAGCCAGGTCAGGCGGGCGCCCGCGGAGCCGAAGAACCCGGCGACCAGAGCGATGAGGCCGGCTGTCTGCCAGGCGCGGTAGAGGGCGGCGGGGGTGACGGTGAGGTGGGCGGCCTGGTCGGTGAGGTAGGCGCGGACCGGGTGGTCGACGGTGCCCCACAGACCGCCGCCATCGACGCCGTCGATGTCGGTGACGTCCAAGTCCGGGGCGGCGGACAGTTTGCCCAGGACGGTGGTGACGATGTCGGCGGCCGTGCCCACGATCAGCACGACGATGCTGGCCCCGGCGATCAGGGCGAGGGTTTTGATCCAGACGGCGGCGTCGTCCCATCCGGTGCGCCAGAAGCGGCGCACCTCTGCCGCCCGCTGGTGGAGGAATCCGCTGTCCTTCCACGCGGTGCCCCAGGCGGTGCGCAGCCGCGCGAGGGGGCGGCGGTCGGGCCTGGCGGGCGGCGGGGTGTGGGTGCTGGTCGGTCGGTGCTGGCCGTTGAGGGGCTTGTCGGCGGGCATGTGGCGGGTGCTCCTTGGGATGGTGGTGACGTGCAGGGCAGAGGCGGCCAGGTGCGGCCGCGGGGTCAGCTGATGTCGTTGCGGGTGCGGGTGAACCAGCCCTGCTGGTGGCTGGTGTTGGTGATCTCGGTGTGGTGGGTGACCGGGCCCTCGTAGACGTGGGTGGTGACGGCGGCCCGGATCCTGCCGACGGCACCGGCGACGGCGGTGGTGACCATGGCGAGCCCGGCGAACGGGGCGGTGACCAGCAGGACGCTGGTGAGGGTGACGGAGGCCAGACCTTGGAGGACCAGCCAGGCTCCGCAGCCGATGCCGGTGACGCCGGCACCGACACCGATGGAGGCGACGGCGATTCCGGCCGCCCAGGCGGGCACGATGCGGTGGTCGGGCTGCGGGACGGGCGGGGTAGTGCCGTAGGCGGGTAGCGGGGTGGTGTCCCGGTAGGCCGTCGGGAAGTGCCGGACCGGCTGCTGGTCGGGCTGCTGTGCCCAGTCCGCGATGAGCCGGCGGGCCTCGGTCTCGGCTGCGGATTTGGGCATGCCGTGGGGGTGCAGGGCGTCCATGAAGGTCTCTCCGCTTCAGGGGGAAGGGGTGCGCCCTCCCGGCCGGGGCGGCGGGGAGGGCGCGGAGGGACGGTGCGGTGGGGCGTCAGGAGGTGAGGTGCTTGATCGTCTCCAGTGCCTGGCGGGCGGAGGTGACGGTGTCGCGGTGGGATGCGGGGCTGCGCTTGCGGCTCTTGCGGGGGCGCGGGATGTCCTCTCCGTCGCCGTCTTCGTCGGGTTCGGGTCCGAACTCGCCGGGCCGGGGGGCCGGTTCGGTCCAGTCGAACCACAGGCCGAGGGCGTCCAGTTCGCGGATCTCGTGGTCGGTGAGGCCGTGGACGGTGTCGGCGAACAGGTGGCTGATCCCGGCCCCGAAGTCCATGAACAGCGTCCTCAACACCTCGGGCTTCTTGCCTTCGATGATCCATCCGGCGCCGCCGGTGTTGGAGTCGGTCGGCGGCTCGGGCTGCCCCGCCATGATCCGCTCGATCCGTCCGGCCTCCGCCGGGGAGAACGAGCGCGGGAGTGGGTCGGGGGTGTCCTCGGGCGCGACCCCGAGCGTCTTGAACATCTCCAGGATCTTCTTCGGGGCGACCTTCAGCACGATCGGGATGCAGTTCTCGCGGAGGTTCTCGCACAGCAGCTGCGTGAACCCGTCCTGCACATAGACCGACTGTCCTGCGACGGTCTCGCCCACGCCGTACTTGCGGCCCTTGACCGAGATGATCTCCGCGTTGTTCATGATCTCCGCCCCGTACAGGTCGTGGCGGGCGGCGGACAGGAATTCGTCCATGTACGCGGCGAGCGGCCGGTAGGGGCAGCCGGGGGCGCCGGGTGCCCAGTCGTGCAGCTCGCCGTCGGCCCACCGCATCTGGCCGCGGATCTCCATCAGGGCGACCAGCGCACGCGTCATACGGACCATGAACAACGGGCCGATGCCGTAGCGGTCGGTGTGTTCCCCGAGGGCGGCGGTCTTCTCGTCAGGTGCCTCCGTAGCCAGCCACACCACTTTCCCGAACAGGGAGTCGGCGGCGATGTACAGGCCCATGAGCTGCGTTTTGCCGCCGCCGGAGGGGGCGGTGAGCAGGCCGTGGGCGGCGCCGCGGTCGGTGTAGACGCGCTGGCGGGCGGGCTGGCCGTTGGTGAGGTAGCCGCACACCCACCGGCCGTCCGTGTCCGGGGTGAGCAGTTCGCGGGTGGCGGGGTAGATCGCGGCGAGCGGGGAGGAGTCCCACACGGAGACCAGGATTTCCGGCCCGTCGAGGGTGAGGAAGACGCGGCCGTCGTCGTAAGCGGCGCCCACCGCGGTACACAGCGCGGGCAGGCTGACGCGGGGCTCGGTCTGCGGGTCGGCCATGCGGGCGATCCAGAACGTCACCTTGCGCGAGGCGTCGCGGGCCTTGTCGACGTAGACGGAGCCTGGGATGGCTCCGCGCTCGCCGCCGATGGTGTCTGCCCACAGCTCCGCGGCGGTGGGCGCGGTGCGCCGGCGTCGGTCGGCGTCGGGGGTGAGGTGGACCTCGAGCCAGCCCGGCCCGCCCTGGCGGCCCGGCTGCTGCTGGACGTCCGCGAAGCGCACCACGCTCACGTCGGTACCGAATGCGGCCGCGACGCCGGCTTCGGTGAGGCCGGTGATCGGCCGCCCGGTCTCTGCGGCACGCAGCAGCAGGGTCAGGTCGTGGGGCGTTCCCTCGTGCGGGACCGCTTTGACCACGATCGTGTTCGCGGGCTGTCCGGCCCGCTCCCACAGCCGGCGCACCTGCTGGGTGAAGATGTCGGCCCCGTCGTCGACGATGACCGGGGCCTCAGCCATAGGGAGGGCCGCGGCAACGGGTGCAGGGGCGGCGAGGGCGCGGCGGTGGCGGGAGCGGGCGAGCCGGGAGAAGGGCAACAGCGTCCATCCGGCGGCCGCCCACCCGGCGGCCAGCAGGGCATCCATTCCCCCAGGGCCATATCCGGTGGTGTGTTGGGCGGCGATGTCGATCGCGGCCGCGAGGGTCAGCGGAGTCCAGCGCAGAATGCGGCGGCCGGCGCCCTCGGTGCCGCTCTTCGCGGCGAGGTAGGTGCCGGCCACTCCGGCGGTCCCGGCGAGCAGGACCGACGTACTGACGGCGCCGTCGGGGGAGACGTTGGGGGCCACGGCCAGCGCGGGCGCGGCCAGGGTGTAAGCGAGGCGTTCCAGCACGACAGGGCGCGGCGCGGGCACCAGATACTCCTTCAAGGGAATAGGGGCGGGCGGCCCCGCAGGGTGCGGGACCGCCCGGAAACAGGGACAGAGGGTGTGGGGGAGGGGTCAGCGGGCGAAGAAGCCCGGCTTGGGGGTGCGTTCGCGGCGGGACGAGCGAATGTCGTCCAGGCCCTGGTAGAGGCTGGCGTGCAGGGTCTGCGCCTCGTGGGCCAGGCGGGAGACCTCACGCCCGGACTCCCCAAGCCTGCGGGCGGCGACCTGCGCGCCTCCCAGGGCGAGCGACACCGCGTTCTGCATTTCCACGAACGTCGGGTCGACGTCCGCGGCCGCGATGGCGCGGGCCGCCTCCTCGGAGCGCGTCGCGTTGGCCTTCATCCGCAGGTGCAGCTGCTCAAGTTCGAGCAGGGAGCTGTCGAGCGTGCGGGCCAGGGCGGTCAGCTTCTGCTGCACCGCCTTGTACCGGTTGTCGCCGTCCGTCGCGGCGACGGGTACTTCGCGCACCGGGGGGCCGATCAGATAGTTGTCGGGAACATCGAGGTCGCTCATCGATCCCTCCTCAGGGGTGGTTCCGGCGGGTGGCGGCCCGGCCCCGGGTGCGGCGTCCGTGTCGGGGCGCTGCGCCGGGTCCGGGTTCACCGGCGGGGGTGGGGATGTCGGGTCGGGGATGTGTTCGTGAGTCACCCCGCTGTGCTTGTCCAGGACGTCCTGCGGGGTCAGTGCGGACGGGGTGCGCGGGGTCCTGCGGACCTGCGCCCACCGGCCGGTGGGCGGAGCGAACTTGTGGCTGCCGATGCCCCTGGCGGTGTCTTTGAGGACCTCGCGCCGGTAGCTGTCGGGTTCGGTGCGGGCCTGCTCGTGCAGCCGGTCCGCCGCGGCCTGCTTGTCGCGGGCGGGGACGGCGGCGTACAGGTCCTTCTGCGCGGTGCGGACCGCTTTTTGGTGTGCGGACTCCAGCTGGCGCACCGTGTCGGTGCGTCGGTGCGTCGGTGCGTCGGTGCGTCGGTGCGCACGGTGTGCCGGGTGCCGAGGATGTAGATCGTTGTTTCGCGGTGCATGCCCCTCCGTGGGCTGCTAGGGCGTGTTGTGAAAGTGCTGGTCACAGCCACTCGTTGATGGCTGCGACCAGCACGGTTGCCTCGTAGCGGACGGCAAGTTTGTCGTACCGCGTGGCGACGGCCCGGTGGCGCTTGAGGCGATTGATCCCGCACTCGACCGCGTGCCGCTGCTTGTAGTCGTCCTTGTCGAACGTCGGCGGTCGCCCGCCACGCGATCCGCGCTTGAGCCGGTTGCGGACACGGTCTGCCGGGACTGGGATCGTGGCCTTGATCCCGCGTCTGCGCAGGTAAGAGCGGTTACTGCGAGAGTCGTACGCCTTGTCGGCGCGCACCCGTTCCGGGCGTCTGCGCGGCCTGCCAAGGCCCAACCTCGGCACCCGGATGGCTTCCAGGACCGCTTCGAACTGCGGGGAATCGCCCCGCTGCCCGGCCGTGATCACGACGGACAAGGGCTTCTGGCCTTGCTCGACCGCGAGGTGGATCTTGCTGGTCAGTCCGCCGCGGGAGCGTCCGAGGCCGTGGTCGGCCGGCTCGACGAAGACGCCGCCGGGCGGTTCCTTCTGCAGGTCCCCCTTTTCGCCGCTCCGGCGGCGTGCTGATGGGCCCGGCAGATGGTGGAGTCGACGTTGACGTCCCAGGTGATCAGGCCTTTGGCATCGGCCTCGGCCTGGAGTTGGGTGAGGATCCTCGCCCAGGTGCCGTCCCGCTGCCAGCGCCGGAACAGGTCGTAGACCCGGTCCCACGGCCCGTAACGTTCCGGCACGTCACGCCAGGGGGCACCTGTCCGGGTCCGCCACCGTATGCCGTCTACCAGCTGCCGCCGCGTCCACACCTGCGGACGGCCTGGCTTAATGCCCTGCGGCAGCAGCGGCTCAAGCCGGGCCCACTGGCCGTTCGTCAGATCCCCACGTCCCACGACAGCTGATCATCGACGAACAAGATCCACTTTCGCAACAGGCCCTAGTGGTGGGCGGCGGCGGATGTGTGGGTCAGGCCTGCGTCCTGCATGGCCTGCTGGTCCTGGCCGTAGATGAGGCCGACGGCACCGGCGACGGTCACGGCGGCTTCGCAGGCCATGCCGGACTCGGTGGCGCAGTGGGTGGCGTCCTTCTTCATCTGGTCGGCGGCGTCGGCGAGGTCGGCGATCAGGGCCGTCACGCGGGTGTCGATGGCGTGGCCGGCGGTGAGGTCGGCGGCCATGTCGCGCAGGGCGTCAGCGACCTTCTCCAGCCCGTTGGCCAGCTCGATGGCCTCTTCCTTGTCCGCCCCGGCCGCGACCGCCAAGTTCACGGCTTCGATCAGATACTGCTCAAAGGTGATGTCGGTCTGGTGCTGAGCGGGCAGCGGCCCGCTCGCGGAGGGTGTGCGGGGTGCGGGGGTGTGGGCCACGTGGTGTTCCTCCGTGGTTGGTGGGGTGCTGGCGGTGGCCGGGGACGGCACGGTGTCGTCCCCGGCGGCCGCGGCGGTTGACTCGGCCGGGCGGCTGGTGCCGGGCCGTTTGATCTCGGTTGTGCGGTAGGCGGGCCGCTGCCGGGGTGCGCGGGGCAGGCCGGGGCGGCGCGCGGCATACGAGCGGAACGGGTCGCCTTCGTCGTCGACGATCACCGCGTCCCAGATGTCCGTGCTGGACTCCGGCTCGGTGTCAGCAGGGCGGTTAGGGCGGCCGTCGGCCCACTCGGGGGTGGGCGGTGTGCGGTCCGGTCCGAACGGGCTGGCCGGGTCACCGTCCGGGGTGCTGTGTGAGGTGCGGCGGCGCCATCCGACGTCTGTCCATGTCCAGCCCCTGCCGTCGTCCTCCGGCTGGTCGAACTCCGGGCCGCCAGGCTGCTGCGGCTCGGACGCGCCGTCAGGCGGGACGTCACTGCGGCTGTTGTCGCCGGGCTCGGACTTCTTCTCTTCCGTCCTCGCGCCGCCGTCGCCGGTCTCCGGCTTCCCGTCCTTCTCCTCCTTCCTTTCCTTCCTCTCCTTCGCTTCGCCGCCAGAGGTCTCTGTCGACCCTGCGTCGGTGCCCGGGCGGCGCTTGTCCCAGCGGCGCTGGGCTTCCTCCGCCAAGGCCTCGCCGAAGCCGGTGCGTTCGGCTCGCTCACGGGCGGTCTGCTGCCGCTTCCTCTGCTGCTCCTTTCGCTCCGTCTTCTCCTGCCGTCGGCGGTTCTTGTCCGCGCGGCGCTCGGACCGGTCGCGGGCTGCCTGCCCAGCCTCGCGGTCCTGGTCACGGTCCCTGCTCCGGTCGGAGAGGCCGGCGGCCTGCCGTGCCGCGGCCCGTTGCTGCCGGGCGGACTGGCGGGCAGCTGCGCGCTCCTGGCGACCGCGGGCCCGTTCGGCCGCCGGCCTCGAGGCGGGGGTTTTGCCGCCGTCGCGCTGAGCACCCCGGTCCCTGCCGGTCCCGGAGCCGCCGGCACTGCCTCTGCCTGCGTTACCCCTGCCCGAGCCGAGACCACCAGCACCGCCCTGACGGCCCTTCGAGCCGCCGGACGACTCATGGCCCTTCGGCCCGCTAGCACGGCCACCACCGGAACGATCAGGGCCCTTCCCGGCGCTCTTGGGCGAGTTGCCGCCCCCGGGGCCGCGGCCTGAGGCGCCGCCGGATCCGCGTCCAGGGCTGCCGCCAGGGCCGGTGGTTCCGCCGCCGCGGCCCGAACCGCTGGAACGGCCGGCCCCGCCCCCGGAACCGGGGGACTTGCCCCGGCCCTTGTCCGAGCCGAACCCGGCAGCCGACGCGTCGGCTTTGCCGCGCGCTCCCGCCCGGTCGGCCCCGGCCTTCAGACGGGCCTGGCGCAGCTTGTTCTGCGCGTCCATCAGGCCGGTTTCCCGGGCTGTCTGCGATTCCAGCAGGGCGACTTTCCGCGCGATTTCTGCCTCACGGAACGGGGCGTCGCTCTCCAGGCGGGCGCGGCCCATCTCGATCCGGTATTCCAGCCAGTCACCCAGCCGGTCAGCGAGAGAGCGAGGCTGCACATATTCACCCTCGCCATCCTCACCTAATTCACCGGACGTATCGCTTTCCGGATCGGCGAACGGAATTCCTTCCGATCGCAGCGAATTGAGAGGGTCGGGGGCCGCCGGAGTGACCGGCAGTTCCATGGTCGTCTCTTCCGGGGATTCCGGCGGAATATCCGGTGCGGGGAAGAGTCGTCCGGGATCCGCCAGGTCCGGCGGCCGGTCCAGAACTCCCCCGGGAGGGGGGAAACTGATCAGCCGTCCCTCGGGTTCGGTGTCATCCGACACGGCCTCATCTCCTTATCGGTCGGGCTTGACAGCGGGTGACTGCCTCGCGTACGCGTGTGCGCGCCTGGGCGGGTGGGCGTGTGGGCGCCTGGGCGTTGGAGACGCCGAAGGGGGCCGCCGCAGACTTCGTGGTGGCCCCCTTCACGCGTGCGGCGGTTACTGGGTGTGCTTGAGGTAGACGGCGTTCAGGTCGTGGGCCAGCGCCCGCAGCCTCTGCACGTCGCCACCCTTGAGCGCCTTCTTCCCGAGGGTCTGCACCAGCATGACCAGGAAATAGAAAGCCCCGAGATCCTCGCCGTGTTTGGCGATGAAATCGGCCCGCTGCGCGATCAAATATTCGCGGGAGCGCTGCGCCTTCAGCTCGGATTTCAGAAGCGGCCGGGTCACGCGGACTCCCTGCCGCGCCCGAGGTCGTAAATGGACGCAGGACCGCTGTAACCCTGCTGCGGGGCCTGCCGTCCACCCTCGGGAGAATAATTCGGGGCGGCGGGAAGCTGCGCATTCTTCTTCCGCTGCTTTTCCAGCTCTTTTTGCTTGCGCTCCCTGGGCAAAGAATTCACCTTGTCGGCAAAGTCGTTGCGCTTGTAGGCCGCCTTTTCCAGCCCGTCGGTCAGGCCGTTCAGGTGCCGAAGCACGTCCCTGAGTGTCTTCTCGACCGGCTGGGCGCGCAGCCGGGCGTGATACCAGCGGTCACCCTCCACGTGGGTCGTGCGCAGGTGCACGCGGGTCTCGCGGGCCAAGACTTCCAGGTTGTCGCCGATCTCCAGCAGGACCCGCTGGATGTCGGCCAGGTACCGGGCGGTCGCCTCCGGAGACTGCGCGACGCCGCGCAGGGGGTGGTTCGTCGGGTCGTTGCTGTTCACGGCGGGGGTTCCTCCTGGTGTACTTGGGGATCTGTGACTGCTTCCGGCAGTCGCAGCGAGGGCCAGCCCACTTCGGATGGGCTGGCCCTCACTGATGGGTGCCGGATAGGTCGGTCAGCGCCGGTAGCCGGCCGCGAGCAGCGCGACGGCCTCCTGCCGGTACTTCGAGGCGGTGTCGGTGGACGACACGTCGAACTCGCGCTGGATGTCGGCGATCGAAATGACCCGGCACAGCTCGCGGTGGATTCCGTCGGGCTCGAGGCCCACGGTCACCGCGCCGGCCTCAAGCGCCATGCGTGCCACCTTGCGGACCGACCGCTCGCGCGGGGTGAGCTTCGCGGCGTCCTCGATTTCGACCGCGCGCCGCTCAACTTCGGCAGCGGCGAGCCTCGCTTCGGCAGCACGGATTTCGGCTTCGGCCTCACGCTCACGGGCAGCTTGCGTGTTGGCGCGAGCGGCCGCCGTACGCTCTTCTTCCTCCGCTGTCAGCCGGTCGGCTTCGGCAGCGCGGCACCGCGTTTCGGCAGCGACCCTCTCCCTTTCGGCAGCAGCCGCGTCAGCTTCGGCAGCGGCCGCGCGGGATTCGGCGATGGTCTGGGTCTCGATCGCCTGAGCCTCCGCTGCGGCTACCCGGTCGGCCTCCGCTGCTTCCCTCCGCTTCTCGGCTGCCTGGCGCTCCAAGTCGGCCGTGCGGACGTCGGCTGCGGCCTGCGCCTCGCGCTCCTGGGCTTCCAGCCGGGCCGCCTGCGCCTCACGGGCGCGGGCTTCGGCGACCAGCGCCGTCTCCAGCGCCTTCTCCTCCACCTCAGCGGCCCGCTCTGCGGCGCTGGCCTGCGCCTTGGCGTGGGCGCGGGCCTGTGCGGTCTGGCCGTCGACTTCGGCGCGTACGGTCTCGACCTTGCCATGTGCCCGCAGCCGTTCGGCTGTGGCGTCGGCGTCGGCAACCTCGCGGCGGGTTTCCGCGGCCCGGCGCCGACGCTCTGCCTCTTCCTCCCGCTCCAGCGCGGCCTGGTCCTGCTCGTCGGGCATGGCCAGGGCCTGCGCGACGGTATAGCCGTAGGGCGCCATCTTCATCGGCAGCAGTTCGTCCTCGCTGGCCTGGGAAATGTCGCCGTCGTGCTTGCGCTTGAGCCACTGCTCGTAGGCGATGAGCTGCTGGTCGCGGCAGATCATCTCCGGGTAAGAGGTGACGCCCCACAGCCGCATCCGGCGGAAGATCCTAGCCGTCGCGACGGGGGCGAGGACCCACCGCAGCCACGGGATCGAGTCGCGTTCGTCCTGGTCAGGCCGGACGATGCGGTCGATCGAGGTGCGTCCCAGCTCCACCACCATGATGAAGAGGACCGGCACGACGCCGTGGGCGCCGGCGGCGACGTAGTCGAGGAGCTGCCAGGCTCCCTCAGGGGCGCCGGACGCGGCATTGAGGACGACCGTCGCGGCCGTCAGCAGCCACACGGGGTAGCGAATCCAGCTGATGGGGCGCTTGAGCCAGGCCATCAGCAGGTTGACCGCGATCATCACCATGATGCCGACGTCGACGCCGACCGCGAACATCTGGCCCTTGCCCAGCGAGCCGAAGCGTAGCTCCTCGAACGCGAAGACCGCGACGTGCTCGAAGCTGAGGTACAGGCCGATGCCCGCAAGGGCGAGCGCGGCGATCACGATCGCTCCGGCCGCCCACTTCTGGCTTCCGGTCAGCTTCCCTGCAGAGGTCTCCGTCCGGGTTCCGCTTTCCGTCTCCGAAGCGAGGTCCGGCGCGTCCGAAACGGTGTCGAGCGTTTGCGAAACCGGCTGACGCGTTCCCGAAACGGCGGCCGGTGTAGCCGAGTCGGGGTCGGTCTCGGCTGCGGTTCGCGGCCAGTCGGTGATCGTCATGGGGGCCTCCGGAATGGGTCGTTCAGGGTGTGGGCGAAACGGTGGGGGCCGCTCCCGAAACGTGGGCGGCTGACCCCGAAACGGCGGTCGGTGCCCACGAAGCGGCCCCGGCGAGGGGCCCGGGCGGGTGTTCCTACGGCCGGCGCAGTGGTGTTCGGTGCGGGGCCGGGAGTGTGCTGTGCCGGCGCAGGCCCTCGGTGAGGGCGTCCAGCTCACGCAGCCGCGTGCGCTGCGTGGTGATCTGCTGGTGCAGGTGGTCGGTCAGCCGGTCGCCGTAGGTGGTGGGAGCGGAGCCGTCGTAGGAGCCGTGCCAGCCGATGCGCCAGTCGGAGGCGTCCAGGCCGATTTCCTGCGCGACCGTATGGAGGGGCAGGTCGTGTTCCTCGCCTGCCGTCCGGATCTGCTTGTGGGCGAGCCGGGCGAGACTGGCCGCGACGGCGTCGAACCGGTCGGCGGCGGCTTCAGCGGCGGCTTCAGCGTCGGCCAGTCGCAGTAGCTGCGCGTGCCAGTGGCTGTCGGTGGCCTCCCGGAACCCGTCGAAAGTGCGGGTCAGGGTGTCGCGTGCGGCGATCCAGGCCTGCCACAGCGCAGCGGCCTCGCGCAGCAGCGGGGCCGCCTGCTGGCGCAATCGGGCTTGGGACCAGGCGACCTGCGCGGCGTCGTACTCCGTTGACAGACGGCGGCGCTGCTCGCGGGTGAGGGCCGGGTCGCGCCAGGCCTCGAGGGGCAGATGCGGTTGGTCCTCCAGCCCGGTGAAGGGCCGGACCTGGACGGTGAGGGTGTCCCAGGGTCCGGGGTCGGAGCCCGCGACGTGCGGGTGCCGCCAGCGGATCCAGTAGTCGGCGGCGACGGCGGGGCGGTGCGGGTCGGCGGCCCGGCCGTCGGGGAGCAGTTCACCGGTGTCGTCGAAGACCAGGACGCCATTGCAGAGCAGGCTCCAGCCCTGCTCCGGGCGGGCGGCCACCACGCGGGCGCGTTCGGCGTCCGTGCTGGTGACGGTCGGACAGGCCGGGGTGTGCAGGCACAGGGAGCGCGGCTGGCAGCGAGGCAGGCCGGGGTCGTCCAGTGGGGTCAGTAACGGGAGCGTCCGCATGAGGTGATGCCTCCGGGATGAGGTGAGTCGTGAGATCGCGCGGCTGCGCGGCTCCCCTGGACGCCGCACAGCCCGGCCGCCGACGGGGGCGGGGGCGGGCTGTGCGGGTCAGGCAGCCGACAGAGGTGGCGGTATCGGGCTGGCGGAGCGTCAGCGCCGCTTGCGGCGCTGACGGTTGAGGTAGGCGTCCTGCAAGCGGGCGAAGGACTCGTACAGGCGCTGCCTGCCCCTGCGGGCAGCGGCTGGTGTCGGCGCAGGCAGTGCAGGTGGCGCGATGCTGACGGTGGACGGTGAAGGCGACCTGGTAGCGGTCGTAGAGGTCCTCAGGCACGCGGGGGTTCCTCAGGGTGGTGTCGGTGGCACGGGTGGAGGTCGGCCATCCGGCGCCCCGCCTCCCACGCCGTGATGGCCGCCGCGGCTGGAGCGGCGAGCAGGCGGCGGGCGAAGGGGTACCGGGTTCCGAGCCGGACGGCGGCCCGGGCGGCGCGGTGCTGAGCTGCTCGGGCCGCCTGTATGACGTGCGGCATCAGTGCCCGGCGGCCCGGCAGGCGTCGCACGTGCCGCCGTTCCAGTCGGCGAACCACGCGTGGCACCAGGAGCACTGGCCGCCCGCCGCGAGGACCAGGCGGCGGGCTACGACGGTCATGCGTGCCCGCATCACGCGCGCCCCGTCCCCTGGCAGTTGTCGCAGCGCACCCAGCCCTGCCGGGTGATTCCGCTGCTGCTGCTGTCGACGGTGCGGCCGCCGGCGCCCTGGCAGGTTCCGCAGGCCTGCTGGCCGCTCGCCTTGCTCTGTCGGAGCCGCATCTCCGCGGCGGTGCGCGGGGCGCGCCGGTCGGCGGGAATGGCTGCGTCCTGGCGGCGGACGACATTCAAAAGGTGCTGTCCGAGACGACGGTGGGCGCCCTGGTCTGCCACAGCCGGCCGGCTGCATGTCATGCTGTCGATCACAGGAACTAGACCTTCCTGTACTGGCGGCTCCGGAGCTCTACCTCCGGAGCCGCCGCCGTATGGCTGGCCTGACGGCCCGCCACGGCCCGGCTCCCACCCCCCAACGCTCTGGTCGGGTGGGAGCCGGGCCGTGGCGGATCGTCAAGCAGCCTGGGTGTAGGCGGGCCTGCCCTCGCGCAGCAGGTAGTCCGACGTCGTCCAGGTCGAGCCGATCGCGTACGGCTGACCGTCGGGGCGCAGGGTGTCGCGGACGATGACCGCCCATCGAGCGCTGTCACGGCGCAGCAGCTGCGCGGCCTCGCGCGGGTCGGTGATGAGCGCCAGGACCTCGAACCGGCCGTCGCTGTTCTGGTAGATCGCGCCCGGATGGCGGGGGCCGATCTCGTCGGCGGCGGTGGGCAGGGTGATGAGGGTGGGAAGCGGCGCTGTCATGCTGAGCATGTGGGTCGTCCTCTCGGAAGGTTGACCTGCGAAAGGACCCCGGGGCGGCTACCCCGGGGTCCATCGCGTGAGTGCGTCCTGCGCACTCCGCCGGCCACCGGACTCGCGCGAGGCGGGGCGGTCGACGGCGGGCAGCGCAGGCTGCATGTTCGATCAGAACGTGGTCGGCGACTGGTGCTCGGCGCCTGTGGTGACCTCATCCACGCTGACCGAGATCGACGCACGGCGGTGCGCGCCGGACGGGCAGTGCGCGTCATCTGCTGAGAACAGCGGATCGTCCTCGGCTGCCACTAGAAAGCGGGCGGCGGCCAGGGAGTCGGGGCGGTTCGTACCGGCAAGCTCATGCCTAGTGAGAGTCGGGCTGTCGGGCGAGCAGCCGCGGCCCCGGCCGGCCCGAGATGATCGGGTCGGCCGGGGCCGCGGTCGTTCGTGCGGAACGGGTCAGCGCGTCGGGCGCTGGGGGCGGAGCGTGGTGAGCGGGACGGCCGGGCCGTCCGTGGGGACGTCCCCGGCTGGCAGTTGGGCGCGCCGGGTGTCGGTGTCACGTACGGCCGGGGCGGTCGACGCCCACCGGAGCTCCCGCACGATCCACGGGGCTCGGCCGTCGTACTCGGGCACCCGGGTCGGCTTCGCCATGTGGGTGAGGGCCGGGGCCGGGGCGGGGAGCGGCTTGTGGTGCTGCCGGGCGGAGCGGCGGCCGGTCGCGGTGCTGTCCGCGGTGAGCATGGCCTCGCCCCACTGATCGACGCTGTGGTCCATGAGCACCAACTGGTTGCTGCCGGGGCAGCGCTCGTGGGTCTTTCCTTCGGGGACCTGGTCGCTGTGGCAGTGCTCGCGGATCTTGAGCTGTGTCTCGCCCATCAGGCGCCGCCAGGCGCGGCAGTCGGGGCAGACGATCGACCAGGTCTCGCCTTCGCGAACGTTGATGTCCTGAGGGGCGATCGTGCTGAGGAGTAAAGGTGGGCGGCGGTTGGTGCGCTTCGTACGGACGCGGCCGGGACGCTTACGGGCTGCCATCTCGCGGGCTCCTTTCAATAGGGGCGATCGAGTGCTGCTCTCTCTGCCGCGCCAGGCCGGCCGGGATCGGGAGATCCTGACGGACAGACAGCGCAGCGCGCTGATTGGGGTGTTGCAGTGGATCTATTCGGTACAGGTGCCGTCGACCGGGGAGCGAGGCTCACCACTTGCCGCCACCCCCGAAGAGGCAGTTGGTCCTGCTGTTTCTTGAGCGGCTGCGTTGCCCACACTGAGCATGTGACGCCGCCACCTTCCCAGTTCGGCCAGGGCGTCCTAGGAAGGTGGGTAGAGATTGGCACGCCAACTCGCCGCCGTCAACACCTTCCTAGGAAGGTGTTGCTTCGGCTCAACTGATCTGCGAAGGTGTTGCTCATGACCAAGCAGCCCGCGACGGGAGCCCATGGCGGCGCGCAGAGAGTCGCCGAAGCGCTCATGGCGCAGATCCGGAGCGGCACCCTGCGCCCCGGCGATCAGCTGCCTACGATCGCCGCCCTTGCCGATGAGCACGGCGTAAATAAGAACACCGCGAGCAAGGCCGTCGTGAGCCTCAAGGCAACAGGTGTCCTCTCCGGACTCGCCGGAGGAAGTACCTGGGTACGCGTGCCACCCCCCAACAAGAGGCGCCACAACATCCGCTATCACTCAGAGAAGGAAGCAGTTCGGCTCCCTGAATCCGATCGCTCTGCGGCTGGCGTCTCTGAGGCCGACTCGGGTATTCCACTTAACGACCTGCACGAGGACACTGCCGACTATTCGGTGATCGAGTCGCCCAAAGAAATCGGGGAAGCGCTCGGAATCCCGCCAGGCGCTCCGGTTCTGCGCCGCGTCTACACCAGGCGGCACGCGCGAAAGGCAGGTGCCAGCCGATCCATCAGCTACATCCCCTATGACCTGGTACGTGGCAACCCCGAGCTGCTGGACTCCACGCGGGAGCCGTGGCCCGGAGGCACGATGCACCAGCTATACACCATCGGGGTGGAGCTGGACAGAATCGTTGATCACGTAACGGCAAGTATGCCCACGCCGGAAGAAGTCAGGGATTTCGATATCCCTCCCAGCGTCCCGGTCATCAGGATCCGAAAAGTGAGCTACTCGACGGATGACATTCCGGTTGAAGTGACCGATATCCCGATCCCAGCAGATCGAATCGAGCTGCTCTACACCACTCAGCTGGAGCGCTGGAAATAATGCCTCTTATCAGCATCATCACCCCTGTCTGGAATGGGGGGCACGATTACATCGGCGAAGCGTACGAATCGCTGTTTGCTCAATCCATGCCTCCAGGATGGGAGTGGGAATGGATCGTGCAGGAAGACGGACAGACGGGCTTCCTGCCTTCAATTCTCCCCGACGATAGTCGCGTTTCTGGAGGAACGAGTCGCCGCGGTGGCGCCGCCATGGCGCGCACTGTGGCGCTGGGGCGGGTCCGTGGGGATCTTGTCCGAGCGTTGGATGCGGACGACCTGCTGCCTCAGGGGGCACTCAGCCGTGCCATCGACACCCTGGCACGGCACCGTGACGTGGCCTGGTGTGTATCAGCCTGTCTTGATCTTCTGCCTGACGGTTCCATGCTCCCTGGTCCGCATGACCCTCCCACAGGCTTGCTGGCAGACGGGGTGATGCTGGCTGGCTATCAGGCGGGCCGGTTTCCCGTGGTCGGTACCACGATGACCGCGTACGCCGATCTAGTGGTCGCGATGGGGGGATGGCCTGCGGTCCCGGCCTCCGAAGACGTGGCGCTGCTGATGCTCTGTGAAGCTGTCTCGCAGGGCTGGATGATTGACGAGCCCGGGGCGATCTATCGAAAGCATCCGCAGCAGTCGACAGCTCAGCCAGCGCACTGGGACCCGGCCGAACGGGCAGCGCTAGATGAGGTCTTGCTGCCGCGGTTGAGTGCTCTACGCGGCTTGGGCTGGCGCTGGACTCCGGGACTGAGCGTGATGAACGAAGGGCGGGACGCCAGGTGAGCACCATCTCAGTCGTCACTCCCGTGCACGCCGAGAACGTGCAGTTCCTGCCGGCCGCCTACGCGTCGCTGAAGGCGCAGACCCTTCCTGCGGGATGGACTTGGGAATGGTGTGTGCAAGAGGACGGTGACCACGTCAGCGCCACTGCGCAAGTTCCTACCAACGACCCTCGGATTCGTGTCTCCGCCTCTCGGCGGGGCGGACCTCACGTCGCTCGGACGATGGCCCTTGCGCGTTCGTCGGGTAGCTACGTGAAGGTTCTCGACTCAGACGACCAGCTCACTCCGGGGGCTCTGGCACGCGACCTTGCTGCGCTGGAGGGAGACGCCGAAATCGGTTGGACCACGTCGCGCGTAACCGATCTGCTGGAGGACGGACGCACGCGCTCGTTCGAACTGGGCGACCCTCAGCCTGGTCGGCTACCGCGGGGAAGCGCCTACACCTTCTGGTCGGAGCACCAGCGTCCGCAGGTCCATCCAGCGTCGCTCTGCGCACGCCGTGAGCTGGTGGTCTTGCTCGGCGGTTGGATGGCCCTGCCAGCCTCTGGCGACACTGGCTTGCTGCTCGGGCTCGATGCCCTGACGCCTGGCCAGTTCATCGGCGAGGTAGGTCTCCTGTATCGCAAGCACGGCGGACAAATCACAAACTCCCCAGCTCACAAGGAGGGTGAGGAGTGGCGGGCACGAATGTCGCTGATCCGTGAGCGGACCGAAGCTCTCCACTCCTGGATGTCCGGGAAGATGCCCCAATGACTTGACGACCCAAAAAACTGAGGGCGGCCCGTCGCCACAACGGAACCGCCCTCGATCGACTCTCTGCCTACCAAGCTCTTGAGTCGTGTCCGGTGAGGTGACCTCGCCGGGGTGATGCCCGTAGGCCTCGCGGCCCCGGTAGTCACCTATACCAGAGTATGCGCAAGGAATTGCGCACGCCACTACTCCGGGTGTCCTGCTAGGTCACATGCGCCGGTCCCGGCTCCTCAACCTGGGGAGATGACCCCGTGCATAACCAGTACCACCTCACGCGCGCAGCGACTGACGCCACCATCCCAGCCGGCCGAGGGCCAGCCGAAACCACCCTCGCCCGCTGCTCGGCAGGGGCGCGCCGATGATCCAGCACATGCGCCTGGTGTTCCAGGCCGACAACCTGAGCGTCAGTGAGGGAGCGTTCCTCATGGCCTGCTGCCAGCATGCCGACGCCCGGGGTTACGTGTCAGAGCCCCTGCAGCTGCTCGCCGACGAAGCTCACATGCTGCTCCCTGCCGCCCAGGACACCGAGCAGCAGTTGATCCAGCGCGGTCTGCTGCTCTCGGCCGTGAGGACCGATCCTGCCAACGGGCAGCTGTCGGATCTGCGCCGAGTGGATCTGAGCCTGCTGGCTGACATACAGCGCACGTATATCGACTATGGACCGACGGACGCGGAGAGCTTCGCGCCGGGGGTGTCCTGGTGAGCTACCAGGCGCAGACGTGGGTCGACAAGGTCGGCATCACGCACTGCAAGAACGGCGGGGAGCTGCTCGTGCTCTTACGCGTGGCGAACCACACCAACGCCGCTATGCGCGGCTGCTACGCGTCGGCGGAGACGCTGGCGGGCGAGTGCCTGATGGGTGAGTCCACGGTGCTGAAGCATCTGCGGCGCCTGAAGGCCGACGGAGTGCTCGTGCCGGGTGACCCGAACCTGGTGAGCCACCTGAGGACGGATCGCCGCCCGCCTGTCTACGACCTCGCCGGCGGGCACGAATCGGGCTGCCTGGGAGGCCACAACGTGGACGACGTCTGCCGCATCCCAGCCACGGGTGTTCAGATTGAGCACCCGTCGAAACCGGCCCGCAGTACGGGTGCTCAGATCGAGCACCCGTCGAAAAAGCGCAGGTCGGCGGGTGCTCGATCTGAGCACCCGCCGAAGGAAGCCCCTGTCACGGGTGTTCAAATCGATCTCTCACGGGTGTTCAAATCGAGCACCAATAGTTGTAAGGATTTGAACTCTCTCTTCTCTGTTCCCACTGCTGCGTTCGGCGACCAACCGTCGCAGCAGCCCCACGAACGAGAGAGAGAGGCGGCTGCGCCGGAAAAACCGCCAGCGGAGGCCGTCGACAACAGCGAGGGCCAAGACTCCGCCGACGCGGTGATCGCCGCGTACATCCAGGCGCTGGGCAGACCTCTGCTGAACGGCAATAAAGAGGCGATGCGGGAGCAGGCACTGGAGCTGCTGGCAGCAGGACTGCCCGTGGGCTGGGTCGCGGACCGGGCCCGGGAGATGGCTGCCCGCCCGGAGTGGCGGGACCTGGTCAAGCACGCGGAGCGCTCACGTGTGCCCGTGCCCGGGCAGCGGCCCGCCAGCCGGAGGCCGGTACGCGAGATGTGCCGCAAGCCCGGCCACGGCGGCGGGGCCTTCCCTGCGGACGACTGCCCGCAGTGCGCGGTGGAGTCCCGGCCGCGCCGGGGAGGTCCCTCGAGGGTCGACACGGCCGCGCTCATCGGTCTGCTGCACGGCAAGCGGCCCGCCGGCGGCCAATCCGCTTCCTGACCTGAAACGGCTGGCGCCCGGGGCCTGGTTTGACCTCCCTGCCCCGGGCGCGACGGACCCCAAGGAGATCCGTGACCACCACCGTAGACACCGCCGCCGCCGATCTACCACGCCAGTCCGGTCCTCGGGACGCACTGGACCGGGTACCACCGCACGACCTGGATGCCGAGCAGTGCGTCCTTGGCGGGATGCTGCTGTCGAAGGACGCCATCGGCGAGGTGTCCGACACCCTGACTGCCCGCGATTTCTACCGCCCGGCACACGAGACGATCTACGCCGCGATCATGGACACCTACGCGGCCGGGGAGCCCGCCGACCCGATCACGATCGCGGCGGAACTGACCCGGCGCGGCGAGATCACCAAGATCGGTGGCGCGTCCTACCTGCATACCCTCGTGCAGACCGTGCCGACCGCCGCGAACGCCGAGCACTACGCGGAGATCGTCCACGAACGGGCCGTGCTGCGCCGCCTGACCGAGGCCGGCACCCGCATCGCGCAGCTCGGCTACGCGGGCGAGGGTGAGCTGGACGACATCGTGAACACGGCGCAGGCCGAGATGTACGCGGTCACCGAGGCCCGCGCCGTCAGCGAGCCCGGCAGCAGCATCGCGGCCATCATGGAGCGGGCCGTCGACCAGATCGGCACCCTCAACGACGGCGAGATTACCGGCGTGCCGACCGGCTTCACCGACCTGGACTCTCTCACCAAGGGCTGGCAGCCCGGCCAGCTCATCGTGCTCGCCGGACGTCCCGCCATGGGCAAGTCCACCGTCGCCCTGGACTTCATCCGGGCCGCCGCCATCAAGCACAGCCTGTCGGTGGCGCTGTTCTCCCTCGAGATGAGCGAGGACGAGATCGGCATGCGCGTCCTGTCCGCGGAAGCCCGGGTCGGGCTGCACCACCTGCGCGGCGGCACGGTCACCGAGGACGACTGGGCACGCATCGGCCGGCGCCTGCCCGCGATCGGCGAGGCCCGCCTGCACGTCGACGACTCACCGGGCCTGACCCTCGCGGACATCCGCACCCGCAGCCGCCGCGTCGCCGCCCGCGACGGCCTGGACATGATCGTCGTGGACTACCTCCAGCTCATCACCCCCCTCAGCAGGCGCGGAGCCTCCCGGCAGGAAGAAGTCGCCACGATCTCCCGCGGCCTCAAGCTCCTCGCCAAGCAGATGCGCGTCCCCGTGATCGCCCTGTCCCAGCTCAACCGAGGGTCCGAGCAGCGCCAGGACAAGCGCCCCCAGGTCTCGGACCTGCGCGAGTCCGGCGCCATCGAGAACGACGCAGACATGGTCGTCCTGCTGCACCGTGAGGACGCCTACGAGGAGGGATCACCCCGGGCGGGCGAAGCCGACATCATCATCGGCAAGCACCGCAACGGCCCCACCGCCACGATCACAGTCGCCTTCCAAGGCCATTACTCCCGCTTCGTCGACATGGCAGCGACCTGAACACCCAGCCCGCGCCCGTGAAGCGCGTCCAGCGCCCCGCACGGCGCCGATCCCCCCGCCAGTGACCCCGAGTTGCTTCAGGGCGGAGATTGGCCCCCATAGAGCTATACAGACGATCAAGAGAGGAGGCCGCGATGGGTCTCATCGGTGACGGCCTGGACCGGGCCGTGCAACAGGCGGACACCCGCCCCATCCCCAAGACCGCGGGTGCGCAGATGCGTTACCTGGTCAGACAGTTGGACGGCACCCGTGCGGTGGCCGGCCTGCTCGGCATCTCCCAGCGCACCGTCGAGCGCTATGTGCGCGGCCAGTTCAAGCACCCGCGCCCCGATCTCGCCGAACGTCTGGCCGACGCCGTCCGGGCCCGCTGGCAGCCGGGAGTCCGCGCCCGCGCCCGGAAGGCGGCCGCCACACAGGGAATCGTCATCGAGACCCGCGCGAGGTTCGGATTCACCGCGGCGCCTGGCACCACCGACGACGGACGCATGCGCCGTCTCACCCAGGCACTGCCTCCCGGGTACGCGGGCAGGCTCTTCTCTGCCCGCGAGCAGGGCGCGTCCGAGCGCGAACTCGAGCGGATCGCGGCGGAAGGACTGCAAGAGGTCTATTTCAAGGACGGCGGTCGCCGCGCCGGAGATCTCAGGGTCGAATTCACGGATATCGATTACGTCGAATTTGGATTGTGATTTCCTGTGCCGCGCCAGCTGCCGCGAGGTGTCGGTGAGCCGAAGCGCGATAGACGTCGCAAAAGCAAGGGGGTCGTCACCATGCCGGTATACGGTGGACGGTGTGCCTCATCTGCTGCTTCTGTAGAGCTTCACTGGCACGTGACCGCTCCATGTCCGGCGCGCCGCTTAGCGGTGAGGATCTGCCCGTCCGAGCGCCACAGGCGGCGGCGCAGCGCGCGGCGACTGCCCCGGAACCCGGCCCGGCGGGGGTGGGACAGTGCGAGCGTGCGCATCATGCGTCCGGGCGCGCAGCACCCCGGGCACGCCCTCGGTGGCGCGGCGATCGGACCCCGGCCCGCTGCTCCCAACTGCGGCTGATCCTGATAGCGGCAGGTTGAGATCGGGGTTCTGGACTATCTGTGAGTCGTCTCGGACCGCGAGTGAATAGTTGCCCAATTAACGAATTCTCCAGGTTGTGGCCTTTCGGGAGCGGAGGTAGTTTGATATTGACTGAATAGCGAGAAAGGGAGCGAGGAGCCTGTAATGCCAAGAAACGTTGTAGGTAACTGGGATATCGCCCAGAGCAACGGCTTCATCCTTCACGTGCAGATCGACAATGAGGACGAGCACGGCTTGCTCAGGGGGAAGGTCAACGTCCACAACAAGGCGGGTTTCACGGACCTGCAGGACGCCAGGGTGACAGACACTGACATCACCTTCCTGATGCCGCCGGGACGGTACACCGGTCGCTTCGATAGCCAGGGGCGCCTTACGGGCGATACTTTCCAAGAGGGGCGCGCCGACAAACAGGCCACATGGAACGCTCCGAACCAAGTCTTCATCGACTTCATTTACAGCGGCTAACACAATGAGGCGGATGGCTCCTGATAGGAGCAATGGTGGAGCGAGTTGTGCGTTCGGCTGGGAGTGAGGGTCCCCGCCTGTCGGGAGTGATTGCTACTTCTCGTGCGTACTCCGCGCTCTACCCCGCTCAGCACGGAACTCGTCCAAGAGGGAGAAGAACATTTCCATCGGTGGCATACCCGCAGACTCGGCTGCCCGTTCGATCTCGACAGCCCAGCCCAGGTTGCTGGGGTACGCCATGTTCATCCGCTTCCACAGCCACTGGGAGAAGGGGCCGCTGTTCCAGAAGTCAAAACTTTCATCGCTGTCGTGGATCTCGCAGGCGACTGCGTAGCCGACAAGCATGGAGTCCAGATGCTGAAGAGAGCCGCGGCGAACCCACATTCCCGGGCGGAGCCTCACCTGGTCCAGGAACTCGTGGACATCACGCAGTTCTCGCGGCTTGCGTGGCCCGGGCCTGCCAGCCGCCATCTCAGTCATACCTACAGCTTACTGACAACAGCTAACACAGGAAGCGAATCTGTCGTTGGGTGATGAGGCAGCACGCGAGTTTGAGGAACGCTTCGTGGATGTCGGCTCTGCGTTCCCATCGGATCCGAAGACGTCGGAAGCCGTGCAGCCAGGCGAAGGTCCGCTCGACCACCCAGCGGTAGGTGCCCAGTCCGGTGCCGTGCCGGGTGCCGCGGCGGGCGATCGCGGGCACGATGCCGCGGGCGCGGACCTGGTCACGGTAGATGTCGTGGTCGTAGCCGCGGTCGGCAAACAATGAGTCCGGTTTGCGGCGGGGACGGCCGACCCGGCCGCGGACCGGCGGGATGGCGTCGAGCAAGGGCAGGAGTTGGGTGACGTCATTGCGGTTGCCGCCGGTCAGCAGGACGGCGAGCGGGGTGCCGTGCCCGTCGGTGATCAAGTGGTGCTTCGAGCCGGCCCGGCCTCGGTCGACCGGCGAGGGGCCGGTGTGCAACCCCCTTTTAAGGCTCTGACGTGGGAGGAGTCGACCACGCAGTGGGACCAGTCCAGCCGGGAGGCCGCGTTAAGCTCGGCCAGCAGGACCTCGTGCAGCCGCTGCCATACTCCGGCCTCGTTCCAGTCCCGCAGACGGCGCCAACACGTCATGCCCGAGCCGAAGCCGAGGTCCTGAGGCAGGTACTCCCACTGGATCCCGGTGTGCAGCACGTACAAGATCCCGCACAGCACATCCCTGTCTGGCAACGGCTTGCGGCCCGGATACCGGAACCTGCGGCCTCGCTGCGGCAGCAACGGCTCCAAGCGATCCCACAGCTCATCCGACACGATCCACGGTGACGTCCCCACAGAGGACCGAACGCTCAACTCTCGCCCTGGACACGGCAACCAGGAGCGATCCACCTCATTGTGTTAGCCGTTGTTAGAACTCGTAACACGATCTTGCGGGCGTGCAGCGGCCTGCGCTGACATCCTTGGCTACATGGGCTATTGCCCGTGGGCTGGGGGTGTGGGGTGGACAGTGCGGCTGTGACGGTGAGCGTTCGTCGGCCAGATGGCCCTCCCGCCGAGGACGAAGAGTCGGATTGTGATTTCTGTGCCGCGCCAGCTGCCGCGAGGTGTCGGTGAGCCGAAGCACGATAGTCGTCACAAAAGCAAGGGCGTCGTCGCCATGCCGCTATACGGCGGACGGTGTGCCTCATCTGCTCCTTCTGTAGAGCTTCGCTGACACATGACCGCTCCAGTGTCCGGAACTCCCCATGCTGTCAGCCTGGATCGGGGCCAGTCAGCCCGAAGAGGTCGGCGGTGACCGCCTCTGGCGGTGCCAGGGGCAAGCGAAGGCATGCAACTATCGCCTCTGCCTAGGGCCCGCCGAGGAGACCCTCGGTGCGGTCCCAAGCGAGCAACCCGCTCGGAGGCAAATCTGTCGAATGTGATCGCACGTGCCGCTACCGTTTCGCGATGACAACCACGCCCCGCCCACGCTTCTCGGTCCGCGTCGGCCTCGCCGAACCCGAATTCGACGGGCCGTTCGAGGGCATACCCCCGCACCTCACCGGGCCACTGCAAAAGTGGGTGGAACAAGCCCTCTTCATCGGGAGTGGCCGATACGACGAAGCCACAGCGCAGCTCCTGTGCGTGCAGGTGCGGATCCCCGTGCTGCGCGAGCGCGCCGGGATATTCCCGTACACGAAAACCCTCACGAGCAGCACCGGGGACACCCTGCTTGACATCGTCGACGCGCTGCTCGGCTACTGGTTCGAGGTGGAGGCGGACGGATCTGTCGAAGCTCTTGATCTGCTCCTTAGCAAAGGTGGGTCCGCCTACCGGGTCACGGACATGGAGGACGGGCTGGAAGAAAGGGTGGCCCCGGCCGTCCGGGACGCGGTGAGGCAGACCATCGTTGAGGCCGCAGACCAGCAGTCTGCCGGCTCTGCGGCCGACCACCTGGAGGCGGCGTGGAAGGCGGCGTACGGACGCGGCCCGGACGCGGTGCGCGCGTATAGCGAGGCGATCAAGGCGGTGGAGTCGGCGGCGCATGCGGTCGTTCAGCCGAACAATGCCAAGGCCACTCTCGGCACCATGCTCGGGGAGATCAGGAACGCCCGGCATAAGTTCACCGCCGCGATCCCCACCCCGGTGGGCGGCGACCCGATCGCCCCGGCCGAGGCGATGATGCGCGCACTGTGGGATGGGCAGACCTCCCGGCACGGCGCTCGGACCGCGACCGTGCCCGAGACCCTGGAGGCGGCCCGCGCGGGAGTCCACCTCGCCGCCACCCTGGTGCAGTGGTTCATCTCCGGAGCCGTAGTCCGCACACCCTGACCAGGCGAGGATGCCGCCTCCGGGTCGCGGCTGGTCGGCTGCACCAGCGAGCCGGATGAGCGACTGTCGGTATGTCAGTTTGTGGCGCTAGCCTGGGATTTGCTGCCTGTGGGGCGAGCCGCGCCCGGCCAGGTGGCTGTCGTCCATCACGCATCGGAGGCTGAGCGGACGTGGGAGTTCCTTCCCAGCATGGGCCGGGCGACGACCTGGTGCCGGCGTGGGGGCGCAAGCTGACCGTGCCTTGTGCGCACTGCGGTCTGGCGACGCAGCGTCACCGCACCCTGGACTTCGACGGGGTGAACATCTACCGGCCCCAGGCCGGCCCCGATCCCGCCCGTGTCATCGAGGGGGAGGAGCCCCCGGTGGAGCAGGCGTGGATCGCTCTGATGCCGGGGGACTATCCGGCCCGTCTCTTCGCCGACACCGAGGTCTACCATCTGGTCGGCGGGGTTGCGTGGCCAGGACCTCATCACCGTGACTACGGCAGTGCCAAGGTGGTCCATGACGCCTGCTGCCCTGGACTGCACGATACTCAGCCGGCCACCAGCCGCGGTGCCGGTGAATTGTGGCGTGCGATGCGGCTGAGGCTGGCCCGTAGCAGCGCACACCCCGGCAGATGATCACGCGCATAACTTGGGCCACGACAGTCGGGCTCTGCGCAACCGTTGCACGCATGAAGGAGACCTCTGTGAATCACGCCCAGCTCGTCGCCCTGGGCCGTTCCCTTCGTGTCGCTGGCGAACACGGGCAGCGCCTTGAGGACCAGGACAGCGCCGCCAGCACGGAGGAGATCCGCCGGGACCTCGAACGCGCCCTGGTCCTGCTGAACGACGCCATCACCGCGGCCAAGCCGACCACGCGTTGCCCGGAGCACCCGCACGGCCCCGTCGACGCGGACGCCGCTGACCTGTGTCTGCTGTGCGAAACCCGCCGCCGGGCAGGACTGCGGACACCACGCCCACGCTCCGGGCACGAACCCCCGCACACGGAAGCCGATGCGCCGCCCTCCCGCGTGCAGTCCCGCCACGGCATCCACGCCGACCAGCCCGAGCCGAAGAAGCGCTGGATTCCAGAAATGTGGAACGGGCAGATCTGGCAGGTGTGCGGCACGCCGCGCCTGAGCGAGCAGGAAGCCGAACGGCACCTGACGCAGCTGCGCCAGGGCCCTGATGCAGCCTCCGCCTACCGGCTGGTGTACGCCTTCACCGACCATCACGTGCAGCGGGTCTGGGGAACAGCCACGTTCACTCCGCGCCAGCCGTTCGACCAATGACAGCCCCGCCGCCGCCCTCTTCCCCTGAGACCGATCTCGCCCGGATAGCGCTGAGGCGCGCCAGAGAGGACGCCAGACGCTACCGCTTCACCAAAGCCACCGAGAGTGCGCGCCACCGGACACGGCGAGGGCGTACACGGTCGGTGCCGCTCGGGCAGGTTCTGCTGGAAATGCTCACCGAACGCGGCCTGTGCCACCCAGTCGGGGCTTCCGTGCTGGCCCAGTGGCCATCCGTGGTCGGACCCGACGTCGCCCAGCACGTGATCCCGGTCGGATTCGATGAGCACACCGGGACCCTCACGCTGCACGGCGCATCGTCGGCATGGCTCACTAGCTCCGGCTCCTGGAAGACGCGTTGCTGCAGCGCCTCAACGCAGAATTCGGTGCCGGCAGCATACGCAAGCTCCGCATTACCAAAGGGGACGTCCCGCGCATGCCACGGCCTGCAGCTGCGCCGGAGGGTGAACGCGCTGTCGTACCGAGGCTGCATACGCCGCTGCCCGATCTTGATATCGAGGCGGCCGGATGGCACCAAGCTCAACGCATGCCGCGTGAGCCGGCCCACCAGGCGAAGGCCTGACGCGGGCTGCATGTCGGTGCTCGGGGCCTTCAGCGGGCCCACATGCAGCTGATGGCCACAGCGAAAGCGCCCTGCCGGGGCGGGCCATGGATACGCTGGCCCGGCGCCCTGGGGGAGCGGGTCGCAAAGATCAATCGGGCAACAAGGGGGAGAGCCTGGTGACCGTTGAGGACGCCGACGCTGCACTGCACCATCCGCACGACCTGCACGCCGAGAAGGCGGTGCTCAAGGCGATGCTGCAGTCCAAGGACGCGATAGCCGACATCGTCGACGTCCTGGGCGGCCATGACTTCTACCGGCCGGCCCACGACCTGATCTACACCACAGTCCTCGAGCTGTACGGCAGTGGCCAGTCTGTCGATCCTCTCAACGTTGCCGCCCATCTCACGAAGCAGGACCGGCTCGAGGAGATCGGAGGGTCGGCCTACCTCACTGCGCTGATGGCGGGCCCCTCCCCGTCCAAGAGCTGGATGGCCGAAGCCGAGCGCGTCCAGAGCGCGGCCATGCTGCGCCGCACAAAGATCGCCGCCATCCATATCGAGAACATGGCCTCGGATGCGGGGCCCGAGGCCGCCGACCGCATCGCCGACCAGGCCCAAGCCGAGATCTTTGCCGCGACCACGAGACGGCGCCTGCTGCCGCCGGCCAGTTCCCTCGGGGACGTCATGGAAGAAACCCTCGACTGGATCGAGGCTACCGGCGGCCCTGAGGCAACCCTGCCCGGCGTACCAACCGGCTTCACCGACCTGGACTCCCTCACCGGCGGACTCCACCCCGGTCAGCTCATCGTGATCGCCGCACGCCCCGCCATGGGCAAGTCCACTCTTGCCTACGACTTCGTCCGCTCAGCCGGCATCAAGCACCAAATGCCCTGCGCCATCTTCACCCTCGAAGCCGGACGCAACGAGGTCGGCATGCGGCTGCTGTCCGCAGAGGCCCGCGTAGCGCTGCACCACATGCGGTCCGGCACCATGACCGACGAAGACTGGACGCGGATGGCCCGCCGGATGCCGCAAGTCAGCGCTGCACCGATCTACATCCAGGACGGCGCCTACTCCAACCTCCACGACCTGCGCGCCCACTGCCGCTACCTGCACGCCAGGAACGGCATCCGGCTCATCGTCGTCGACGCCGTACACATGCTTACCTACGGCACGCGCCCCCTAGGAAACCGCTACGAGGAAATCTCCGAGATCGCCCGCTGCCTGAAACTGCTGGCCAAAGAACTACAGCTCCCCATCGTTGCCATCTCCACCCTCAACCGCGGCCCGGAACAACGCATCGACAAAAAACCGCTGCTCAACGACCTACGTGACTCCGGCGCCCTCGAGGACAACGCCGACGTCGTCATCTTCATTCACCGTGAAGACGCCTACGAGAAGGAATCACCCCGCGCCGGCGAGGCAGACCTGATCGTCGCCAAGCACCGTCATGGCCCCACCGCCACCATCACGGTCGCCTTCCAAGGCCACTACTCCCGCTTCGTCGACATGGCCCAGACCTGACGCGACCTCCTTTCATGAGTCAGCAACCAAGCCGCCATCCGCCTTCGATCTGGAGCGGCGGCCCGGGTAGGTGCGCCGCTCCGTCTCCAGCTCGGCTGGCCGGTTGAGACCACCCGAGGCGGCCGCCGAGTCTTCAGGGTGCGAGACGGGGAGCCGGCGCCCGAGACGACGATGATCTCAGCCAACACAGACAGCGAATCGGGCAGTTCTGCCCATCAGCGGTGTGTTCCTGCACCAACACCGTGATGATCGGCGGCGCTGGTCTGGTTCAACCACCACTTTCTCGGGAGGCAGCCGCCTGTGACCGAACCAATCACTCTCGCCGACGACACCGACCTCGCCCACCTGATCGACCTGCTCGACATGCTGAGGGGGCCAGAGACGGCCTCCCTCTGGGGCGAGGTCGACCACAGCATCGGACAGAAGTTTGCCTCCAGGCTCAGGCCCATCCTCAACGGCCAGGGCCGCGCGCAGGACGTGGACTACCTCGCGGTGTACGTCCTCAAGTACCTCGGAAAGGGCAACACGCACATCCCAGAAGAGCAGATCACCGAGTGGCTGCGCGGGGTGAGCGGCCTCCCTGCTGCGGGGCATGCGTGGGTGGAGGACGCCACTCGGACCGCGTGGACGCTAGTCACCCGGTACAGCCTGCCGCGCTGGCGTGGTCACCGTGGCACTCCTGGGCAGGACTGGGTATCGGCTCGCTAGGAGCTTGCGCCTTGTGCAGGTGGGCCCCCGAGCCAGTGCGCAGTTCGGAGCTCACCTGCACAAGGATTTGCCCAACGACGGCCGCAGTGCCGAAGGGCTCACGGCCGAATCCACGGACATTGATTACATCGAGTTCGGGCTGCAATGACGTCAGGCGGGCCGGTCCGTGCCTGGACCGAGCAGGCGCCGCTGGCTGGCTGGCTCCAGGATTTCAGCGATGACGGATGGTGGTTGGACGACGGCTCGCTCAGCTGCGGTTCCCGCTCGAGCGGCGGCGCTGTCGGGGACGGCGGGAAGGGGCTGGGGGCCGGTGCCCAGAGGGCGGCGGGGGGCGCTCACTGCCTCATCTTGGCAGGTCTCGTGCCTGGCGGAGAGCGTTATGAGCACGACGTCGTCCTGCTAGAGGGACCCTAGGAGAGTTCTCCGTTTAGAGTTCACAGATCCCTGAGAGGCGGCATCCGGCAGCGATGAAGTCCGATCCCGAGATGCGGATAGCGTGATCAGGTACGGCCGCGCTCTCCGGGTGGCCGACGCGTCCGATGAGAGCAAGCCCGCCCAGCCGTGGCACTCCGCTAGTCCGCTGAGGCAAGCAGAGCTGCCCACTCCGCGACAGTCAGAGGGCCCCTCGATCGAGAGATCCTCAGGGGTGTCGCATACGATAAAACCCCTGTTCAGGGACTTTTCCAGATGAGGAAACGAGCCGCAGGGAGCGCGATGAGCCTAGCGTATGTGTAACTTATTTGATACACTCTACGTGGTCGGCAAAGGAAGAGGGAGGCAGCAATGACTACGGAGCATGGCGCTTTCTGGGACGACCTTGCCGAGGACTTGCAGGACCCTGAGTTTCTCCGCCACTACGTCGTTGAGTCCATGCGTATCGCCACAATCGACCGGATCGTGAACGCGCTGGACGAGGCACGTGATGCGGCAGATCTCTCCAAGGCTGCACTGGCCCGAGCAATCAGTGCGGAGCCCGCTGTCGTGCGGCGACTGTTCTCAGCGGGACACGTCAATCCGACGCTGGGCACTCTGGCCGAAGTGGCAGCAGCACTAGGGATGCGAATCACCCTTGAGCCGCTTCCAGCAGCTGAACGGAAGTCGGTCACCGACCCGCTGCTGGAAGGACGGGCGGCGGATCCTCGTGGGCTCGCGAAGCACCTCAGTGAGCTGCGGCGTTCTAAGTCCCGCTCCAGTGCCGCCGCTTAGCCAGACGTAGTTCACTGCGTCGAGCGGGGGTTGCGCTTCCGGTACTCCTCGCCAAGATTTCGTACCGACTGGTAGTCACCGCTCGACAGGACGGTACGGAAGGGCTTGTCTAGCCCAGTGATCACAACCAGCAGCGGCTTTTCGCGTCCTTCCGCTTCGTAGTCGAGCAAGCAGAACAAGCGGTAGTGATGGCGGCCGGGTCCGTTTACGCGGACCTCGTACCAACCAGCCATGTCTCCCCGCATCGCTTCCCAATACCCACCGCCGGCGAAGCGCTTTGGCGGGGCAGCGGCCACCTCGGCGAGCACCACACGCATAGTCGCGCGAACCTTGGCCGGGCACACATTGCGCATAAATAAACGCCCTGGAGTCGTCTGCAGGGGGTCGTCGTCGGGGTGGCGCTGAAAGTAGACGACCTCGTGCGCATCGTCGCTGGAAGGGCGGGTTCGTATCTGCGGTTTGGTTGGAGCCCGTGGCGAGGACCGTCGACGGTCACGTGGATCTGGAGTCACAAGTCAGATCATTTCGCAGAAGCCGACGCTACGGGGCGTCTTGTTTGCTTTTGGTCAACAGACCCACGGCGCGGCGGCAGTCCCCGCTTCGGCATCACCAAGAGCAGCACGCCCCCACAGCGTCCAGCAACAGCGCTGGCGAGTCTGCCAGCTGCGCGAGCGCGCCAGGGCCTGCAAGAGGCCCTGGAACTGATGCCGACGGCCAGGGAGATCCAGCAGCAGCTGCCCACCTGCGCAGGGACACGTAGCCGCGCACCGGGCGATGGTTCGGGGCTTGCTCGCGTGTCCGCAATTTTCACGCGGGCCATGTTGTGCCCGATGCGGTACGCGCGGCCGGCACTACGACGTCTGGCTGTGGGGCGGCGAGCGCCTGATCGGCGAAGCCTCGTACGAGCGCCGCGGTCTCGGGGACTGTGACGTCCTTCGTCCACGTCTCACTGTGCCACCAGCACTCCAGCTCAAAGCGGTGCGCGCCGTGGGCGAGTTTCACGTGCCGGACCGACGGTCGGCGCTTGCAGCGGCGCCCGCGGTGGCGGTGGTGCTCGGTCGCCTCCAGACGCTTCTGGACGATAGCGACGTGGTACCTGCCGGGCAGGGTGCGCCGTTCCAGGCAGCCGCGGCACTCCAGCAAGTGCAGCGCGGCGCCCTCCTTGCCCTCAAGGAAGTAGCGCGGGAGGCTCTTGCCCTCGAAAGTGTTGCAGCTGCCGCATAGAGGCCCGCGCAAAAAGCCGTGGTCGTGGCAGTGGTCCCAGACCGCCGCCCGGGTCTCCGCGCACAGGCAGCACAGGTAGTCGTCGGCGCGGGTGCCGCGCACGCGGGGCGATTCGTACAGCACGCCGCGCAGGTGACCGCCATAGCGCTGGAAGGCGGCTCCCGAGCACGGCGGGCACAAGGTGACGTAGCCGAGCGGGCTCTGCGTACGCCAGCCACCCCAGCGCGGCCCTTGAGCAGCACAGCCTTTGCAGATCCGGGCCTGGGCGACCAGGCCCTCCTCCACCTTCTCCCAGCGGTCAAGGAGTGCGGCGTAGGCTCTCGGCAGGAACAGACTGCCCCCGGCGGAGGTGATCAGGTCCAGCGGCCGGGTGTTGGCGATGTTCTCCCGGAGCCGGATTCCGCTGCGTGCCCCGACAAATTCGTCCCACGTCAGCTCGCCGGGCAGCCCGCTGGCGCCGAGGTGCTTCCAGCTGTCGTCCCACTCTTCGTAGGGCCGCCCCTCCTGGTGCTTGTCGCGGGCCTGCCAGAACATCCAGGACGCAATTTGCTGCCGCCAGTCGGCCCGGCCCCGGTGCTCCGGGTCCTGCTCGCCGTGGTCGAGGTAGGCGGGCAGCTGCACCTCCACGACGTCGCCGGCGTCCAGCTGGAAGTTCGCGAACGCATGGGCGGCGTGGCGGATGTCGCGTTCGTTGTACGTCCACTTCGACTTGTTCTTGTAGCAGTGCAGCGCGATGTCGCCGATGAGGACATGGTTGTGTCGACGCAGTTTCACCATGTGTAAGAGGTCGTCCAAGTCCAGTGGGACGGCAGAACCGGCGGAGATCTCCGCGAAGTAGGTGCGGGCGAGTTTGGGGCTGATCTGAGCCATGGGCGGATGGTGCCAGCAGGGTCTGACATCGCTCGTACCGCGATCGAACGCGTGAGCGGAGTTGCGAACAGTGGTGCGGGATCGAGTTCATGACCAGCGATAAGCTCACATCTCATGACCGATGATCTCCAGGCCCAACTCGCAGACTATGACCGGGCTGTGGCCTTGGCCAACGAGACCTATCGGGGCATGAGCTCCGACGAGCGCACGGTCCGAGCCGTCGCCGGACAGCAACTTACGGAACACGC
This sequence comes from Streptomyces rishiriensis, assembly GCF_030815485.1. NCBI lineage: Bacteria > Bacillati > Actinomycetota > Actinomycetes > Kitasatosporales > Streptomycetaceae > Streptomyces > Streptomyces rishiriensis. The sequence goes on along the minus strand of NZ_JAUSWV010000001.1, from coordinate 52,263 downwards.
CCCGAGCGACCGCACCGATCCGACCTGCACCGGATGCGAGGGGGCACCCTGGCCCTGCACCACTGCCCTGGGCGCCATGAAGTACGTTGATCCGCGCTGGAACTGAGGGAAACGCACTCTGCGCTCTCGATAATGCTCCTTCTCCCGGCCGACCATTGATCGCTTCCTCCGGCACGGGCGAAATCGCCAGGCCCGTGGTCAGCTTTTCTGCGACGGCGTCGGGCGCTGTGGCCGGCGAAGGTGGTCTCGCAGCAGTGTGCGTAGCTGGGGCAGTGGAACACGGGCGCCCAGAGCATTGAGGAATTCCGGGACGTCCCATGTGATCAGGGCGCCCTGGCGGGAAAGGTAGAGGCCCACCTGGTCGATGCCGTAGGCGTTGTCGTAGTCGAGCAGCAGGTATCCGGCGAGCTGTTGTACGGCTGAGCGGTTGATCGTGTGAGGGCGGGTGGTGGCCTTGCAGTCGATCAGCAGTCCGCCGACGATGAAGTCTGCATCAGCCCCGCCCAGGTCGGCACTGCCGGCGAACACCGGCCCGCACACCCGCTGTCTGTCCGGCAAGTCCCTGAACGGTGCGAAAGGTTGCTCGGCCAGCTCCATCTGCTCGGAGATGTCCTCCAGCACGTAGGCCGGCACCGCCGCGGTCAGGTGATCCACGGTGGTGTGCGCGTCGGCGAGGGCCAGCAGGTTGCGGCGCCGGGAGAAGACGCCATTGCGGTAGATGGCCTCGTAGAACCCGGCTACGTGACACAACCGGGTCAATTCCTCCTCGCCCAGTGCAGGCCCTCCTTCGAGGTGGTTCTGGAGTCGGGCAAGCAGGTGGGTGCCGGCTGTATGCAAGGTCTCACGCACCTCAGGGGCGGGAGCCCCCTCGATCGGGAGCCGGCTGCCGAGTAGCCGAATGCCCGACGCGACCGCGCCTCCAGGGCCGCAGCCGAGACTGAGCCGGAGGCGGTAGTCGATGGTGTGCCCCAGGGCCGAATAATCGGGGCGCCGCTCATCCATGGGCTGCACCGCGGGCGGAAGCCCCCGCGAGCGGTCCAGGTACGCGCCGAGCACCCGCTCGGGGCGCGGCAGATGCTGGTTCAGAAAGACGGACATCGGCGAGCGAGGGTACTGGAGCTGTCCGGTCAGCGGCAGCGCGGCCAGGGGCACGCCGTCCGGGGTACTGGTCACAGTTGCGCGCGAGGCATGCCGGATCTGGGCTTCGGCCCACTGGATCCCCGTTGTATCCAGCACCTCGCGAGCCCGCGTCACCGCCACGTAAATCAGGCGCGCTTCCGCCGGATGCACGCCTCGTGCCGCCGCTTCCTCCGCAGGTGGCGTGAATCCGGCCCCGATCCGCACCCTCCTCCACTCGCGGCCCTTGGCCTTGTGCACCGTCGACACCACCACTCGCGCCTGGTCCTCGTTGACCATGCGCTTCACGGCCGCGATGATCTGCTGCGGCCCGTAGGTATCGACCAGCTCCACGATCGCCTTCAGCTCCGCTGCCGCGGAGTCCTGCTCCGCGTACTCCTGCACCTCACCCCAGGACGAGAACAAGAACAGCTCATGGTGCGAGGTCCGCCGGCCCGCCTGCAGGTCGATCGCCGCCTCAGCGATCGTCAACAGCGGCTTACTGCCCCCGGCCAGCGCGACCGGCACCCCCTTCTCGAGGAAGCCCAGCACCTCAGCGAGTGCGTCGGCGTTCCCCCGGCACAACACCGCATCGGGGACCTCGACCCGCCCCAGTCCCGAGGCACCACCGGCATGCCCGGTCAGCTGCATCGTCGACAAGGCAGCCCGCAACCACCGATTCGCCACCTCCGCGATCGCCGGTCCGAACCTGAACGACTGCGTCAACTCCAGCTGCTGCCCGGGAAAACCGCTCATGATGTCCTTGGCATGCCGCCAGTCATAGATCTGCTGTGCCGGATCCCCGACACACACGCGCTGCGCATCCTGCGCCAGGAAAATTTCCTCCAAGACCGGGTTGGTGTCCTGCGCTTCGTCCAGCAGCACGAAGTCCGCAGGCAGTCTCGGCCGCGTCAGCGCCCACATCTTGAGGTAGTGATCGTGCTGGAACGGCAGCTTTCCCTGAAGCGAGCAGATGTCGTCCCACGCCCACCGCGCCCTGCTCAGCAGCACCTGCGCCAGATACTGCGCCCCCTGGTCATCCAGTCCGTTCACCGGGCCCAGATGCCGGGCTGCCACCTGCTGATCCGTGCTGTAGCAAAAACGCCGGACCATCTCCATCACCAGCCGCGCCTGCGTCGTCGCCCTCAGCCGCCTCTTGCCCACGGCCAGGTCGCGGTCCAGCCCCAGCAACTGCGCCGTACGCTTCAACGGCATGTGGCGCGAGCCATCGAGCCGGTCTTGGAACTGGCGACCCACCGCCCGGTGCGCCAACGAGTGCGACGTACGGCACTCCACATTCCTCCCGAAGCGGCTCTTGGCTTCGTCGGCGATCGGCTTGTTGAAGGCCACGTACAGGCCCCGGCCACGCGTTGCCGAGCCCATCATCACCAGCGTCGAAGTCTTCCCTGTACCGGCGCCGGCCACCAACGCCAAGTCTTGGCCTGCGGCAAACGCCTCCCGGGCCGCTTCCTGCTCAGCCGTCGCCCGCAAAGCCACACCGCACATCCCTTCCACCCCGCAGCGCGGGTCGCCTCGGTCCGGCCCTGTTTCGGCCGCGCACGACGAGCATGCGGAGCCCACTGACAGCCTGTCACCTGATCTCATACGCCCATGCGGATCTTCGAATAGATGGCCGATCGGCCACCCCCGGGTCATCCCCTTCCGGACAGCACCGCGACAAGGGCCCGGGCAGTTTCACGGCCATCGCCCAAGCTGGGCAGACCGCCGGAGGACCTGCGCTAAGGGGTTCCTCCGGTCTCGTCAGCTCAAGGGCTGCACCAGGCACAGACTGCGCCAGCTTCGGGGTTCCAACCGCTCCACACACGGCCGTTCACGGAGCAGGAGTGCCGGCCGTTCCTGCCCGCCGCAGATCTGAAAGGTTGACCCGCTTCAGCACCGGCCGCAGCACGGCACGCTTCTGATGATGGTTCTGCCAGCGCCCCTCGAGCGCCTTGTCCTCCAGCTCGATGTAACTGACCCCGGCACCTGTATCGGGCAGGATCCGAAAATCGTCCACCCCACCGTTGTCAGCGATGAACCCCTCGGCCAGGTCGAGGAACGTCGGGGGCGCATGGTCGATATGCAGCTCGGCAGCGGACTGGATAGGTACCCCGGTGACGGAGCAGACGAGCGGCTGCCCGGAGTCGAGCGCCGCGGTCCGTGAAGCCGCCACCTGATCAGCTATCGCGTGCCGCAACGCGGCAAGTACCTGAGTGCGCTGGCTGAGCGGGGTCAGGCAGGCGTTCCACGAGAAGTCGGCCACCTCGCCGTCGAGCCGCACCAGAGCGAGCCCGACGCTTCTGCGTCCGTGATCGGTGTGGGCGATGACGCGGAAGTGGGCGATGCCGTCGCCCCGCTTGAGGTCGTACTCGGGGTGGTATTCGAGAAGATGACGGAGGAACGCATCGTCGTCGGGGCCGGTGACGTCACCGCCGATGCCGTATCGCTGGACGATGCTGCGGCAGACGTTCCGGACAGCTTCCTTGGTGGGGTAGTGGGTCGGGCCAATGGTTATGCCTCTGGGCACAGGTGGTCTCCGTTCGGCAGCGGTCTTCCTGCATCGTCACCTTCCACCACCGCGCGATGGAGGCGCAGCCGTACGCGGAAAGGCGGGAACCTCACCACCCCCTTCGCCAGCAACCGCGACTGCCGCTCGCCCCAGTTTCGCTGATCAGCGGTCAGATGAAGGCTGGAACAGGCTGGCGTGCCCTGCTGGCGGGCTCATGTCGTGACGAGTTCAGTTCGTCCCAGTGGTCAGCGAGGGCGGGGATGGGCTGGGGGACGGGTCCCAGGAGCCCGCTGTGGGGAGCTTGGAGTTCGTCGATAGCGTCCTTGACCGCGTCTTCGCAGACGGTGGGCCCCGACAGGGGGAGGGTGTAGCGGACGCTGAGAGAGGGATGGGGGCTGGTGGGGGACGGGTGTGTAGCAGGTCCAGTCCAGGCGGTTAAGGCAGTGGATCTGGCCGGCCCAGTGCTGGGCTTCGCGCATGTCGCCGTGGCGCAGGTGGAGCAGGTACAGGCTCAGGGCGGCGGTGGTGCTGCCGGCGCCCGCGGCGTAGTGCCACCAAAACTGGGCTCCTTCTTCCTGGTCAGCGAGGTAGAGCAGGCTGGCGAAGGTCAGGGCACCGTCGGGGTCACGGGCGATGTCGAAGGCAGAGATGTGGCGGGCGGCGCCGCGGCACAGGGTGCGCAGGTCGTGCGCGGCCTGGTCGTGCAGGGCGCCGGGAAGCTGGTGGGTTCGGGCGCCGGATGTGGCGGTGCTGAGGAACTGCACCCAGCGCAGCTCGTGCAGTTGACTGGCGAGGTTATGCCGGGAGGTCTCCGGGCGGAGCGGATTGACCGTTGCGCGAGACGAGGCCGGGACCCAACTGGCCCCGGCCTCCGCTTGGTGGAAGCGCGAGCCACCGCCCGTTCCACAACAACCCTGTCCGCTGGTTGGAGACTCGGTCTCTCCTACGTGGCGAGAGGAATGACGGCAGCGAGCAGGCCGATACCGATGAGCATCGTCGTAGCGGTGGCCACGCTTGCACTGGTGATCGCAGTTGGAACTTTGGCTCCACCCCACCTGGCGACCCCGAAAGCGATCAAACCGATCACTGAGGAGAGCACAACTAGCAGCAGGATGGCCATAAGGAGCAGAAGAAGATCGCCGACGAGCATGTAGTTCCTCACCCTACTTCTGGCTGCCCGATACGCTGCGCAGCCGTTCGACCATGAGACCTCCGTCTGGGGGCTCAACATGAGCTTGACGCCGACTAAGCGGTTACCGAAGTGGGTAACCCAAATTACCGGGGCCGGAAATTTTGCCAGCCATATCTCGATCTAGGGCGCGCGTTCGAAGCTGATGTTCGATTTGCTGCGATATTGCTGATTCCTGTTAGGGAAGGTGAGGTATGCCTCACGAGACGGCTGTACAGCTGGGTGAACGGCTCCAAAAAATTCTTCGTGAGTCCGGGAAGACGCAAGTTGGTTTTGCTGATTACTGCAAAGGACCCGACGGGAAGAGGAAATACTCTACAGCTACAATTTCGCGGTACTTTCACGGTGATCGAATCGCTGAGCGCGAGTTCATTGACGATTTGGTAACCTATGTCAGCGAGTCTGATGGAAATTCTTCCATGTTGGCTGACCGGTTGCACGAGCTGCGCTATGCAGCATGCAGGAATGGAAATGAGCAGCAGAGGTTGGAGGTGGCCCTCATGAGATTCTCTGAGCTGCAAAAAAGGCCGCCAGAGTTAGATCCCGATGCAGTTAAAGCCGCTTTGGCTATGGAAGCTAGTCCAGAACTGGCGGCGTTGGTGCTAAGTGAGATTCCACTAGAAGCCGCTGTAGAGATTCTACAGGGCGTCGATTCGTTAACCGCCGCTCACATTTTGGGGATTATTTGGTATTTCAATGAGGAACGCCGAGGGGCTATTTGGGGAGAAATGACTCCTGCGGCAAGAAATAGGATCGAGCTGGAGCAACGTCGAGCAGCTCGCCGAGGGGTACAACTTTCGGAAATGCGCGAGAGGCAAGAGTCTGTCGAGCATCGCCTCTCGCGAATTGAGGAGAATTTTTCTGGGGATGTAAGGCGGCCGGACACCTCACAGGATCCTGCACCTGGTGAGCCTGTGTTAATTGCTCGAGCGCTGCATTTCTCGGCGCCGCTGATGGGCTTGCCGGAGGATCAAATGTTTGATCTGGTGGAGTTGGCTGCGCTCCTTGAGCAGGACGCCGTAGTTGAGTCGCCTGATCCTGCCAGATTGAAGCGCTGGAGCGAAGCAATTATTGCGGTACTCAGTGCGTGTGAAGCCGGCGGAGCTCTGAGGGAACTGCTTATATCGTGCGCTAGGAGGATCGCCAACAACGGCTAAAGTCAATGAAGCACTGGGGCCGCACCTTAGGCCGTCCCTGTTCTCGCGCTAGTCCGGTGCCGGGGCGTTATTTATCGCTCCGCAAGCGGACCTGCTTCCTCTCGTGAGGGGATGGTCGGTGTTCCATTCGGTTCCAGGCCGGATGGCCAGAGGGCTTGCCAGATCGAAGGTGATTGTCGGCCCGCGCTGATTCCTTGATTGGCTGCCAGTAGGGCGAGACGTTCGGCATCAGCACGTAGTCCGGAGTCGAGGCGCATTTGGGCAAGCACGTTGAGAGCGTGCCGACTACCCGCGGTTGCGGCGAGCCGTACGAACCGTTCAGATTCGCCACGAAGCCCCTGCCGCTCTTTCATGAAACCAAGCCGCGCCAGGGCGTCTACGTCGCCTCTGCGTGTAGCTTTCATGGCAATGTGCTCGGCATCCTGGGGGCGCCCGATTTGTTCGAGGAACTGGGATAGCTTGCTCAGGGCCTCTGCGTCACCGTGGTTGCTTGCTATGACAGCGAGGCGAACTGCCTCTTGCAGCTCACCTCGCGATGCCCGGGCGCGGGTGAGATAGGAGTAGGCCAGAGCCCTTGCCGAGCGGTGCGGGCAACTCGTCCCTGGTCAGGGAACCGGTGTTGCCGGGGGATGAATTCACATGGTCGTTGGTTACCTGCGGCTTCTGGTACTGGTCCAGGTCAACGGCCGGCGCGTCCTTGTTGGGTTCAGGCAAGGTGATGTCGACGGCGTGGTTCCGGATCGTGAACTTCGCCCACGGGGACCAGTCAGTTTCGTACAGGCCGCCATCGTAGGCGGAAGTACGGAACGCGTACGTCGAGCCGGGCTTGAGGTAGCCGTAGTCGATGGTGACAGAGGCTTTCTCACCGGACTTGACGTAGCCGGAGACGGGCATGCCGTACTGGTTCTCGTAGGTGTCGACGTGTGCCTTCGGCGAGCCGTCCGTGTTCACGGTCCACACATCGAACGTCAGATCACTCTGGTCGCCGTCTGGGTCCGTCACCGTGTTGCGCAGGGTCACGGTGGTGCGATCCACCTGCCATGTATCCCCCACCTTTTTCCATGCCGGACCGGCCTCCGGGGTTTTGCCCGAGACGGGCCGCCCACCGGCAGCCGCGAAGGCGTCGCCGTGGAGTTCGGGTCCTGCGGCCGGCGTCGCCGACGGCGGCAGATGCAGCCCGCCGGCCGTATTGGGCTCGATCGGGGCCGTCCCGGCAGAGGCCGGCATGACACTGGTCAGCGTCAGCAGCATCGCGCCCAAAACCGCACGTAACCACGAGTGTACGATTCACACAGGTACAAGACCCTATGAGGGAAGATCATGGAAGTTGAATTCTGCGTCTGTCCTCGGACGGTCAGGACAGCTGGACCACCGCGCACGATGGACCGTGCGGCGACCGGCTTTCGCAGTCCCCATTCCCGCCGACAGTCACGGCGATGATCTCGATTCCCCAGGCATTCCGTGGGGCCGCGAGCGACATGCTGATCTGGTGGTCGATGTCGCCCTTGTTATTGGGTCTGAGGCTGACGCTGTAGAGGTCGGGGATACCGGGGAGATCAGTCATGTTTGCATCTACGACCGTCACGTACACGTTGACACTCGCCCACCGGTCAACACCGTCCGCGTGGACGTCGAAGCTCAGCCTTCGATCGGAATCCGGCCCTTCGAGCTTGATGTTGATCAGCGTCGGACGCCCGTTCCCACTCGCTGCCTGGGCCGCGCCGACGACCGCCACGCTCAGGGCCACCATGTAGAAGATGACACCGAGCCCCAGGACAACCGTCTCCCACACGTTGCCTCGCCGTGTCGGATGGATGAGCAAGGCAACGATGCTGCAAACGATGGCGAGGACGGCGCTGAGCGCAGCTACGAAGATGGGCCACGACTCATTGTTGAGTGCGACGAATACGACATCGCTCGTCAAGCCCAGGGAAGTCATGACGCCGGCCACTGTGACCAGGGCACCAGCAAGGATTTTGGCGACATCGTCGAGGCGCTTGCCGATTTTGGCCTGGACGTCGTCGAGCGTGCGAGGTTCCTGGTCAACACCTGGCGGCTTCATCCGTTCATGGTGGTGAAAGCTGATCGCATTCCGGCGCATCCACGCAGGCGGTTGGCACAAATAGCGGACTTAACTCCTGGTGAGATCGCGACCGAAGCGCCGTCTTGAGGCGTCAGCTGGACGAACTGATCCGTGTTGCGGGCAGCCGATGGGCAGTCGAGGAATGCTTCCAGACCGCGAAGCAGGAATGCGGCCTGGACGACTACCAGGTCCGCCGCTACCCCGGATGGCACCGCCACATGACCCTGGCCATGGCCGCCCACGCCTGCCTGACCGTCCTGCGGGCCCGACAGCTGGACACGGACAAAGCAGAAACGGATCCTCCCAGCTCGTCCACCTCAGCCTCGCCGAAATCCGACGCCTGATCACCCGCCTCACCAACCGCCGACCCACCCCGGTCGACCACATCCTGCACTGGTCGACCTGGCGCAGAAGATTCATCACCCCCGGATGCGCGCTCATCTGCTGGAGATCCTGAAGGGCACCTCGGGACGGCCTGGAGCGGTGCGGCGCCCGTCGTTCAGCGGCTGGTCAGTTCGCCTCCGGAAAGTTCATCCAGAGTGTAGGCGAGGAGGATGGGCATCGTGCTGAGCGCCTTCTCCAGCAGCGATTCAAGCGGTACGGCCTGCTGACTGGAGTCAACGTGGATGTGCTTGCTCCACTGAGCAGGCTCGTAACGGGCCAACATCGACAGGGTGTGCAGGACGGCCCACCAGGTCATAAGGGGGTGCACGCTCTTGGCGTTGCTGCCTACGGCGGGAACCAGGTAACGGGAACGCCCATACGGCCTCGTCATAGCCCTGATGAGCGTACGCCGGTCTTCAAAGCTGCCGTCACTTCCAGGCGGCACACGCCAGTGCATCGGGAGCCCACCCCAGCCGTCTAGGTCCAGGGAGAAGTCGGGTTCCTTCGCCTCCGACGACCCACGCCACAGATAGTCGAACCCCTCGGAACCGGGGAACGCCTTCATGTAGGCCTTCAGCGCTTCGACACTTCCCGCGGACGCAACCCACGGCGGGAAGTCCCAGATGTCGACGCTGGCCAGTGGGTGCTGGCCGCCTGACAAAGTTCGCTCGTCGAGACCAAGCGGCGTGCGCCGCTCATCAGTGACGGCGTTCAGCGGCGACAGACGATTCTCCGGGAGGCAGTCCCACAGGGTGCCGAGGGGGACTGCCGAGTCTTGCCAGAGAGGAGAGTCAAGCGCCTTGGACAGCCGCACGAAGCTACCGCGGGAGCCCTCCCTGGACGTCGTGACGGCTATTTCGGCGAGGGGACCGGCAAAGGTCTTGGGGTCCTGGCTGATGCCGTGCCCGACGAGCCGCCACTCGTCCCCTGTGACTGGCGCGGTCGCCATGACGGCGCGACCTGCCTGGCTCAGGCCGTAGAAGAGGAGGAGTGGCTGAGCGGCGGGACCCACGGTGGCGGCGGCACGGAACATCTGTTCCGCCTGTTCCAGGGCGAACACGTAGGTCTCGCGGCGTTCCTGGTCTGCCTTGGCGGCCTTCGGCGGCTTCCAGCGCGTTCCGCGCAGCCATCGCCAGAGTTCGTCTCCGGACAAATTCATCAGATCCACGGCAGCACCGTAGCGGCAACAACGCCCCTCCACGAGCGAGTAATTGTCTCGGGCGGGCCGGTGAGGCGAGCCAGTAGGTGGGTGGCGGCGCTGCCCAGATAGACCGCCTCATGGCGTACACCGGTGGCGTGGCCCGGCGCTCCGCTTCTGTGCCGTACGACGACGAACCGGTAGGGCACCAGGGCGATGCGATCGCGAAGCGAGCGGAATCCTGACGACGCGTGCACGCTGCTTTCACGATCCAATTGCGGATGCTTGCTCTTCAGAGGTCGTTTTCTCCCGTTGTTTCATCCCGGAATCTGCAGTTTGGTCCGCGGTTCCGGGTCGCGCCAAGAGATGGTGTTCTCGCTGGTGAGGCGGCGGGCCATGAGGTCGGTCATGGCGACGTGGATCATGGCTTCGGATCGGTGCGGGTGGGTTTCGTAGTCGCGGGCCAGCCGGCGGTGGAGCATGAGCCAGCCGTAGGTCCGCTCGACCGCCCAGCGTTTCGGGATGGGGGTGAATCCCCTGCTCCCGGGCTTGCGTTGAGTGATTTCCATGTCGATGCCGAGGGTGGCTGCGTGCTCGACGAGGTGCTGGCGGTAGCCGCCGTCGACCCACGCTTTGCGGATGCTGGGATGTGCGGCGGCGACCTGGTCCAGGAGCTGGGTGCCGGCGATGGAGTCCTGCACGCTTGCCGCGGTGACCAACACGGCGAGCACAAGGCCGATGGTGTCGGTGACGATGCTTCGTTTCCGTCCGACGATCTTCTTGCCGGCATCGATGCCCTGGCTGGTGGCGAGCACACTGGTGGAGGTTTTCACGCTCTGCGCGTCGATCACGCAGGCCGACGGTTCGGCCTCCCGGCCTTCCTTCTGTCGTAAGAGTTGCCTGAGCAGGCCGTTGAGCTGGGCGAATACGCCTTCCTGCTGCCACCTGGCGAAGTAGCCGTAAACCGTGTTCCAGTGCGGGAAGTCGTGCGGGAGGTAGCGCCACTGGACCCCGGTGCGGTCCACATACAAGATCGCGTCCATGATGTCGCGCAGGTCATGCTCGGGCGGCCGGCCGAAGTCCAGAGCTCTGCCACGGCGCTCGAAGCGCCAGGCCGCCAGGACCGGCTCGACCAACTCCCAGCGGGCATCGGACAAATCACTCGGATAAGGACGTCGACTTGGCATGCCTCCGGCGTACCGCCGCTCAACGAGTGCGCCCAGGCGCACAGCAATGACGACGGAAGCACCCAGCCTGGGAAACCGGGCATCCTGGGATGAGACAGGAACGAGCAGCACTCCGCCCCAACAGTCACACCTCAGGACTCATCGACCCCAGCCACACCGGCTGCCTCTTTCGCATCGCATCCTCACCCATCGGGAATCCGTCTATAAACAGGCAAGGCAGATCAAAACGACCTCTTAAGGCGCCGACGCTCAGGTCGCTCACTGCTCCACGATGCTATGGGGCGTTTCCTGCACCACGGTCACCATCCTGGTGAGTGCAGCGCGCATGTAGCGGATCCAGAGCTGCTTGAACGGCCCCGCGACGATCCAGCGGCGGCCTGGCAGTGGCCGGAAGTCGTACGTCCAGCGGATCGATGTGCCGGTGCCGTCGGGCAGGAACGACCACTCGCCGCGCACCCCGGAGACCAGCTTGGACAGCACGTTGGTGAAACCACTCAGCTCATAGGCGAACCCGTGGCCCTCCGCGATCTCGGTAAGACGCTCGTCGGCCTTGGAACCGTCGGTGAACCAGGTCTGGCGCGACGTCCCCGGCCGGTTCCAGGTGCCGGTCTGGTCGCGCACTTCCGCGACGCCGGGGAACGGTCCCCACGACTTGAACACCTGGGCGAGGTCGATCGGCACGATGACCTGGTAGGTGTGGGCGGGGCTGGACGTCGTACGGGCGAAGACGGTGATCGGGACACTCGTTCTGGTCATGCCACGAGCATCGCGGCCGGCGCCTGCCCGAGGCAGGCATCTGTGCTGCTCAACCGTGCTCAGCGCTGCCCACGGGGTACTCCTTCGGCACCTGGTGTGGCGAGGCCGGTGCGGGTGTCGTGGCCGGTTGTCGCAGCAGTAGTTCGGTGAGGCGTTCCTTGGCCAGGGCGAGGTGGCGCCGGTAGGTGCCGTAGGGCACTCCGAGCCGTCGGGCGGCAGCCCTGTGGGTACGGGGGGCCGTGATGTAGGTGGTGGTGAGAGCTTCGTGTGCCTTTACGCCCGCAGGATCGGTCCGCAGCGCGTCGAGCGCGGTGATGATGGCGCCGCGCAGGTCGGCGGTCGGGTCGGATGAGCCCGGCGGCACGAGATGGGAGTGCAGCAGGACGCTCGTCGCGAATTCGCGAGGGGCGTGCCAGGTTCGCAGCGCCTCCAGCGCTCCTTCCTCGAACGCGGCGCGCGACAGTCGGCCGGCCGGGCCACTCGTGGCGGCAGTTGTGGGCCATGTCGGCACGGGCGTGGCCATGGTGCGCGCCCGGTACCGCACCCACTCCTCCACTGTCTGCCGTCGCCAGTCCCGGCCGAAGATGTGCTGTTGTCTGCCGCCGACGTCCACGACCGCGACCTGCGGCACCCCGGCCTCGGCGAGGTAGCGCCCCCAGCGGTCGGCGTCTTCGAACACGGTGAACATCACCGCGCGTCCGTGGGCGCGCATCTCCTCGCCGATGGCGCGTCGGCTGCTGAGGTCCATCAGGGGCGAGGGCCGCTGTCGCCCGCCGGGTTGCACCGCGAAGCGGCGGATGCCCAGGTGCTCGCCCGGCCTCAGGGGAGCGGCCGCCTCCACAAGGTCCCAGACTGCCGCGATCACCGGGTCCTCGGCACGGTCCTCGGGCAGGGGGGCGTCCAGTCGCAGGATGGCCATGAAGGAAACGGGCGCGGAGGAGCCGGTGTAGCGGTGGACGCGGAAGGCCTCCGGCTGGCGGCGCAGCCAGTGCGCGACAGCGGCCGCCGATTCCGGGCCTTCGGCCTCCTCGGCCATGCGCAGCACGGCGGGCACGTCTTCGGGACGCAGCGGAGTGTCCTCGATGTGCGGGTGCATTCGGTAGTTGTAGAGATTGTCCGGTCCGCCCTGGTGGCGGAAGAGGAACATCCACTCCGCGACCCGTAAGGGCACGTCGTCCCCGGTGGCGCCGCGTACGGCCCGCAGGCCCGCCAGCGCGATGCGGACGCGGACGTCGTCGTAGCGCTCGGGGTCCCGCCAGCGCAGGTCGGCCTCGAGGGTCGCTCGCACCGCATCGTGCGGGTGCAGCCCCTCGGGGCAGGCCTCGATGTAGGGCAGCTGGCGCAGCCAGGAGAACACCGTGTCGGTGTCCTCGTCACCCAGCACTGTGCGCAGCAGGGACTCGCGGGTGACGTAGGCCTGCGCGACGACCTCGAGGGCGCGCCGGTGGACGGCGCTGGGCAGGTCGCCCACCAGCCTCTCGACCAGGGTCGTCAGCACGTCGCCGGCAGGCTCCCACAGTGCGCCGGGTGCGGACGGGGGCAGGGAGGCGGCCAGCGAGAGAGTGAGCGGGCTGCCTCCCGCGAAGGCGACGAAGGCGCCCCGCTGCTCGGCGGGAACACCCCGCGCGGCGAGCAGAGCGTCGGACTGTGCGACGTCCAGCGGCCGCACGGCCAGCGCGGTGAACAGCTGTGCCCACCCAGGGTCCAGCGACCACTCGGTGTCGGGGGCGACCCTGCCGGCCACCACCACGACCGCACGGTCGGCGAGCCGCGGCAGGAAGCTCTCACGCAGCCACGCCTCAAGGGGCTGACACTGCTCGAAGGTGTCGATGAGCAGCACCGCACCGGGTTCGGCGCAGGCCAGGGCCGCGGCCTCCTCCAGCCGGCGCGGGTCGGCGTCGAGGAGCCGTCCGTCCACATGCACCACGCGGCGGCCGGCGAGCTCGGCCTGCCGGGCGGCGTAGCGCACCAGCGAGGACTTGCCGATGCCACCGGGACCGTGCAGGTACACCACGAGCGGAGCGTCCGGCGCCCCCGACAGCATCCGGTCGAGCACCGCCCGCTCCGGCTCCCTGCCCACCAACGCACCGGCTCGTGCCGAGGCCAGCCGGTCCGCCAGTCCCACCGCTTGCAATCTGCGCTCCTCCGCATAGCAGTAACAGTCAGCCTGTCCGCGGTCGCGCCGCCGGACCGCCTATCGCGATCACCCCGCTCAGCACGGCCGCATCCATGACCGGTGCGGGTCCGGGACCGGTGCGGGTCCGGGACCGGCCGGCGCCCCGGTCACGCCGGAGGTAGGCCGTCCCTGCTCGCTGTCCCTGTGGGCTAGAGGAACTCGCTCCGGTAGGCCGAGGCCAGCTCGGCCGCCCGGCGGCGCCGCTCCATGAGCTCGTCCTGCGACAGCTGCGGTGGCGGCGCGTTCTTGCCCGCGACGACATCGCCGATGCGCGTGAAGTACTCGTCCTGGCCTGCCGGGGTGCACATGCACAGCATGCGAGCCGGTGCACCCGAGACGTTGCGGAAGTTGTGCGGCGCGTTGGCCGGAACATTGACCGTGGATCCGGCGCGTACGGTGTGCTTCTCGCCGCGGAAGGTGAACTCGATCTCGCCCTCGAGGATCGTGAACATCTCCTCGAAGTCGTGCCGGTGCGGGGGCGGGCCGCCGCCGTCGGGCACACGCATCTCGATCAGGCAGTACCGGCCGTCGGTCTGCTCGCCGGTGACCAGCATGGCGTATGTGTTGCCCACCAGTGAGACGTATGTGGTGCCGGGGTCGTCCGGGTCGGCCACGGTCAGGGACCGGGACGGATCGTCATCGGGAATCATCGCGGTTGTCTCCTCGAAGGTCGGTCAGGTGGGGATCAGTGGTCGGCGGGGCGACGACTTCGTCACCGGGCAGTGCCCCCGCGGCGACGCCGGCCCGCACAACGCCAGCCCGGTCGGCGGCACTCACGGACGGAAGATCGTCAACGGTCGGGGCTAGCCAAGAGTAGGAACGGGTGTGCGAAGAGAGCGTGTACTTTTGCGACACGAGATCGGATCCCGGCGACAACTCCATCCGCGCGGAGGGCAGATGAGCAACAGACCGAGCGCCAAGGTGGGCGCGTTCACCGTCGACGGCGACTCCACCGGTACGGGGCGGGGAACGTGGGAGGTGTTCGTCGATACCTGGAACGCCCGCATGGGCGACCTGTATCCCCTGCCGGAGTTCAGCGCTTCCACGGTGGACGGCTTCGAGGGAACCATGCGCTCGGTGATCCTGCAGGACACGGTCGTCAGCGAACTCTGGGGCTCCTCAACGGCGCGCACCCAGGCGGTCGGTACGCATGAGCACGACCACATCAGGCTGTATGTCGGGCTGCGAGGTGCGATGACCCTGCGGGACCCGCACGACCAGGGCGGTGACGCCTACGTCTCGGCCGGCACCTATTTCATGCACCACGTCGTGACGGAAAACCACTTCCACACCACGCCCGAGATCGGCAGCCGCATCTTCATCTTCCCCGGTGACGCTCTGCGCTCCCTGGTCGCCAGGAAGCCACGCGCCGGGCAGGCCGTCTCGCCCGCGGCGCAGGTCCTCATGGCACACGCCACCATGGTCCAGCGGACCGTGAGCGGCCTCGGCCCGGCGGCCGCGCACGCGTCCCGCAACGCCCTGCTCGAACTGGCCAAGGGGCTGGTCCTGGACCACTTCGACGACCGCGAGCCCACCTTCATCCCGGCGCTGGCGCAAGCGGCCAAGGATCTGGCCGACGCCCGGCTCACGGACGCCGAGTTGTCGCCGGCCACGATCGCCGCGCACCTGCACATCTCCGTCCGCACCCTGCAGCGGGCCTTCGCGGATCTGGACGAGTCGTTCAGCGCCTACATCCGCCGCCGGCGTCTGGAGGAAGCGGCCGCGGCACTCACCGCCCCCGGATCACGGCTCAGCGTCTCCGAGGCCGCCGCGCGCTGGCACTTCACCGACAGCAGCCACTTCATCCGCGCTTTCAAGAAGCAGTACCGAGCGACACCGGCGCAGTTCGCACGCCGACCAGCCTGACGACTCGGCCTGGCTCCACCTCCGCCTCCGCCCCGTTCACCGGCGACTGCGGGCTGCCCGGCGTCCTGCCGTGTCCTGATCCGCTGCGGTCGCCGGGGCGCCGGCGCCTGTCGAGTCCTTATGCTCCGCCTTTGCGGCGGCGAGACGCGGCCGAGCGGGGCGGCGTCGAGCGCATGTGCTCGCGTACCGGCGCCAGCAGGCCGGCGAGAGCGCTGACGTCGTCGCCGGACAGCGGTTCGAACAGGAGGCCGCTGACCACCTCGACGTGACCCGGCAGCACCTTGGCGAGCAGCGCACGTCCGGCATCGGTGAGGGTGACGGTGATGCTCCGCTCGTCGTCCGGCGAGGGAGCGCGGACGACCAGGCCCTCCTTTTCGAGCAGATCCACCTGGTATGTCAGGCCGCTGCGGCTGTAGACGACGCCGTCGGCCAGGTCGGTCATGCGGTGACTGCCCGTCGGTGAGTCCCCGAGGCGGGCCAGCAGCTGGAACTGCACATAGCTGAGATTGCCGGCCTCGCGCAGCTGCTGCTCGACTGCATGCCGGAGCAGGCTGGTCACCTCGATGAGGTCGAAGTAGGCGCCGAGCTGTACGGGGTCGAGCGACGGCGGTGAATCAGGCATGACCGCAGTGTACTGCTTCGAATTCGAAGAGAGTGGCCTGCCGCGGTGCCGGCCACCACGGGCGGAGCCGGAACTGAACTCCTCCGCGAATGACGGTGTCATCCCGGGTGAGGTGAGCCGGACGCGAGGGTCTCATGGGCCCGGTGTTGTGAGCCCGCGAGCGCCTGGTGTGGGCAGTGTTGGGCCTCACTGAGCACTCGAGAACGTGGAGATCGGGCAGTGGTGCGGCGCAGGGTTACGAGCAGGAGGACGGCGCCGCCGCCCTCGGATCCCGAGGACCGGCCATGAGCATCCCCTACCTCGCGCAACGTGAGGACCAGCAGCAGCTCGAGTGGATCGGAGGGAGTGTCCTCAGCGTCCTGCTCGACGCCGACGTGACCGGTGGGCAGCTGACCGTCGGCTGCCTCGACGTCAGCAAGGGCGAGGCGCCCGGCCCCAGGGAGAAAGCCATGAACGCGATGGCGGGATGAGCGCCGCCGCGTGGGCTCCGGTGTCCTTGGCCGTCGTGAGCGCCGGTGTCGGCCATCAGCGTCCGACTCGCCGGCTCGCGGACTGGGTCGCGGAGGCTGTGTGCCGGTCGCTGGCGGCAGGTGGTGCGCGCGCCGAGGTGGAGGCGGTGGAGTTGCGCCGGCTGGTGGCCGATCTCGCCCAGCACTCCGTCCAGGGCCGCGTCAGTCTCGACCTGCGGGAGGCGATCGCGGCGGTCGTGGTGGCCGACGGGCTGGTGGTGGCGACCCCGGTGCTCGCCGCATCTCCGAGCAAGGTGTTGGATTCGTTCCTCGCCGTCCTCGGGCACGGAGTCCTCTCCGGCATGCCGGTGCTGCTGGCGCTCAACAGCAGTTCAGACCGGCGACCACCCGATCTCGCGCAGGTGATGCGCAGGCGTCTGACCGACGTGCATGCCCAACCCGTGCCCACGATCGTCATCGCAGGCCCCACCGACTGGCAGGCCACGGCCCACAGCGACGCTCCGCGGCTGCGCGCCTGCATCGACCAAGCCGCCGCGGAACTCGCCGCGGCGATGCGCGCACACCGGCGGTGACCGATACCACTTGCTTCGAATTCGAAGCAGGTGTACTGTCCTCAACAGTTACTTCGAATTCGAAGCAACTTGGATCGTAACGAAGGTGAGAACCGCCATGAAGGCAGTACGTTTCCACGAGTACGGCGACCCCGACGTCCTGCGCTACGAGGACGTGGAGCAGCCTGTCCCCGGTGCCGGCGAGGTCCGGATCCGCGTCGCCGCCACGTCCTTCAACCCCGTCGACGGCAACATCCGCGCGGGCTTCATGCGCGGCCCCATCCCGGTGGACCTGCCCCACACTCCCGGCATCGACGTCGCCGGAACGGTCGACGCGCTGGGCGAGGGCGTGGACGGAATAGCGGTCGGTGACGTCGTCGTCGGCTTCCTGCCGATGAACGGGAACGGAGCCGCCGCGGAGTACGTCCTCGCACCGGCCGAGGTCCTGACGCCGGCGCCCAAGAACATCCCCCTGGCCGACGCCGCCGCACTGCCCATCGTGGGCCTGACCGCGTACCAGGCACTGTTCGACCACGGCAAGCTGACGGCCGGGCAACGCGTCCTGATCAACGGCGCCGGGGGAGCGGTCGGCGGCTACGCCGTGCAGCTGGCCAAGAACGCCGGTGCCCACGTCATCGCCACGGCCGGCCCGCACAGCGGCGAGGCGGTCTCGTCCGCCGGTGCCGACGAGGTCATCGACCACAGCACCACCAGCGTGGCCGCGGCGGTGACCGAGCCGGTCGACCTCGCGCTCAACCTCGCACCGGTCGACCCGTCGGAACTGGCCGCGCTCGTCACGCTCGTCCGCCCGGGCGGGGTCCTGGTGAACACGACGGTGTGGATGCCCGCGCCCTCGGACGAGGAGCGCGGCGTGCGCGGCATCGACCTGTTCGTCCGCAGCGACGCCGACCAGCTGGCGCAGCTGGTGGCGCTGATCGACAGCGGCGAGCTGCGCGTCGCCGTCGCCGAGCGGGTGCCGCTGGCCGAGCTCCCGGCCCTGCACGCCCGGGCCGCCGAAGGCGCGGTGCACGGCAAGGTCATCGTCGTCCCGGCCGCCGTCTGACGCCGGTCCTCCACCGAAAGGAATCGGCCGGCGCCACGGCACTGGCCGACCCCGACCTGCCCCACCGCCTCCGCACGGGCGCCCCGCTCGACGAGCCCGGCCCGGCGGACCCCGTCGATGGTCACCGAACCGGCCACCTCGCATCCAACCAGATGGTTACCTATAGGAAAGGCAGAGCGATGACGACCAAGACGTGGTTCATCACCGGCACTTCTTCTGGATTCGGCCGTGAGCTGGCCGAGCAGCTCCTCGCCCGCGGGGACCGTGTTGCGGCGACCGCCCGCAACACGGCCGCGCTGGCTGATCTGGCGGCCGAGTACGGCGACCGGCTGTGGCGGGCGGCTCTGGATGTGACCGACACCGCCGCTCTGCGGACGGTCGTCGACCGTGCATTCGCCGAACTCGGCAAGATCGATGTGGTGGTCTCGAACGCCGGTTACGGTCTGTTCGGAGCCGCCGAGGAGCTGTCCGACGAGCAGATCGACCGCCAGATCGCGACGAACCTCACCGGTTCGATCCAGTTGGCCCGAGCTGTGATCCCGCACCTGCGCGCCCAGGGCGGAGGCCGGATCGTCCAGATCGCCAGCGTCGGTGGGCAGGTGGCCTTCCCTGCGATGAGCCTCTACCACGCAACTAAGTGGGGCATTGAGGGCTTCTGGGAGTCCGCCGCCGGCGACATCGCCCCGTTTGACATCGATGTCACGCTCGTCGAGCCGGGAGTCGCACGCACCGCGTTCGGCGGCCCCAGCGCCGACATGGGCACGCCGATGCCCGAGTACGCCGAAGGATGGCCGGGACAGCTTCGCCGCACGCTGGCGGGCGAGCTTCCCCCGCTCCCCGCTCCCGGCGACCCGGCCAAGATCGCTGCCGCGATCATCGCTTCCACCGACCTCGAGCGCGCACCCAAGCGGCTCACGCTCGGTTCCGACGCCTATGAGCTTGCCACCACGGCGCTCCGCGACCGGCTCACCGCGCTCGAAGCCCAGCGCGACCTCGCCTACTCCACTGACGCGGACGACTTCGTCGCCGAGCAGTGACGGTCAAGACAAGCTAAGGAACGACCATGACCGAATTCACCGGAAAGACAGTCCTGATCACGGGCGCCGCAGGCGCGCTCGGCCGGGCCTTGGTCGACGCGTTCGCGAAGGCCGGGGCCAACACCGTGGTTGCCGCGCGCCGCAACAGCGAGCAGATCGCCGCTGAAACCGCCGGCGAAGCGCTCGGCGTCGCTCTCGACGTCACCAGCGAGAACGCGTGGGCGGACGCCGTCAGCGCTACCGAGGCCCGCTTCGGCGGCGTCGATGTACTGATCAACAACGCCGCTTACCTCCAGGTGGGCACCGCCGAATCCATCGCCATCGACGAATGGCGAAAGGTCATCGACACCAATCTCACCGGTGCCCTCCTCGGCATCCGGGCCGTTGTCCCCTCGATGCGCAGCCGCGGCGGCGGCTCCATCGTCAACATCAACTCCATCGCCGGCCTCGCCGCAGCCCCCGGCTTGATCGCCTACAGCAGCAGCAAGTGGGCCCTGCGCGGTCTGATGCGCGCAGCCGCGGCGGAACTCGCACCCGACAACATCCGTGTCAACGCGGTCCACCCCGGCATCATCGACACGCCGCTCGCCTACGGTCCCGACGGCAGCGAACTCGTTCCCACCTCGAGCTTCGCCATCCCCCGACAGGCCAGCCCCGACGAGATCACCGAATTTGTCACTTTCGTAGCCTCGGACAGGGCGAGCTTCGCCACTGGCGCAGAGCTCGTTGTCGACGGCGGCTTCACCCTTGGCCCCATCAAGTAACTCCCCAGCGCGACGTACGGCCTGCCCCTGTCTCACCGAGGACAGGAGATGCCTGTCTAGGTCACCAGTCGAGCGAAGCAAGGTGTTCGGGGTTCTTGAAGTGCTCTCCCGGCTGAAGCGGGAGGGCACTTCAATGTCCCCTGCGCAGCGCGTCCGGCACCCCACCGGCTCAACCAGGCGCGGCTCACCCGTACGCAGCTACGCCCAGCGCATCCCGATCGCGGACAGCTGCTCGATCCGCTCTGGCGTGAGCGTCGCGGCCCTGCTGCGCTGATTGCCGATCCAGGCCCGCAGCTTGTGCTCTCGCTGCTCCTGGTCCTCGCCGACGATCCGCTCGACGTGCTTCCTCGGGACCTGAAGGTGTCCCTCGCGCTCGTAGAACTGTTTGGCGGCCTGGTAGTTCATGGCCCATTTGTCGGCCTGCGTACGGCGCGGCGGCGGCTTCTCGTCTTCGGTTGCGGGCTCGATTCCGAGGACCTGTTCGCACATCCACTGCTGCACGGTCGTGAGCTGGTCCCACGCAAGCCGCACCGACTGCACCCACCGCCCGAGGTCCTCGCCCTGGCGCAGGACTTCGCCCGCCTCGGTGGGCAGCGCCTCGCCCGCGTCCAGGTGCATCCGCACCAGGTGCAAGCACCGCTGCCACGTCACCGGCCACGACGGGCACCAGGACGCGTCGATCTCCTCCAGCTGCTCGCGCCGCTCGTCCGACAGCGCCCCGGCCGCCGACTCCACGGGCAGCCCCTCCGCACGCCGCTGCTCGATCTCGGCAGCCTTCCGGGCGGCGGCCCGCGCGTTCTTCAGAAAGATGCCCACCTTCGCGCCCTGGTAGGTGGCGTCCAACGGGGCCAGGAGGTGGCCGTGTTCCGCCGCCCACCCGCGCGCGGCAGACAGGCCCTCCTCCCACGCGACGTCAAAGTGCGACCAGACCATGCCCAGCTTCTCCAGCTGCGCGATGCGGTCATGGTCCATGTCGCCGCGGGCGTAGAACCTTCTGGCGTCGGCGATCCATTGCCCCAGTGGGAACCCGGTGAGCGCTTCCATGAGTAGTTCGGCGGACACAGCTGAGACCTTGGCCAACTCGCACGCCCGGGCGGCGGCAGAGGCGGCACCGGGTCAGCTTCTGCGCCAGGCCAAGCGGCTGCTGGACCAAGCACAGAAGCTCGTGGACCAGGCAGTCATCGCCGAGAGGATGAAAGACACCTCATGGGAGACCATCGGTGAGGTGCTTGGCGGAGTGACCAAGTCCGCTGCCCAAAAGCGCTTCGGCCCACGAGTCAACGATTGGGGAGACAACCCCAGAAGGCTTGCGGCCCTCGGCAATATCGGCTTGCCAAAGCGTGAACTCGACTTCGGCGTGGCTTACGCGCAGTTGGAGGACGAGTGGAAGGCTGCCGGGGAGATCGTTGCGGCCCAGGACCTGCTTGCCAAGCTCACCAACGCTACGACCGCCCTGTCGGGCGCCAACGCCCACCGTGAAGGCCCAAACGCTGAGTGGCACGGGGACCACATCTTCGTCTACGCCAACTCGGATCGGTCTCCGGCGGTTCCGCTGCCCAGCTGGGTGCTTGAGGCCACACCTCATGCAAGTGCGGTTGGGCCATGTTCCACCCCCTTGAGGTGGGCGCTTCATGATCAGCCTAACGGCATGAGCGTAGACGTGCGATTTGTCACGATCGAACAACGCGGCGAGAATAGAGGCAAAGGTGTGGGCATACTGGGCGGCCAATGAGGCGGCGAGAACCCCTTGAGAGGCGCCACCAGGCTGTTTGTAGCGCGTCGAACGGAAGAAGCTCGCTATGAAGCTTGAGGACAAGAAAGCCCATGAGCAGGCCATGAAGACAGCGATCGACGATATAGCCCAGTTCCTACAAGAGGTGCTGGGCCAGAAGCTCACGGCGATCGTCGCCGGGGTGACTGACCGTGGGACCGTCGGCCGTTGGGCTAACCGTGTGAGCGAGCCCCGACCGGATTCGGATGCGAGGCTTCGCGAGGCTTACCGCATCTTCCATCAGCTTCAGGCGCATGACAGCGCCGATGTTGTGCGGGCCTGGTTCGTCGGCTCCAACCCTCATCTCGACGACGAGTCGCCCGCTGTGGCACTGAGTAAAGATCGGTTCAAGCAGGTGTCAGCGGCGGCACGCGCGTTTGTGGATGCTGGCTGACAGGCTTGGACTGGCGCTATTTGCGCGTCCACGGCGCTGGCCGCCAGTCAGTCGGGCCGCGCATCGAACGACGGCATGCGGGCGGTGGTGTAGGCCGCGGTGTCCGGCCTTCTCATGCAGCAAGGACACATCGTCACAGCGGCGGAGCACGACGGCATCCTCGTTCTGGCGCCCGCCGCGAGATCAATCGGTCAACGCTAGGTGCTCTTCGAACACCGGCCGGGGCGGCGGGAGGGGTCAGGGGTTGGGGTGTGAGGCGGCCTTCAGTGTCCAGCCGCTGCCGGTGCAGCCGTCCTGCACGGGCGGGAACCGGTGCCCCTTCACGTCGGTGCTGTAGCGGTGGCTCTGCCCGCAGTCGCACTCGTAGATCCCGGAGGTCGGCACGATCTCGCCCGGATGGAAGACCTTGTCACTGTCATCGCTCATACGACCTGTGTACGGCGCGGGCGGGGGCCCGGCGACTGGAGCGCAGCTTCCCGGGTGGCGGGAGAGGCCCCGGGGCCGGGCAGACCGTTCGGGGCCCCTCGTCTGCGTACGCGTCCGGAGGGGGAGGGCGTCCTGTACGCGTCGTCGTGCCCAACGCCGACGGTGGGAGCAGGAGCGGGATCATGATCCACCACGGGGTGTCCGCGAGGGCCGAGCTTCCGGCGGCGAGGCCGGAGAGAAGGCTGGGCAGGGTCGGGGCGTTCATGGTCGGCTCCTGGCGGGGTGCGGTGAGCAGGGCGTGGGTGTGTCACCGCTGGTGGTGGCGGGGGCGGGGGACAGCACCGGATGCGGCAGCAGGTGGCAGGCATGGTGGCGGGGGCGGCGGTTAGCCGCGCAACCCCGCTCGGTGGGCAGCACTTTCGCCTGCTGTGCGGGCGCATTCGATAGCTGCGAGCTGCAGCTTCCTGGCCGCGCGAGACCTTGAATCCGTGTTCTGCGACGGATAAGGGAGTCGGTGACCTGTCGGCGGGGCCGGCGTCGAAAGCTGGCGCGGCGACGGCGGCGCGTTAGGCCCTCGCGGTGGGTCTAGTGAGTCGATTGCCCGCCGGTTCCTGGAGGCGGGGTGTGCATCCTGCGCCGGGGCCGACTTAGCTGCGCAACCTCGCCTGTCCAGCCGTGCCTGGCGGTGCCGAGTGTGTCGCTTGGCAAGTAAATCGAACAAGCGATCTAATACCGGTATGGACGGCACCGACTTCCCCCACGACCTGCTGCAGACACAGCACGCCTGGAACGCCACCTACCGCGCGCTGGCCGCGCCCCGGCCCCGCAATGTCACGGCGCTGCGCCGCCGCCTGCTCCGGCTGTCGGTACGCCTGTGGTGGCACCCGTACTGGACGCAGGGACCGGCCGGCAGGGAAGAGCTGCGACGCCAGGGCCGTGCGCTGGAGCGGCAGCGGTGAACCGGCGGCCACAGCATCTGACGGTGCGGGAGGAGGAGATCCTCCGTGCGATCCGCCACTCCATCCGGGACCGGGGTGAGGCGCTGTCGGTACGCGAGCTGGCGCGGGAGCTCGGGCTGCGCAGCCCTGCGTCGGTGGCCTATCACCTGGCGAACCTGGAAAAGCGCGGGGCGCTGACCCGCGACGGATCGCTTTACCAGCCGTCACAACCAGTCATGGCCTCGGCTTGACAACGACATTGGGAAGTTTCTGATCCCAGGTGTGTCATTGAGCCAGGTCAGGAATCGAACGAAGCCGTGTCGAACGGCGTTGACTCGTTCATTAGAGTTAGCCGCATGGACATGCGGAGGATCGTCGCGGTGCTGGCCGAAGAAGCCGAGCAACAGATCCATGACCAGGTCTGGGAGCTGGCTCCGAGCGATCGTGCTCTCGCTCATGAGACTGAGGCTGGCCTGCGCAAAGTTGTCGGGCCGCCGGATGTCCAGGAGGCAATGCCGCAGATCGACCGGCTCGAACACCTGCGGGAAACGCTCGCCGTTCTGGCGATTTCCCTCGCTCGCACTCACGGCCGCCTGGCCTGGTTCCTCTCCGGTGCCATCAACGCGCTCGAACCGGTTCTGCGCTGGCGTGCCCTGCCTGCTGATCGTGGTGGCACCTTCGGCACTGTCCTTGCGCGTCCTGAGGAATACACGGAGGCGGAGGAGGCCGTCCGCCGAATCCAGGACGGCCTAGCGCGGATCGCTGCCGGGTAAGTTGGCCCGTGTTCAGGGCCGCGGTACCGCCCGGGCAAGGCCAAGGTGATGGCCCTGACCTTGAGAACGATCAGTCCCGCTGGGCTTCGCGGGATGTCGGCTGTCCGTTTCTGCGGACCTCGGAGCAACCCGTAATGTGCCGGCGCTGTCACCACTGGGCTGTTCCGCCGCCGGATGCGTGCCGCAACTGCCTGGCCTGGGGGCCGCGCCCCGGCGCCGGTTGTGCCAGGGCTGCGCCGCCTGCTACCGGCACACCACGCGCGGTGCCTGCACGGTGTGCGCCCACACGGCGGTCCTGGACGGGGACGGGATCTGCCGACTGTGCCGCAGACAGTAGACCTCGAGCGCGGTCTTCTTCGCCGCGGCTTCTGGGTCCGCCGGCGCCGTCGACAGGGGCGCGGCTGACGCAGTGAGGGTGGGGGCGGTGGACTCTGCCGTGGTGGTGTCGTTCCCGCTGCTGCACCCGGCCAGGGCCGCGCTCGCGCAGAGTACGGCCGTCAGGGCGGTGAGGCGGGTGCGGGTGCGAAGTGCTCCGATGGCTAACGGTCCGGTGGTGGATTGTCTGGTCACGTTCCCTCTCCGTCATGACACGGGTGTGGTGCACGTGTGCAACCGCAAGGCTACGCATATGCCTGCCAACTCCCCAAGGCGCTTCCAGAGTTGATCGGTGGGCCCGGTCGATGCCCGCGCCTGCTGCTGGTGTGAGCGGTGTGCTGCGCAGCGGGGGCCGGTGGGCCAAGGACAGTGCGCGGCCCAGCGTTGATCGGGGAGCGCTGCCCGCTTGTGACGGGCAGCCGCCTCGCGGCGAGAGGCCCCGGACCGATGACTGCGCAGCCGGCCCCGCGCCGACTGCGCAGGACGGGGCGGCGGGCGGCGGGGGCATGCGCAGTCGGTCCTCCTGTGCAGTCGGGCCGGCGGTGGCGGCGTACTGGTGTCCTGGCTGTGCGCAATGGTCTGCGTAACGCTGTGACCTGCGGTGGTCGGGCCTGTGGTCGGGGTTCCGGCCCTGTGGTCGTGGGTATTGCGCAGACCGCGAACGGGTGCGCAATCGCCCGCTGGACCCGTTTACGGTGTCTGCGGGTCCAGCCGGCCGACCCGGTGCTCGGGATCGCGGACGGGTAGTCAGCGTTTGACGCGGTTGCGGATCGCGAGGACGGCCAGGCCCAGCAGGACGGGTTCGGTGAGGCGGGATGTCATCTCGATGTAGGTGCCGGTGGTGGTCAGGTCCTGGCCGGAGGAGCGGAACACCACCGAGTTGAGGGTGACGTTGAGGGCTTTCTCGAAGCGTTCGCCGGTGAACCGGTTGCCGGTGGGGTTCTGGGGATCGGTCTTGTCGATCTCGAAGGTGACCTTGCCCCCGCCGGCCGGGACGGTGCCGGTCGCGGTCTGTTTCGGGGTGTCCTGGCTCTGCGCAATGGTCTGCGCAACGCTGTGACCTGTGGTGGCCGGGCTTGTGGTCGGGGTCCCGGCCCACCGTGGTCGGGCCTGTGGTCGGGGGGCACTGTGCAGAGCACGAAACCGATGCGCACCCGCACGTCGGCTGTGGCAAGGTGCCCGCATGTCCAATCCCGTCGCCTACCCGGTCTTCCGGACCAGTGATCCGGTCCTGGCGCTGCGCGTGGCGCGGCAGCTGGTGGGAGTGGGCGACCGGCAGTGTGCGGAGGTTTCCGTGGACGTCGAGTTGCGCACCGTCGCGGAGGTGTTGCGGTTGCGCGAGGCGCTGTCGGACGCGTGGTTTCGGAAAGAGGATGCCGAGGACTGGGTGCGGGATCCTTCTGACCCGACGGGTCTCCACGTCGGTGTCCACACACCCGAGCTCTCCGGTGATCCGGACTTTCTTGCTGCGCACCTGCCGCTCTGGGCATCGATGCAATACCGGCCTGTGGACAGCATCGAGGAGGAGTTTGCAGCTGTGGTGGGATCGAACATCGGTGAGATCTGGTGGTCCGGCCTGGTCTGGCCTGACGTACCAGGGAGCGGCATCCACGGCGAAGCCAACAACGCCCGCGTTTCCTTGCTGTTCAACTGCCGCACCACCGACCTCGACGAACGCTCCGGTGACCACAATGTGCTCATCCACGTGCTCCGCAGGAGCAGTGACCAGGAGGCTGAGGAACGACATGCCTCCTGGTTGGCAGCGCAGATCGGCCAGTGCGTCATCGGCCCACGACAGGAGTAGATCCACCGCGGCTGGCCATGTCAGGGCGATCATGCGACCGACATCCCCTGCCCGTGCCCGCCCGACGCGGGCCGCTAGTCTGCGCAACGCGCTGACCTGCGGTGGTCGGGCTTGTGGTCGGGGTTCCGGCCCCGTGGTCGGGTCTGTGGTCGGGGGCATTGCGCAGACCACGAACGGGTGCGCAATCGCCCGCTGCGCACCGCCTACGGCGCGTCGGTTACGGCACCTGTGGGTCCATCCATCCGATCCGGGCGTTCCGGGTCCCGTATGGGGCGCCCGCAGCGCACGGCCTACATCACCACCGCCAACATCGCGGCAACGACGGTGACAGCGGCGACAGCGACTATGACAGCCCGGCCGGTCCGAGACGGCAGCAGACCAGTGACACAGTCACGCTCCACGGCACCGTGCTTCACATCGGGCGCGGAGTCTAGCCAGTAGGCGTCCAGCAAAGCTGCAAAGAGCACAGCGTCGTCACCGTGATCATCCACGACCTGGATAACGACTGATCATGGAATCAGAAACAGCCGCGCAGAGCCCGGTGCGCGTGACGCCATGGGGTATGGCACGACGGCAGCCGTGCTCAGCCGGCCCTCATTGCGCAGTCGGCGGGGCGGTGGGCGAGGCACCTGGGACCGGGCGTCTAGGCAGTTTCGTTTGGATCAGTGGGACGTTGATCTGGGCATGTCGTTGACTGACGCCCAGTGGGCGCGGATCGAGCCGTTACTTCCGGACCGGAAGCCGAAGAGGGGTGGCCGTTGGCGGGATCACCGTGAGGTGATCGACGCGATCGCCTTCAAGTTCCGGACGGGAACCCAGTGGGTCCATCTGCCGGAGAAGTACGGGAACTGGCGAGGCGTCTACAACCGACTGCGGATGTGGGCCGTCGATGGCACTTGGGAACGGGTGTTCACGGCGCTGATGACCCAGGCCGACGCCGACAAGGAGCTTGACTGGGTCGTCTCGGTGGACTCCACAATCGTGCGCGCTCATCAGCACGCCGCAGGGGCCCGCAAAAAGGGGCCCCTGCGGCCGAGCCGCACGACCACGCCATCGGGCGGTCGCGCGGGGGACTTACAACGAAGATCCATCTTGCCGCCGACGGCCGCTGTCGTCCCCTCGCGTTTGTCCTGACCGGCGGTCAAGCGGGCGACGCACCCACCTTCATGGACGTCATGGCCAGGCTCCGTGTACCGCGTCGCCGCGGCCGGCCCCGAACCAGGCCTGACGTAGTCATGGCCGACAAGGCGTATTCCTCCCGCGCGATCCGCGCCCACCTGAGCAAGCGCGGCATCCGCGCGGTGATCCCCGTTCCGGCAGATCAACGTGGCCATCGGCTGCGGAGGGGCCGCCGGGGCGGGAGACCGCCAGCGTTCGACCGCGAGACCTACAAGCAGCGCAACACCGTCGAACGGTGCATCAACCGCCTGAAGCAGTGGCGCGGCATCGCCACACGCTACGAGAAGACCGCGACCATATACCTGGCCGGACTCCACATCGCTGGCATCTCCCTCTGGTCCGCCTGCTGACATAGGGAAGCTGTGCGGTGTCAGCTGACGTAGATCGGTACCCCCATTGTCAGACGCTGCTGGCAGCATCCCTGCCATGAACGCCATCTTTACCACCCCGCCGCGGCTGTTCGACGTCACCGCGCTCTTCCCTCAACTGGCCCCGCTGGCACGCACGGCGACCCGGCTGCACCCGCGGCCGGGGTCGCCGACCGTGCACGACAGTTCCGTCGGCGGGCCGCTCCTGTGGCCCGCCGACGAGCCGTGGCCCCACTGCGTAGAGCCGCACGACAGTGAAGCGGCAGACGAGATGCACTCTCCGGACGAGATCCGGATCCTGCGTCGCATCCATGCAGCAGCGGCCGAGCGGCGGCTCCGCGACCCCCAGGCACCCGCGATCACGCCCGAGGAACGGGAGATCGAGCAGCGGCTCCGCGAGGGCCACCCGTGGTTCGACGGCCCGATTCCCATGATCCCCGTGGCCCAGCTCTACGCCCGCGACGTCCCTCTCCCGGCCAGCCCTCCCGGAGCCGACCTTCTCCAGGTCCTGTGGTGCCCTTGCGACCACGAGGAGTTTGCACACCCCCGAACCGCCCTCTTCTGGCGTTCCTCCGCCTCCGTCACCGACGTCCTCGAGGCCCCGCCCGAGCCGCCCGTGATCCAGTTCGACTGGTACCTGCCGGAACCGTGCTTGCTCGCACCGGAACAGATCACCGAATACCCCAGCCCCCTGGAGCTGAGCAAGGAACTGCAGCAGCAGTTGGGCGACGTGAACCTGTGGGAGACAGCCGGATTCGCGTGGGACAGCACCGGCGCGTTGGATCCGCAGGAATTCTACTTCCGCAACCTGTGCCACGCCCCCGGGTGGAAGACCGGCGGCTGGACCCGCTGGGGCCTCACCGACCCCATGCCCCGCCCGTGCCCCGAATGCGGCACCGAGACGACCCCGCTCCTCACCATCGCGTCCTCGGAATGGAACTCCGGCAGCAAGAGCTGGATGCCCGATGAGGAACGGACGAGCCCGACTCCGCTCCTCATCGGCACCCCGCCCTCGAACTTCACTCTCCTCGACATCGCCGGCGCCTACAGCCTGCAACTCCACGTCTGCCCTGCGTCCCCGGAGCATCCCCACATCGAACTGGTCCAGTGAGCCCTCGCGGAAGTTCTCCGCGCCGACGCGTACGCCGCGACCGGCACCGCGATCGACTCTCCAGTCAGTAGCCTTGGCCAACTACCAGATGATCCAAACGACGGGCCCTAGTCCAGGGGCTGGCACACCTCGCCGCGGCGGCGCGCATCGAGCAGGAACTGCAGCCCGGTTTCGGTGACCGTGAGGGCGTGGCTCACCCGCAGCCGCGCGGCGACCGGATCCGACACCAGTCTCGGCGGCCGTCGGCCACGCAGCTCCGGCCACTCCCCGGCAACCCGCACCCCGTACTCGGTGGCGAACCACACCCTGCGGCGCCCCGCCCGCGGCAGGGTGATCCGGTCGACCAGGCCCTCGGCACGGAGCTTGGCCAGCGGCCGCAGTGCGACAACACCGCTCCCGACCGGGCCGATATCCCCGCCGACACCCCGCCCGCAGCGGCACGTGACCCGTAGTCTCACGCCAGCATCACCGCAGGTCACCAACAGAAAGAGGGGAAGCGGGAAGGGACGGGTGGGTGGGCGCGCGGTCGGGGGATCGGCGCGGCTGGACGTTGCCGGCGCGTCGGCGGGGCTTCCGCGCAAGGCCATGCAGGTCCTGGTGCGGCTCCGAAAGGCCCGAGAGAGTCTGGGGTTTGCACGGTGCGGAAGCCTGGGTCGGCCAGCGGCTCGTCCACGAAGTGGACCCAGAGGTCCCCGCTGGCCCCCGGCCAGGAGTACGTGCGCACCCGATGGCCCTCGGCACGGTACAAGGTCATCGGCCTCGCGGAACGCGATCCCGCGGCGAATCGCGTTACGGCTGACGAGGCGATTCCCGAGAAGCCGTCGTTCACCCGTTCGGGCGTATGTGAGTGCGGTGGGGAGGCGTCCCGTGCAGAGGATGGAATTGCAGGTGTCGACCTACTGTGAGGAGTGATCATGACAGTCGCGACGTTGCAGCGAACCGGTCTGGTCCTGGATGCGGAACTCGTGGAGGCGGCGATGACGCCTTCTGAGGCGGAGGTGAGCGGTGCTCCGCTGCCCTCCGTCGAGGGTGATGGTTTGGGGCTCCTGGCTCTGGTTCTGCTCCTCTCTCCCAAGGAGCCGAAGGAGCCCCGGCGCCGGTGACCACTGAGGTACTGCGCGATGCGCACAGCGCGTCGGCCGAAGTGCTGGCAGGCGGTGCTCTCGAAGTCCTGCGGGGCGGCGGGGGCACCGCCGTCGTGGCGGCGCATCTGCGGGCGGGGTCGCAGGAGGATGTCCCTGCCGTCGCAAGGGGCGCGGGGGAGCGGGCTGCGGTGCCTGGTGTTGCTGTCGCGGCGGGTGCGGTGCGCATCCTGGGCGCGGACGTCCTGGCTCCGTACCTGTTGGCGGGCGGGGTGCTGCTGCCGGAGGAGTCGGAGGCGGTTTGTCTGACGCTTTCGGCGCTGCCTCCGGCGCCGTCGACGCTTCCCGCCCCTCCGCAGGGGCCCGAGCCGGCGTGGGTCAGGGCCTGGATCGACTGGGGTCTGGTCAGTGTTCTGGCCCGCCTCGATCCGGCCGCCGCCTCCCTGCCGCTCTCCGCTCCGCCGGGGCCGCCCCGGTGTGATGAGGCCGCACCCCGTCACAGGCCTGCCTCCGGTGAGCCCGGAAACGGGGGGTGCGGGGAGGGCTGGGTGCCGTGGTCGCTGCGGATGGGCCGGCTTGCCTCGCTCGCCCTGCCCGGCCTGGACGGGCCCGTGCACCAGGCCGCACGCTCCGGCGTGCTCGCCCTGGCACGCGGAGCCACGCGCGCGCTTCTGCGTCAGGACTACGCCACCGCCGCCCGGTTGGTCCGCTGGCTGGCCTGGCTCACCGCAGAGGGCGTCACGCTGCCCCTGGACCCGTCCCTGCTGACCAGCGAAATCGCACTGCGTGGCGGCGGCGAGCGCTGCATGCTGGACGCCGCGATCGCCTGCCGCCTGCTCGGGCTGGAGAGCGCATGAGCACAGCCCTGGCCCAGGCCGCCCACGATCTCAGCTCCCGCGCCCTGGGCTGGCTGCACACCCACCGCCACCGGGGCGCGCTGAAGGGCGAGAGCATCACCGGGAACATGAACGCCTACAAGGTGCTGATGGAGACGGCAATGGCCGCCTCCCTGGTCCTGCGCGACGGAGCCGCCGGCAACCGCGAGCAGGTCCTGGCCCGCGAGTTGATGAAGTACTGCTGGACGCAGATTCAGGACGGTGACCTGCTCTACCAGCGGCAGCTGCACCATCCCGTCACCACCGACGCCCTGGAGGGGTACGGCCACTTCACCCGGGCCGGCTACCGCCATCCCGGCCTGGACCGGCTCGCCGCCCAGATGGCCCGGACCGGCACCGCACAGGCGGTCGAGCATGTACCCAACCGGCGTCTCGCCGTCGCCAACGCCCTACGCCTGACCGGCCACGACCTCAGCGGCGGCCCACGGGACTGGGAGCAGCTGACCCGGGCCACCTGGCTCGGCAGCACCCCGCCCCCCTGGTACATCGACTGGATGACCGGCTACGCCGTCACCCACACCGTCTTCCACCTCACCGACTGGGGCCGGCGACCGGATGGCCTGCCTGAGGATGTGGCCAGCTACCTCGCCCGCTGGCTGCCGGTCTGGACGGACATCTGGACGGAGAACGGCCAGTGGGACCTGGTCGGCGAACTGCTGATCATCAGCATGTGCCTTCCTCAGCCCGTGCTCGACGTCTCCGACTGGCAGCACCTGGCACAACTCCAGGAACCTGACGGTCTGCTGCCACGGGACGGCCAGCCGGTCGATGAGGATCCCGCCACACGTTTCGAGGACCACCAGCACCCCACCATCGTGGCCGCCATCGCCGGAACCATCGCCCTCAACCGCGTCCTGAACGGAACCGTCATGGGCCTGCAGCACACCTGAAAGGACAGGGGCACGCATGACCGTCTACACCTCCGGCACCTGCCCGAGCGGCCCAGTCGATGAAGTACACAGCACGCTCGACCCCGCTACGGTGCACCGGGCGACGCGCACCCTGCTGGGCGCGGCACCCGGCGCCAGCACGATCGTCATCGGCCTGCACCATCAAGGCCGGCGCGCCTTCGTGGCCCGGGGCCGCACCACACATGCGGGAGGACCACCGGCCGATACGGGCACCCGCTTCGAAATCGGCTCCCTCACCAAAACCTTCACCGCCCTGCTGCTGGCCGAGCAGGCAGCCCGTGGCGAGCTGCAGCTCCACGAACCACTCGCCCGCCACCTCCCCCGCGCAACAGCACTGCCCGCAGGCGGTGAGGACATCACCCTCACCCACCTCGCCACCCACACCTCCGGCCTTCCCCGGCTTCCCCCCGGCCTCTTGCGCAGCGCCCTTCCCCGCACATTCACCAACCCCTACGCCGCCTTCACCACCGAAGACGTCCTGCACGCCTTGACCCGCACCCGTCTGCGAACCGCCCCCGGCACCCGGGTCCGGTACTCCAACTTCGGCCTCGGCCTCCTCGGCCACGCCCTCACCGCAGCAGCCGACCACACCCCCTACCCCGCACTCCTCAACACCCGCGTGCTGCACCCCCTCCACCTACGCGACACGGACTGCGCCACAGCCACGCGCCCAGGGACCACCCAGGCCACCGGCTACCGCCACCACCGAACCCGACCCCCCTTCCACATCCCCGGCCTGCCCGCCGCAGGAATCCTCCGGTCAAGCGCCCGCGATCTCCTCACCACCCTCGAGGCACTCCTCGACCCCGCTGCAGCCGGAGCGCCACCCACCCTCACCACCGCCCTCCGCGAAGTCCTCCGCCCCCGGCTTCACACACCCCGTAACACCGGCCTGTCACTGGTGTGGAACATCCGCCCCCGCACCGACGGCTCCACCCTCTACCACCACTCCGGCGGCACCTGCGGCTTCACCGCCTTCGCCGGCTTCAACCCCCACCACCGCACCGCCCTGGTAGCACTGGCCAACACCGCTCCCGGGCGCGGCAACAGCCTCATCCAAGAGGCATACAACACCCTGACCGGCCTGCACCGATAGGACTTGCGCAGCCGGATCGGCGGTGGCGGCGTACTGGTGCCCTGGCGTGCGCAATGGGCTGCGCAACCCTGTGACCTGCGGTGGTCGGGCCTGTGGTCGGGGTTCGGAACCCTGTGGTCGGGCCTGTGGCCGGGGGGCATTGCGCAGACCACGAACGGGTGCGCATTCGCCTGCTGCGCACCGTCTACGGCACTTGTGGGTCCATCCATCCGACCCGGCGTTCGGGGTCCTGTACGGGGTGCCAAACAGCTGCGGCGGGTCCGTGCTGGAGGAGGTCGGTCATCGGCGCGGCGAGCACGTTCACTTCCCGCAGGAGCAGGGCGACCGCGAGGTCTACGTCAACCGCCGCGTGCAGGGCACGGATGCGGTTGTCGGTGCCGACGGGGCCGGTGCCGTCCAGGACGAACAGGAGCCGTGGAAAGAGCGGGTGGTGCTGCCGCCATTCCTCTTGGACCGCCTCCACGGTGCGGCGCCGGCCGACCGGCGCGGGTGCGTACTGGTGGAGGCGGGCGTAGGCGCGGAGCTTTGATACGAGGCGTTCGGGGCCCATGGTCGCCCAGTCGACCTCGAGGAACGCCCGCAGCATCGAACCCTCACCACCGTTCCGGCTGCCGCGCTGGTGGTAGAGCAGCGCGTCCGGGATGACCGCCTCGCCGCCCCCGATGGGGTGGTGGACTTCCGGGAGGAAGTCCAGGGGCCGGCACACCTCCCCGCGGCGGCGCGCGTCCAGCAGGAACTGCAGCCCGGTCTCGGTGACCGTCAGGGTGTGGCTCACCCGCAGCCGCGCCGCGACCGGATCCGACACCAGCCGCGGCGGCCGCCGGCCCCGCAACTCCGGCCACTCCGCAGCCACCCGCACCCCGTACTCGGTGGCGAACCACACCCGGCGGCGCCCAGCCTGCGGCAGAGTGATCCGGTCGGCCAGGCCCTCGGCACGGAGCTTGGCCAGCCTGCGCCTCGTCTGCTCGATCCGCACCTGCGGGGCGGTGATCAGATGCATCTGCTCGGTGGTCGCCATCCGGTACTGCACCAGCATCGCCAACGTCAGCCGGTCCCCGCCGTCGGCATCCCGACGGCAGCAGCTTCCTCACCGAACGGACCTACGGCCCGCTGGTGGCCGCGAACCAGAGGCGTGCGCTGGTGGCGTCCTTCGTCCGGCGCCAGCACGACTACCGCCCGGTCGCCGCATGCACGGCGGAGGCGGGGCTGGAGGACTGCCGCTCGCCCATCAGCTATCCGCAGCGCCGGTTCACCGATCCCGGGGAGCAGCGCAGGGTCGTCAACGCGGTCGTCGCCAGGGCAAGGACCCGACCGACAGAGAGGCGGCGGGCTGGCACCACGTGTGGCTGCACGTGGCCAGACCCCTCCCGGCACCCCACCGCCCTGACCGAAGGAAGAGCGGGCCGGCCTGAAGGACGTCCTGGCCCGCTGCCCCGAACTGGGCACAGCCTCCGGACACGTCCGCGACTTCGGCGAGATACTCACCGACCGCCTCGGCTGCACACTCCCCACCTGGATCGACGCGGTCGACGCCAGCCAGCTGCCCGGCCTCACCGGCTTTGCACTCCACCTGCTCCGAGACCTCGACGCCGTGACCGCCGGGCTCACTCTCGACTGGAGCTCCGGCAGCATCGAGGGGGCCGTCAACCGCATCAAGAAGATCAAGAGGCAGCTCTACGGCAGAGCAGGGTTCGAACTACTCCGCAAGATGATCTTGCTTCAGTGACTCTCCGCGACCGTGACCCCAGATGTTGCGCCAGAAACGCCTTCTGACCTCAATCGTCAGAAGTGCGGTCCGACAGTGGGGTGTGAGATCAAGGCACGGGCCACGACTTGCAGTTGTGCTTCCCATGCCGCCTCGTCGAGCCCCAGCGTGTATTCGATACAGCATGCGCAGGGCGGTAGTAGCGCCACGAATGCTTGCTCCGCAGCGGTCTCGACCTCCGTCTCCGACCACTCGTCCGATGCCAACTCGGCAAGATCCACCTCCCCGGCGGTGAATCGCGCGGCCAGCCTGCGCAGCGCGTACCGTTGGGCCAGGTGGTGATCGGGGAGCTTGATCCCCAATTCTTGAAGAGCCTGCTCGAATGTGTCACGGATGTCCCGGGGGTCCGCATGACGCGGCAGACCAGCGAGCTCGCACAGGGCCGGCGTGTCCATTCCAATTGCGACTGCCTGCGCAGCGGTCATCGGCAGGTCTTCCGGACACACCTGATCCGCCTGATACAGCCACGCTGCCTCCAGCAGGGGCGGATAAGCGCTGCTGACAGACCTGTCAGGCTCGGATGTGTCGTCTATCGCTGCCATGATTCATACGATGCCAGTACGGCTCGCGAGAGTGCCCGGAAATTTTGACTGCCCCGGCAAACCGCCCTGCGGGCTGACCCAACTCGTGCCGCCCCGGTGACACTCCGTGGCCGCTCCCCAAGATCTGTGCCAGAACCCACAACGCATCGACAAACGTTCTTGCTCGTGACCTACGCAACCACCACACAGAGCCCCTCCACAGGCAAGGCCGCCGAAGAGTTGAACCCGCAGCTGGGAGAAACCGCAACGCGGTCGCGGTGACATCACCCCACGGCGCCCCGAGATCTGCTTCAGGGTCCGGCGCGCCGTGCCTGTCCGGTCGATCCATGCGGCTGCGGCGGTCGGCCGCGCCCGCGTGGCGCGTCGGACGGAAGGCACACCGGGGGTCACTAGCCGAGGGTGCCTTACCGCGAGCGAAGAGCTATTCCTTGAGGTGAATCTGCAGGCGGCATCCGTATAGAGCCTAGCTAGGCCTGGTCGCCGCGTTGCTGTCTGCCTCTTGTGCTGGCTGGCCGCTGTACCCGCAGGGCGTGCGGGGTCTTACGTGCGGTCGGGAGAACGCCTGTCACGACCAGGCGTGGAATTTCCGTTGCGGTGCGGGCGTGGCTGAAGACCCAGATGCTGTCTTCGATGTCGCGGTAGCCGGCGGAGTGGTCGCTGGCGTCTCCGACGAGGAGGAGGGCGAAGGGGGGTCCGGTGGCGGTGTAGTTTGCGGCCTGAGCGAGGTAGTCCAGCCGAATGACGTCCTGGGTCTTCCACCCCTTGGTGCGCCATTTGATCTCGGCGACGAATCGGCTGCCGAGCTGTGGAGTGAAGATCACATCGGCACGACCGCTGGCCACGTCCCACTTCTCCCGCTCGATGCTTCCGGGCGGGAAGAGGGGGCTGAGGTGCTGGTGGAAGTCGTCCTGAAGGTTCTTTTCGTTCCAGGGGATGTCGACGTCCTCAGCGTTTTTGCGGGCCGGCCCGAGGTAGGCGGTGCGGTCGCCATAGAGGTTGGCTTGGGCGTCGAACCGGTCGTAGAGGAAGCGCAGGAAGTGCTCGAGAACAGTGGTGAAGTAGTGGCTGTCGCTGGGTTTCCAGGCCGGACTGGTCTTCATGATGTCGAGTAGCGCTACGAGGTGGGTATCGACGCGGGCGTTGCCTGTGGGGGTGAATCCCCGTGTGAGTTCGTCGGCACGCTGCTCAAGAAGGTCGAGATCGTGCGGGTCGGCCACGCCGTCAGCGTGGAAGAGTGCGGCAAGCGCTGGGCGGCCTTCCAGAAGTTTTCCCGGCACCCTCTCCTGAGGCGCTGCTGCGATGGTCGACTGCTGGCGCCGTCTTTGCACGGCGTCGTGTAGCGCCTGAGCGTCTGGGTGGCTGGTGAACTGGGGGTCGTGAGCGAGCGCCAGTTCCATTTGATGCAGGAGGCCTTCCCTGCGCACGAACGGAGCTTCCACGGTCGGGCTGATCAGAGCGGTGAGTCCTGGCGCGTCAGGTGCTGTGGTGAGGATGCTGCGGCTGGCGACGTAGATGTGCAGGAGATCGTTGAGGGCCGCGGCAGGGTTGTACCAGCTTGGCTGGTCGAGGTGCGTCTGAGCGATGGTCAATGTGGTGACGAGCCGTGACCAGGCGCTTTGGGCCAACCCTCGGGCGCTGAGCCAGTCGAGTTGGTGCATGCGGCCCGTCCAGGCCGCCAATTGCGCGGCGGTGGCGTTGAGATGGCTGGACGCCTCGGTGAGTTGCTGGCGGGCTCTGTCCGCGGCTGTCGGATTCTTCTCGAGGTCGGCGAATGCGAGGACCGCTGTGATGGCGGCTGCGTGGGCTCGGGCGTCCAAGCGTGCTTCGTGGGTGCGGTCGATCTCCGAGAACCGCATCAGGGCTGTACGTAGCTGCTCGTCGGCCGTACTGAGGTCTCCGGCTTCCAGCGCTGTTCGCTCGGCGGCCATGGCCAGCTCGAAACTTACGTCGGCCCGGCTGTCGGGGGTGAGGTCGGGTTGGTTCTCCAGAGCTCCTAGGACGTCCAGGAGGCGGTCGGTGTCGGCGAAGTGATCGCGGGCGATGCCGATCAGGACAGGTAGGCGTTCCAGGGCTTCGGCTGGCTCGGTGCCCGTGATCTCGGTGAGCAGAGCGAGTAGACGGTGCGGGTTGCCTCCTGCTACAGCCAGGCGCAGCAGGCCGGCGACGGCCGGCTGCGCGAACGCCGCGTCCGATTCGCCGGACAGCGCGTCCTCGGCGAGCGTCGCAAGATCTCTGAGGATCCGGCTGCCCAGGCGAGCGGTGAGATCGGGTTGGGTGCATACGATGTCCAGGGCGTCGGCCAGGACCCACGCCGAGTGGGGCTGGCGCAGCCCTTCGGCCGCAGCCGAGAGCAGCACGCGGGCTTGGTCGGCAGGAAGGCTGTCGAGGCCGCGGGCCACTGCGGTGAGGAGGTAGGGCAGTTGCGGACCGCTGGCCCAGGTGCCTGCCTCGGCCACGACGGCGTCTGCTCCGCCGAGGTCCTCCAGGAGCGGTCCGGCATCCAGTTCTTCGTCGCTCGCGCGGCTGGCCCAATCCTGCAGGGCCTGGTCCACGCTCGAAGCCACCGTCCCTCTCCCTTCTGCGTGTCACACGGGCCCAAAAGAACAGATTAGAACAGGTGTTCATCGTCGCGGGTGATGAGGTGGCTGGCAGGCAGGGCGTCCACGAGTTCGGGCTGCGCGGTGGTAAGCACGACCTGCAGATCAGGGAGGTCTTTGGCGATGGCCTGCAGCTCGGCGATCAGCGTGCGGGCGGGTACTTCGGTGACTTCCTCGGCAGCGACCGAATCGATCAGCAGCAGGCCGGGGTGAGCGGCCACACCGCGATCCGCCCCGACTCGCAGCAGCGCGATGACCGTAGCGATCCGCATCCGGAGCCGGTCACCACGGCTAAGGCTTTTGAACGATGTCTTCACGCCTGCCTTGACGGCGTTGACCTTGCCGGAGCGGTCGAGGCGGACGCTGTCGAGGTTCTGCACCCCAAAGCGGGTCGCGAGCTCGACAATCTGCGCGTTCATCGCCGGAAAGAGCCGCTTGGCTGAGGCATCCACGGCCTCCCGGACGGCCTCGTACACGGCCGCCAAAACTTGAGCGGATACAGGGACAGGAGGTTCTTCGGGAGCAGAACCGGTGGCGGCGAGGCGCCCCTCGAGACCGGCTGCCTGCAGCTCCAGCTGGCGAAGGCGCTCATGATTCTGCGATGTCGCCAGCGCCTCTTGCAACGCGGCGGCGGCCCCCCGCTGCTCGGCGATTGCGTCCGTCACCGTGGCGGTGGCGGCATCACGCTGCTGGGCCGCCGCTTCCTCAGCTTCCCGGGCGCTTTCCAGCTGCGATTCCAGGTCCTGCAGGAGCACTTCGGCAGTCTCTTCGTCGACCTCGGGCAACTGCCGGGTACATACCGCGCAGGAGGCGTCCTCACGTTCCTGCTGATGGCGTTCCCGGTCGAGTGGCTCTTCGCAGCGCGGGCAGCACACCGGGTTGAGCCGGCCCAGCACCCGGCGGGCCTGCCAGGTCTCGCGGGCATCCAGCAGCGCCTGATCGGCGCGCACCCGGGCCGCGTTCGTTTCGGCCAGGTCCTGCTCGGTCTCGCGCAGCACTCCCTGCGCTCCCTGAAGACGCGCCGCCGCTTGATCCGCAGCCTGGAGGAGGGGCGAGACGTCTTGGCTCGCCAGGCTCCGGAGATCGGTGATCTGGCGGGAAATCTGCTCTAGCTCATTCTGCCAGGCTTCCCGGTCGCTCTTGCGCGCGTCGGCGTCCCCTTCTGCGCGGCGCTTCTCCTGGGCGAGGGTCTTCCGCTCGCGTTTGCCGGCGACTGACAGCTGGGTGAGGACGGTGCTGTAGGGGATGTCGACGAAGAGCTCCATGAGCCGGGCAGACAGTCCGACAGCGTTGACATCCCCGAGGAGGATCTCATCGCCGCCCGGATTGAGGTAGCACGCTCCGAAGTACGAGGCCCAGCCGTGGACCTGGGGTGCGCCGCCGCCGTCGGCGCCGCCGCCGGTCTGCCACAGAGTGGTGTGTCCCATGCGCAGTGCGTCGAGGAAGAAGGATCCGATGCTTCGGTCCACTTCAGCGGTTCCGGAAGCCTGCTCCAGCAGCCGCAGCCCGTTCCCGCTGTCGTCGGCGGCCAGCAGCTGCTCTGTCGTGTCCGCGGTCAGGATGCGTCCGGTCAGCGCCGGATGGGCGTCGGGGTCGATGTCGAGCGCGATCCGGATGGGGCGACCGGCCACGGCCAGGTCCAGGCGCAGATGCCGCACCCAGGAGCGGACGTCTGGTGGCAAGTCTCGTGGCTCGCCGCGCAGCGGCCAGACGAGGAACTCCAGCAGGCTGGTTTTGCCTGCACTGTTGTCGGGATGAACGATCGCTGACACACCCGTCGAGAAGCCCCGCTCCACAGTGAACGGCTCACCGGAATGCTTCACGCCGTAGGCTCGAAGGTGCAGCATCCGCAGCCGTCGGTCAGCCGCCGCAGGGTTTTTCAGGGTGATGTTGGCCTCAGCGAGCGAGCGTTCGACCTGTTCTGCGGTCAGGCCCATCTTCGCGGCAACGCTTTGCAGAATGTCGCCGGCCAGGGGGACGCCGGCGGCCTCAGTGGTACTGGTCTTGGTCGACGCGGTCACGAGGCCTCCTGGTCGACGTCGGTCATGGGCACCACAGTTGCGGCCTTCAGCTGGCGCAGCCGTGCACGTGCCTGCTCGGTGATGGGTGCGATGTACTGCCGCCACGGGGTGTCGGCGTAGTCGCTCAGGAGGTACTGCCGGTTCTTGATCTGCGTTCCCCCAAGACCGTCGACCAGCGCCACGACCAGGCGGGTGCGGTTGAGGTACCACTCCAGTGCGGGCGCGTCCTGCACCAGCGTGCCTGCCACTTCGCGGCCCCGGTCAAGGAGGAAGTACACGTGCTCGACGACGCGTTTTTGCCCGGTGCGGCCGAGGATCTGTGTTTTCCGGAGCAGACCACGCTCCACCAGCGGTGCCAGGGCATCGTCGAGTTCCTCGAAGGCGCCAAATTTGTGGCGCAGCATGGGAAAGCGCCGGAGGTCCGGCTCTTCCGACTCCAGGATGTCCGAGGCGAGGGCGAGTAGGCCTGTCTCGTCAGGCGCCGCCTCGAATTCGTTCATGAGCTCGAAGGCCAGGTAGTCCGGATAGCGTACCCAGAAGTCGAGCTTCTGCAGCCGTACCTGGGTGTGCACCACACCCACTGTGGACGCAGGCGGAGTCTCTCCTTCGGCCGGCGGCTTTGCAGCTGCGTCGATCAACAGCAGCAGCCGAACGGAGTCCTGCCAGCGGCTTGCCCTGCGTACCGCCAAGGACGAGACCATGGTGCTCCTTCACACAGATCATCCGTTCCGTCACCAGGGGTCATAGTGGCAGCTAGATGGAACGAAGAGCCATGCTGCTGCACCGAAAAGATCGCCACCCCGACGGAAAGCCGATGCCGGACCTACGGGCTGGTTCCCACGACGGCAGCCGTGAAGCCATCACCCCGGCAAGCACAGGACCCCAGGAACGACGGCTCCCGGGGTCCTGTCGTACTTCACTTGACCGCGCTGTCAACGACGGGACCGAAGACGTCGTCACGGGACGGTGTTTGGCACTGCGGGGGCTACTTACTTTCACCTGGCTGCGTTCCCGCCGGCTGTGACGACGGAGGCGGGGTGAAGGAGTAGGGGGACCATGCGGTCGAGATCAGCGTGCGGATGCTGTCCGGCGCCCGCCAAGGAGGGCGCGCAGTTGGCCTCGCTGGTTCTGCAGGAACCCTCGCCAGCGGGGCCTCCGTCGTGGAACAACGGTGCCGGCGCCCTTGGCACGGCGCCGAGGCCCGATGAGGTGGACCAGGATTGGCCCGCCGACACCACGGCCGCGGCGCCGTGTGCGCGAGGAGAACACCTCCGCCGCTGTGCTCGGCATCGCCGGGTAGGGCAGCTACCCATCGAGCTCTTTCGGGGGCCGGCTTGTCAGCTCGTCCCGGACGGCGCGGACGGACTTGATCGCCTTGATCGCCTTGCTGCTCAGCTTGGGGATCTGATCAAGGATGAACGTCAGAACGAAAATCACACCGAAAAGGAACACCACGAAGGCCACGGCCCAGGCAGGAAGTTGCATGTGCCCCGAGTCTTTCTGAGGGCAGCACCGAGCTCGCTGCGGGTACTCGCCGCATCGGCTTCACCACCTCTCATTGCGTCTTCGGAGCAAGGCCAACCGTACAGGAACGGGCACTGCGGGGACGGAAGTTGGAGGGGGTGGGCCGTGACCACGATCGAGCAGTGGGTCACCCGCAGCGCAACAACCGGATCCGATGCCAGCCTCGGCGGGCGTTCGGCCGCGCAGCTCCGGCCGCTCCGCGGTGACCTCCACCCCGTACGCGGTGGCGAACCACACCGGGTACGCCCCGCCCAGGCGCAGGGTGATGCGACAGCGGCCCTATGAAGCCCCAGTCGAACCCGAGAGCTGCTTCGCGATCTTCTCGGCGGTCAGCTGCGCCGGCAGCCCAGGGCCGCTCCGAGCCGCGCCCGCCCCGATTGGAGGCGTACCAGCGGCTGTTGAGCGGCTGGGCGGCGAAGTACCCCACCCACGCAGCTCCCGCCGTCGCGCCCGCCCCGGCTCCCCAGTCCCCGCTGGCGCCGGTCCCGGAGACGTCCACGGGCCCGGCAGTGACCGAGACATCCAAGGCGCAGACGGCGGGACCGGCCCAGGCGGCCGCGTCGGAGCGTCCGGCCGCGCGCCAGGCGACCTCGCGGCCTCCGGCGGCGACGAAGGCCGCCAAGCCCCCGTTCGACTCACGGTTCCCGCACGGTCCGCTCGCCGTGCTGGACGGTGACGGCTCCGCGTACGGCGTCGACGGCATCGTGCTGGACTGCCCCGCGCGTACGGTCCCCGAACTGGTGGAGTGGACGCTGCGCGAGTCCGGGCTCGGCGCCGCGAAGCTCAACCGCTACGGCAAGGACTCCGATCCGCTGATCGTGCTCACCGCCGCGGCCGCCGTGACGCTCGGGCTGCCGGAGCGCCTGGAGGGTCACGAGCAGCGCCGCTCCCTGCGCCTGCCCGCCGATCACCTGGTCGTCAAGCAGGTGGCGAAGGGGAAGTGGCAGCTCACGCAGCGCTGGTTCGGCCCCTGGGCGCGGATCTACCGCAAGGCCCAGGGCCGCGAGCGGCAGTGCGTGCAGCTCGCGGTGCTGTCATGGGACGCCCTCGATGAGCGGTCCTGGCCCAGCGTCGCGGACATGGAGCCGGCCGACATCGCCCGCGTCCTGGGCGTCTTCGCGACCCGGGTCATCACCCCGCGCGGGTCTACGGCCGTCTCGGGCCTGGAGCTGATGACCGCGCTGCGCCCGCCCACCAAAGCCGTGCAGGACCGGGAGAGCGGGAACTGGGTGTCCGGCCACAACCCGGGCTGGCTGGGCACGGAGCCGATGGACCCGGCGCCGCCGGAGGCTACCCCGGAGCACCCGGTCGTTGTGAACTCCGGTTGGACGGGCGGCTTCCTGAGCGAGGAGGCCTACCAGTGGGTGCGGCCGGTGGACCTCCTCAGCGATGAGGAGTGCACGCTGCCTTCCACACCCCGAAGTTCAACCCGAAGATCCCCGGGAGCTGGCTGGTCGACCTCAGCCACATCGACCTGGCCCGCGCCTGCCGTCGCCGTTCACCCCAGACGGCAGCCGTCCGACGGGTCCGGCCTGGTACCAGACGCACACCGTCGCCTACGCCCAGGAGCTCGGCTACAACGTGACGCCGATCGAGGCGTACCTGCGCCGCGAAACCGGCGCGTACCTGGACCCGTGGCACGACCGGCTCAAGAACGCGTACGTGGACACCCTCGCCGACCTCGGCGTCACCAAGGACCTCACGGACGCGGAGTTCCTCGCCGCGATGGAGCAGCACAAGCAGGCCGACCCGTCCCTGACCGCCGTCCTGTCCGCCATCAAGGCCACAGTGAAGGGCGGCGTCGGCAAGCTCCGCGAGCG
Source organism: Streptomyces rishiriensis (assembly GCF_030815485.1). Lineage (NCBI taxonomy): Bacteria > Bacillati > Actinomycetota > Actinomycetes > Kitasatosporales > Streptomycetaceae > Streptomyces > Streptomyces rishiriensis. Next base: position 8,802 of record NZ_JAUSWV010000001.1, on the reverse strand, counting down.
CCCCCAACAAGCGCTACAAGGAAGGCGAACGGTGGCCGGCCCTTCAGCGGCCGACCTGGCGCCCTGACATCCGGGCCGCCGTCATCAGCAAGGCGCGGGTCAACATGCACCGCAAGCTCACCAACGTGGCGAAGATGACGGGCCTGTTCCCGCCCGCCGTGCTGTCCGACTGCGTCGTCTACCGAGCCCCGGCAGCAGCCCGCTGGACTTCCTGCCGTATGCGGCCAGCGGCAAGCCGCAGCCGGGCGGGTTCCGCCTTGGGCCACACCGGGTCTGGCGAAGCTGGAGGGCGTCCAGGAGATGGCCTGGGTGGTCGACCTGATGGAGCAGGGCCTGAACCCGGCGCGCCACATCCAGGGCGGCGACGCCGTCCTGGACGAAGGGGAGTAGTGCCGTGGGAGAGATCGAGGACGCGATCGAGAGGGCCGACCGCGCAGGCGTTCACCAAGAGCCCGCCGAAGACCCTGAAGGGCCAGATCGGGTTCCTACTCAAGCAGTTCGGCAGCACGAAGGCCGTCGCGGCGGAGATCGGCGTCACCGCCGACTCCGTCAACCGCTACCGCCGCGGCGCCCGCAAGCACGCCCGCGCCGACGTCGCAGCGAAGATCGACGACGCGGTACGGCAGCGGTGGCAGCCGCTGGTGCGCAAGCGCCGGCAGAAGCAGGCTGCCACCAGCACGGGGATCACGGTGGAGACCCGGGCCCGGTTCGGCTACACAGCGCCGGTCGGCACGACCGACGACGGACGGTTCCGCAGGCTCACCGTGCACCTTCCCCGGAGTACGCCCGCCGCCTCTTCGACGCCCGCGACGCCGGGTCCAGCGACCAGCAGATGCGCGGAATCATCGCCGAAGGGTTCAAAGAAGTGTATTTCCAGGACGGCGGCGGTCGCGCTATGGGACTGTCGCAGGTGGAGATCAATGACATCGATTACCTGGATCTCGACTTCTAAGAGCGTGAGGGGGCAATATGGCCGACAGTGCGGACGGCAACTCCACCCAGGTCACCTTATCGGTAAACGGCGAGAATCTGAGAGCGCGAGAGTTCATTCATGGAATTCGCCGCAACATTCAGGAAAAGAGGCGACTGCTCCGCATTCTCAAGATTCGATCTATCCTTGGTGTCACCGCAGGAACGATCGGGCCCCTATCACTGCTTTCCGGTATCGCTACCTCCGTTGAGCTGAACCGTCGAGGGCTCGGATCGGTTGCCGGTACCGCGACCGCAATATGGTTACCTCTCCTTCTGTCCAGCATTGCGGTGCTGATTTGGCTCGCCCTAAGCGACGTAACTGTTCCGTCGGTGAATAACATTGAGCTGATCGTCAAACGCGAAGACCTGGAACAGGAACTGGCTACTCTGCTGGATCAGCTCCACTTCCTCAGTGCTCGGACGCACTCCTCGGTCACTGGCCAGCGGGCTCTGTACCGCGAAAACATCCACGAAGTGATCGATGAGTACGCAGCGTTGAGCCGCAGGTATCGCCGACGACACAACGGCTTGCACGCTCTGATCACTATTGGATCCGCCAGCATCGCCGCCGTTGCGGCCCTCGACCCTGGCCTGAACTGGCAAAAAAAGGTCATCATCGGCATCAGCTTTGTCGTCACCTGCGCATCCGGCTTCAGCGGCTACTACAAATTCCGCGAACGAAGCTACTTCCTCCAGCAGAGCGCGGACGCTATCGAAGAGGAATTGAACGCGGCACTGCTAGGAGTCGGCGAGTACAGCGACTTCAGTCCGCATCAGCATGAAGAGCTGCTCGCCCGGTTCGCACAACGCGTCGAATCCCTTCGAAACGAGCAACGGCGACGGCAGCAGCAGCTTGACCAGCCAGCAGAACAGAGCACTTCCACCCCGCAACCTCCGCAGTAGGACAACCACAGACTGGCGTCGCGAGTACGGTGGCCATACACCCTGCCGGGAGGACCAGATGAGCACGCAGCCCGACCACGCACCCGTCACGCCGTACGCTCCCGCGCCCGGGGCGCCGGCCGAACTCCTTGCCCAGCTGCGCGCCGACCGGCGCGCCGACACCTGGGTGCCGGCCTTCGAGCGAGAGTGGGCGGCTGCGCTCGAGGAATCACGGCGCACGTTCTCCCTCGCCGGGCTGTACGCGGTGCTCCAGGACTGGCAGGGCCGCCTCGTCTCCGCCCCGGCCGTCGACGCGTTCGTCGCTTCCGGCTACGACGACAGCGAGTTCATCGACATGGCGGAGCTCCGCGGCAGGCGCCGGTGACCGCACAGCAGCCGTACGCGGTCCGCTTCTCTGCCCCGGCCGCGAAGGTCCTCGCCACCCTGCCCGAACACGTCGAAGACATGGTGTGGGACGTCCTGGACGCCGCCGCCGGTGACCCGTGGGGCTTCCCACATTGGAACGCCGACGACCCTGAGGGCGAGGACGTCCGCCACGCCTCCGTCGGCCAGCTCTCCCTCACCTACTGGGTGAACCGGCCTCTGCGCCGCCTGTCCGTCCTCACCATCACCTGGCTCGGATAACCACCCGTGGCAATGCCCTGATCCCGGCATCGCAAATGCCGGGATCAGGGAGTTTCGCACGTAGCTACCCCTGATCCCTGGCAGTCCGCCGCCTCTGCACGTCGGCCCTAGTCGATGGCCTGCATGAGCAAGTCGTCCCGGATGTCGTCATAGCGTTCCTGCGTCTCGCGGATGATCGAGATGAGGAGCATGACGGCGATGATGCAGTGCCCTGGGCTCAGGTGGGACAGGGGCAGGTGGTGCACCACAGCGTGCCGGGAGAGGGTCGTCGGGACCGCATCGCCCTTACCCGGGTCGTACGGGGTGTAGAAGGCATTCAGCGGGGCCAGGACGTACTGATGCCTGGGCAAGTAGTCGTTCGGCTTCTTCTTGCCGGCCTTGTGAAGCCTCCCGTGAGCGCCTTTCCCACGGGGGACGTGGGTCAGGTTGTGGAGCATCTGCTCGACCCCGGCGACGGCAAGGCACGCGGCGGCTTCACGGTGACCGTCGGACCATGCCGCCATGGCCTTCTCCCCTGCCTTGACTTCACCGGCGATCCATTCATCGGTGCACTCATCGAGCTTGAGGCGGCACAGGGCTTGGATGTCGTCCTCGCCGTCCACCAGGACAGCGAGCTTGTCGTCGTGTGCGGTATCCGCGGCGGCCAGACTGCTCAATGTCTGGGCAGGCGTGACCCACGCGACCGGTATGCCGTGCTTCTTGGCCAAGTCGAGCAGCACGTCCATCTGCACTGCGCTGCCCCACCAGTTCTCGTGCCGTACGCCGGTGTAGAAGCGCGGCATCCGGTGGGTTCCGTGGACAGCCAGGTCGTACGTGTCCCAGATCAAGGCCCAGTCGCGGAGCTGGGGAAAGGTGGCTGTGAAGTGGCCTGCTGAGGGATCGCTGAAGGTCATGAGCTGATCGTTTCGTGTGGCCGCTACTCGTGTGGCTAAAGCGGCAAAAGAGTGCCAAGCAGGCACTGGCTGCTTGCGTCTTTGTTGCAGGGCATACCGCTGCCGTGCCGCCGCTCTACGCCCAGGGCGGGGCGGTGATCTGCATGTTGGTCCTGCCGAGCTGCCATCGGCCGGGTGCCGCCTGGTGGAAGGCGGGGAAGCGGTGCAGGAGCCGCCCGAGGCCGTTCATCTGCCGGCGGTGCGGTTCCTGCACTGCTGTGGGGAGGGCGGCGAGGATGTCGGTGCGGGTCATCGGCTCGGGCGCGCGGGCGAGCATCCGGGCGACCTGCGACAGCACGTCGCCTCCAGCGGTGCCGCGCTGCGCCTGGGCCCAGTCGCGCCCGTGCACCTCGTGCTGCACGAATGGTTCACCCAGGACCTTCACGGCCTCGGTGCCAAACCTGGCGAGCGCCGCGCGGGTGTCGCTGGTGAACCGGGAACGGTTGCGGTACGCGTAGGCGCCGGCGGCGGCAACCGCCACTCCTGCGGCCACCGGGTGGGCGCGTGCCAGCCGCACGGCACCGGCCAGGGTGTAGCCGGTTCCCAGGAGCGCGCTGGTGCTGCCCTGCATGCCCGCCTCCGCCTTGCCGATTTTCCCCAGCACGCTGCGGACTGTTTCCCAGTTCGGGACGGCGACGCCCTGGCGGATCAAGTCACGGTCGGCGGCCAGGAGGACGACGGGGGCGAGCACGCCGGCGAGCTGCAGGATGCCGACGTCGCTGAGGTCCTCGTGGGCGAGTTTGTCGGCGGCCGCCGTCATGGGCAGCCCGTTCACGTCTACGACGTGCAGCAGCGGCACGTACTGCTGCCACCACAGCTGCTCCGCCCGGGCGAGATCGAAGGTGCCGCCTTCGCGCTTGCGGTCGGCCAGCACGCGGGGGACTTCCGCCCACACGTAGTGCGGGATGAACCCGCGCAGCGTCCCGTGCCGCATCCCGGCGAGGATCGAGGACGGCTGGCCGCGCTTGAGCGCCGCGGTGACGTCCTGGGTGAGCACCGAGGTGTCGAAGACTCCGAGCCGGAAGCCGCCGCCGGTCAACGGCAGGGGATAGGTGCTGCTGTACATACCGGGAGCGTAGGCCCCCAACGGGGCCCTGGTGCACGGTTTTCCCCCAGTGACGGAACTCGGGCAGGCCAGCCAGGGATGTCACGGTGCATGCCGCCGAAGAAGCCCCTCCCGCCCACGTACAAAGAGCGCCTGCTGGCGCAGCTGGACGTGATTGAGAGCGACTACGTAGCCGTCCTCAAGGCGTCCGACACCGAGTACGTGGACTCCATCGTCATTCCCAGTTCGCATCGATCGTGGGGTCTTCGGGCTCGTCCGGGATGAACTTAGGATCTGGCTCCCAGTTCCCGTAGAAGTCTTCCGGCGAGTCGGAGAGTTCAACTTCGTCACCGAGGTCTCCCAGCTGCCAGAACTCCTCGTTCTCGACGTCGAGGTCGCATGCGGAGCAGGCGAAGACGTAGGGAGTGAAGACCACGACGGGGTTGTTCGTCTCCTCGATGTGGGTGTCGCCCATGAGCCAACCCTGTGAGCCGCAGGCAGGGCAGGCCGTCTCCAGGTCGTGTTCCATGTAGCGGGGCGAGTGTTGTGTGATCGTGGCGAGCACGATCTCCCGCTCCTTCGACGCCAAGTGCCCGTAACGCTGCTCGAAGATGGCCCGTGCCTTGGCCAGCTTGCCTTCCAGCCGGATGCGGGCGGCCTGAACGCGTTCCTCGATCAGCCTGTCGTGCAGAGGGACGTAGCTGCCCCAGTAATCGTCCGGAGCGATCTTCAGCTCTGCGAGCAACGGGTCGATCAGCCGCAGACATGTGGTGAAGACCGTCTGGACCTCCGCGACGTCATGAACGCCGCTGTGAGCAACGCCGTTACGGGCGTTCGCGACGGGCTCCAGTGCCTGCTTGTTGATCGGGATCTGATTCCGGAGGATCTTGTGGACTCGGGCATGGGCTTCCACCAGCCCGATCGTCTTCGCCCGACTCGCGGGGGCTGAGGCGTGCGCGCCATGGCCGGTGGCGTGGAGGAGCGAATCGAAGTCCCGGGCCTCGACTATCAACGCTGGGTGGAGGCCCGCGAGGAAGGCCTTGAGGATGTGTTCGGCGGCGATCCCAGCGTGGTGAACCGCGAAGTCGTATGACTCGGGCCCCTCCGCGAACGCCGTGAGTGCCGCGGTCATCCACTTCCGCGACGAGGCCTTGAGCTGTTCGGCATGCATGGAGTGGACCATAGGGCTGTTGGGGCAGCGGCCGAGCCTGGATTTCGGTGCTTAGCCCCGTGGGTGCGTTCGTCCTGGGAGTTCTGCCGCGTATCGGGACCAGTTGCCTCCGGACTGGTTCCAGGCGGTGGTTGCTGAGAGGCTGGCCTGCGAGGGCGCCGGGGAAGAGCCAGGCGAGTCCGCCGAGGTGTCGATGGTGGTGTGCCCGCGGCGCCGCGCGAGCGCTCGCCCTGCCGGGCGGCGACCGGATCCGACACCAGCCGCGGCGGCCGCCGGCCCCGCAGCTCCGGCCACTCCGCAGCGACCTGCACCCCGTACGCGGTGGCGAACCACACCCGGCGGCGTCCTGCCTGCGGCAGGGTGATCCGGTCGACCAGGCCCTCGGCGCGGAGTTTGGCCAGCCGCCGTCTGGTCTGCTCGATCCGCACCTGCGGGGCGATGATCTGGTGCATCTGCTCGGTGGTGGCCATCCGGTACTGCACCAGCACCGCCAACTCCAGCCGGTCCCCGGCACCGGCATCCACATCCGCTCTCGTCATCGTCGGCAACTCCCGTACGCGCACGGCGCGGTGCCGCCTTGCTGCGGCACCGCTGTGAGTCCGAGCGCATCAGCCGGCCCCGACCACACCACCGACCGCCAGGGCCGACCACGGTCACGTTGCGGCAACACCATTTCCGACCGTCGATATCCCCGCCGACAACCCCACCCCCGCGGTGACGCCTCAGATGGCATCACGGCAGGGCACCAATATTCGCGCCGGTCAATCGCTGACGTTCCCGCTGATGCGTGGTCAGCAGACTCCCGAGGGCCACGGAAGTCAGGACCGATCCACTTCGTTGTGTAACCGTTGGCGGCATGCGCGGCAAAATCGGTAGATTACGTTTAGTTGTGATTCATGTGAGGGAAGGCGTATCGAAAGGTATCACATAGAGAGGAATTAGTGACGGATGAAGGATTACGTGCCACTCATCGAGACAGGGTTGTGGGTAATTTTCGCCACAATGGCACTGATTGTATTTATGAAACCGGTGAAGGAGCGAATCGAGTCGGGTGCGTCATTCGAGGCTGGGCCTGCCGGGATTAAGTTCGGGGAGCTCGAGCGGAAGGTAGATGCGCTGGGTGACGCCGTGTCCAGGCTATTCCTTCACACCATGTCCGGACAAATGTATGAAAACCTAAAGAAATTGACTTCCGGAAATTTCGGAAATTACGTGATGGGGTCGGCGCTGGAACGCGAGCTCCGGCATCTGCGCGACATCGGATACATTCGCGTACATTCAATCAGCAGCGTACCTCCTGAGGGCGAAAACCTTTCTCAATATGTGAGTGTGACCGAAGCCGGATCGCAGTTCGTAGCATTGAGAGAAAAGGCAGCTGCTGAACGGAACAAGAAACCAGAAAATACCCAGACCAGCTACTGAACTTGATCGGGTGATGTCGGGCCGTTCTCCGGCCGGCGTGGGGGCGGCTTCGATAGTCCTGTTGCGATGAACCCTCCTGACTGACCAGCTATTTCGACCGCCCCGACAACCCGCACTATCGCACCGGCCAAGTGGAACCCGGCGCCCACCCGACGCGACAGCCGGGCCCTTGCCGTGTTGCTCAGCGCATATAGGCACAGAGTCCCCGTCAGCGAACCGACGGGGACTCATGAACGATCTAGGCTAGTGGAAAACGCTCTGGACCGTGAAATTGCCGCACTTCACGGGTTTTTGCCCGTAAACCGCCGCGTACACGCTGTGGCTATGGACCGGCGCGATTCCACTATAGCCCGGGACTCGATTATTCTTGACGTCAAAACGGCCGACGTACTTCGAGGTCTTTCCAGATCGCAGACTCAGCACGTGCGACGAGTCATCAGGATCAGACTGCCATACGACAGTAACGGTCTTGCTCTTTGGGAAGCCAATACCCGAGACGGTAAATTTGCTTCCAACACTCCCCTGGGAGGGAGAAATCCAGCATACTCCGGACGATGCGGATGCGGAGGTTGCAGGTCCTATGACTGCCAGACCTGCGGCGAGTGAAATCGTTGCTGACGCTATGATAAATCTACTTCTCACGACTACTCCAAGCGCATGTTTGTGTCGCCGAACATGGATGGCACATGGTAAGCGTGCGTTAGGTAGCTGGAGGGGTGCACCCTCCATGCCTGTTGGTCCTACCGAAATACATCCGTCATTCCATGCTGGCACGCCGGTTGCGTTGGCGCACGATGGGGCGCGGGTGGGTTCAGCGGCGAATGATCAAGGCTAGGTCTCGCCGCGCTTCCCGCCTGACGCGGGCGAATTAGCGCGCTGACGGTGCCCACGGCGCAAGCGATGGTTGCCCAGGCGACAATCCATCCGGTCACCGGCGGGGTGGTGGTCATTGGAACGGGAGTCATAGGAGCACCGTAGGAGCCGATCCATCGCCAGCCCGGCTTCTGGGCTCACCTCGGCGACATCCCTGCATAGCCGCGAGCGAAGCCAACGCTGTACCCCGGCAGAGTGAAGTCGCGAGACATCTTCCTTCGACCCGTCCTGTCCATGAACATGAATCGTCCGGGGTGTTCGTGTGTACGGCCGGATTCCCGATGGGCCGTCCGCAACAAATGGAAATCGGCCGGCTTACAAGGTTCAGCCGCTTCCGGTGGTGAGTTTAGAATCCCAAAGTCTACACAGTGCAGTATGTGATGCAGACCTGCGATCTATCTCCGGAGGTGTGGCCAGGATCCCCCAAAGTCTAGGCCGCATTCCCATGGTCCGGGGGATCCGGGTACGGGGTCAATAACTGCGCCCCGGGGACGGTACTGTGGCTGATCCAGCATCAGCTCAGGTAGTGTGGGCCCCGTCCTGAGGGGCCGTCAGGGCACGCGTGGACCGGGGCCAGCCACGGGCAAGCGGTGGGGGTGGTAGGCCAAACCCCAGTTACTACACAGGCAGCAGGGCGATGCACCCTCACCCCTTGCTGCCCGGCGAAGCCGGTAGGGCGGGAGCGCAGCGGACGCCCAGGATTCCCGCTTGCGGGAATCCCCCTGTCCGCTTGCGCGGACAGGATCGCTTTAGAATTCCGTTTACGGAATTCATTCCCGCGTTTACGCGGGAATTCGAATTGCGCTTGCGCAATTCGCGCTCTATGCCCCGGCTTGCCGGGGCATATCCCGCTCCGCGGG